>NZ_JBIAVO010000006.1:0-297745 GCF_042894345.1 Kitasatospora sp. NPDC001540
GGCTCCCAGTAGACGACTGGGTTGATAGGCCGGATATGGAAGCCCTGTGAGGGGTGGAGTTGACCGGTACTAATAGGCCGAGGGCTTGTCCTCAGTTGCTCGCGTCCACTGTGTTGTTCTGAAACAACGACCCCCCGCCGCACACGTGCGGTCGGGTGGTGCACAGTTTCATAGTGTTTCGGTGGTCATAGCGTGAGGGAAACGCCCGGTTACATTCCGAACCCGGAAGCTAAGCCTCACAGCGCCGATGGTACTGCAGGGGGGACCCTGTGGGAGAGTAGGACGCCGCCGAACAATCTTTGTGGGAAAGCCCCCTGACGGGAAGTCAGGGGGCTTTCTCGCGTTTCCGGACCGGAAGGCGGGAGGAGGAACCCGATGGGGTACACCGGGGTGTGGGTGGTCGCGGCGCTGCCCGATGCCGAACTGGCGCGGTTTCCGAAGGCGGACGAACTGTTCGTGCCGCCGGTGGAGGTCGAGGGTGAGCGGGCCTGGTGGGAGGCGTTGTACGAGCGGAGCCGTGCGGGGCGGGGCGCTCGCAGGTTGTGGGAGGACGAGGACGCCGATCGGCTCGGACGGTTGATCGGCGGGTGGTACGGGGAGACGGGCCCGGCGGAGGAGTTCCGCGAGGCGGTGATGGGGTGGTTGGAGGAGCCGGAGCCGGAGCTGTTCTTCGCCGGGGTGGTGCGGAAGGCGTTCCCGTTCGGGGCGTTGGCGTACGGGGTGGGGCCGGGGGCGGTGCTGGCGCTGCCGGGGTGGTTCGGGGAGTTCGTGCTGACCGCGGACCAGCTACGGGCGCGGCTCCCGGAGTTCGAGGCGGTGTTGGAACGGTCGGGGGAGGAGCGGGAGCGGGTCCTCGACCGGGTACGGGCCTGGTTGGCGGATCTCGGGGACGCGCCGGACTACCCGGTCGAGGAACTGCTCGACGGTCCGCTGCGGGTGGCGCGGCGGGCCGCCGCCCGGGGGTGGGGCCTGGTGGGGGTCGCGCCGGTCTACTGAACCGGGCGGGGGCGGAGTCCGGCTCAGAGCCCGGCGCCGCCCGTCGCGTCGATGGTGCGGCCGGTGACCCAGCGGGCGTCGTGGGAGGCGAGGAAGGCCACGACGTCGGCGATGTCGGTGGGGTCGGCGACGCGGCCGAGAGCGGCGAGGGAGGCGGCGTGGGCCTGGGCGGCGGGGTTGTCGCGGAGCCAGGCGGCGTTGACGTCGGTGTCGACGATGCCGGGGTGGACGGAGTTGGCGGTGATGCCGCGGGGGCCGAGCTCCTTGGCGAGGTTGAGGGTGAAGGTGTCCAGGGCGCCCTTGGTGGCGGCGTAGGCGATGATCTCGGGCATCGCGATGCGGGCGGCGCCGCTGGAGACGTTGATGACGCGTCCGCCGTCGCGCAGGCGGGGGAGGGCCTGCTGGACGAGGAAGAAGGGGGCGCGGACGTTGACGGCGAAGACCTCGTCGAAGGCCTCCTCGGTGAGGTCGGCGAGGGCGGCGCTGCGGCCGATGCCGGCGTTGTTGACCAGGATGTCGATGCCGTCGTCCGCCAGGTGCGGGGCCCTGGCGTCGTCGTAGGCGGCCCAGAGGCGGGCGGCGTCGCCGTGGGTGCCGAGCGGGGCGTGGAGGGAGAAGGCGCGGCCGCCGCGAGCGCGGATGCCGTCGAGGACGGTGGCGGCGGCGGAGTGGTCGCGGGCGTAGGCGAGGGCGACGGTGGCGCCGTCGTGGGCGAGGCGTTCGGCGATGGCGCGGCCGATGCCCCGGGAGGCGCCGGTGACCAGGGCGGTCTTGCCGTCGAGCGGGCGTGCGGACATGGGGGTCCCCTCTCTCTCGGCGTCACCCATTTATTGAGTGATCGCTCAAGAAAGAAGCTAGCACGCCCCGGCGCCTTTCTTGAGCGGTCGCTCTAAAATGGTCGGCATGACACCGGAGACGACGAGGACGGCCGGGACGACCGGGCCGGCGGCGAAGCGGGGCAGGCCGCCCGCGTTCGACCGGGCGGCGGTGCTGGCGGCGGCGACCAGGCTGTTCTGGGAGCGCGGCTACCAGGCCACCTCGGTGGGCGAGCTGACCGGGGCGATGGGGATCAAGCCGGGCAGCCTGTACGCGGCCTTCGGCGACAAGGCGGCGCTGTTCCGCGAGGTGGTGGAGGGGTACGGGCGCTCCCCGGAGGGGGGGTTCATGGGGGTGGCGCTGGCGCAGGAGGCGTCGGCGCGGGCGGCGTTCGCCCGGATCCTGCGGGAGGCGGCGCGGATCTACCCGGACCCGACGCACCCGGCGGGCTGCCTGGTGATGAACGCGGCGGTGAACACCGCCGTCCAGGGCGAGGAGGTGGCGGAGTTCCTGCGCGGGCTGCGGGCGGCGAACCTGCGGCTGTTCGAGGAGCGGCTGGCGGACGCCGACCGGCTGGGCGAACTGCCGCGGGGGGCGTCCCCGGCGGCGCTCGCGCGGTACTTCGGGGCGGTGCTGCAGGGCATGTCGCAGCGGGCCAGGGACGGGGCGGACGCGACGGAGCTGGCCGCGACGGCCGAACTGGCGCTCGCGGCCTGGCCCCCCGAGTCGCCGGAGCCCCCGGAGGAGCCGCCGAGCGGCGGCCTGCAGTAGCACCGTGGGAGCACCCGTACGGAAAGCGAGGCGGAGAACGTACGCTCGCTGGTATGCGGACTTCTGAGAACACGTCAGGCGCGGGCCGGGTCGAGCAGGTCGAGGTGCTGACGGAGGGGCAGGCCGGGCAGGTGCGGGAGCTGCTGGCGGCGGCGGCCCGGGCGGACGGGCGGGAGGCGGTGTCGGAGGCCGGGCGGCTGCGGATCCGGCCGGACCGCCCGCGCGAAGGGGTGCGGCACCTGCTGCAGCCGGTGGACGGCACGGTGGTGGGCTACGCGCAGGTCGAGGGGGAGCGGCCGGGGACGGTGGAGCTGACGGTGGCCCCGGCCGAGCGCGGCCGGGGCCTGGGCGGCGAGCTGGTGCGCGCGGTGCTGGCCGGGGCCGACGGCGGGCTGGACTTCTGGGCGCACGGCGGCCTCCCGGCCGCCCGGCACCTGGCCGAGGTGCACGGGGCGCATCTGGTGCGCGAGCTGCGCCAGATGCGGCGCACCGCGCCCGCGCCGGACGCGGTGCCGCTGCCCGCGGGCGTGCGGCTGCGGACCTTCGAGCCGGGCCGGGACGAGGCGGCCTGGCTGGCGCTGAACGCGCTGGCCTTCGCGCACCACCCGGAGCAGGGCTCCTGGACGGAGCGCGACCTGGCGGAGCGGATCGCCGAGCCGTGGTTCGACCCGAAGGGCTTCTTCCTGGCGGAGCGGGACGGCCGGCTGGTGGGCTTCCACTGGACGAAGGTCCAGCCGGACGGGCTGGGCGAGGTGTACGTGGTGGGGGTGGATCCGGCCGAGCAGGGTAATGGCCTGGGTAAGGCGTTGACGGCGGTGGGTCTGCGACACCTGGTCCTGGAGCGCGGCCTGCCGACGGTGATGCTGTACGTGGACGCGGACAACGCGGCCGCCGTGCGGGTGTACGAGCGGCTCGGGTTCGAGGTCCACGAGGTCGACCTGATGTACCGGTGGGAGCCGTCCGGGCTGCACTGAGCCGGTCGGACGCGGGCGGAAGGGCGCGTCCGACCGCGGCCACAGGGGTGACGGACTCAGCTTTCCTCCTGGCCATGCGGTGTTTACCGTGGATTCAATTGACGCCGCGAAGATCACAGAATGTCGTCCGTATTGCCGCGTCCGCGTCACCGCTCCACCCGCCGCCCGTCCGGGCGGATCCCGGCGTCCCCGGGCGGGTGGACGTGGGTCGACGAGGACGAGCAGCTTGCGGAGTCATGCCCTTCGCCCCGCCGGGGCCGCGTCCTGCAGGAGGAGCTGGAACCGATGAGCATCCCCCGCCCCGTCACCGACTCGGCCGGTCCGGTCGAGCGCAGCAGTGAGCAGAAGCCCGCCGTACGGTCGGGCGCGAGGTCCGGGTCCGGTGCCCGCGGCAGGGCCGCCGGCAAGGACGCCGACAAGGACGCAGGGAAGGACGCCGGCAAGGACAAGGACGCCGACAAGCAGGCGCGGCCGCGCCCGGTGCCGGTGCGCGGCAAGGCCGGGGCGGCCGGTCCCGAGCCGGAGTCCGGGGCTGGGGCCGGGGCACCGCGGGCGGCCACGGCGCTGCCCGCCGCGGTGTCGGCGGCCTTCCCGGCGGGGGCGCCGGGCGGCGTCGGCGCCGCGGAGGAGGCGGAGCTGCCGCAGGGCCGGTTCCTGGACCGCGAGCGCAGCTGGCTGGCGTTCAACGAGCGGGTGCTGGAGCTCGCGGAGGACCCGGACATCCCGCTGCTGGAGCGGGCCAAGTTCCTGGCGATCTTCGCGTCCAATCTGGACGAGTTCTTCATGGTGCGGGTCGCGGGCCTCAAGCGCCGGATCGCCACCGGGGTGGCCCAGCGCTCGGCGTCCGGCCTGCAGCCGCGCGAGGTGCTGGACCTGATCTGGCGGCGCTCGCGCGAGCTGATGGCGCGCCACGCGGCGACCTTCCAGCAGGAGGTGCTGCCGGACCTGGCGGCCGAGGGCATCGAGCTGGTGCGCTGGCCGGACCTGGCGGAGGCCGAGCAGGCCCGGCTGCACACGCTGTTCCGGCAGCAGATCTTCCCCGTCCTGACGCCGCTGGCGGTCGACCCGGCGCACCCGTTCCCGTACATATCGGGGCTGTCGCTGAACCTGGCGGTGGTGGTCCGCAACCCGGTGTCGGGGCACAAGCACTTCGCCCGGGTGAAGGTGCCGCAGTCGCTGTCCCGCTTCCTGGAGGCCTCGCCGCAGCGGTACGTGCCGCTGGAGGACGTGATGGGGGCGCACCTGGAGGAGCTGTTCCCGGGGATGGAGGTGCTCGCCCACCACGCGTTCCGGGTCACCCGCAACGAGGACCTGGAGGTGGAGGAGGACGACACCGAGAACATCCTGAAGGCGCTGGAGAAGGAGCTGATGCGGCGCCGCTTCGGCCCGCCGGTGCGCCTGGAGGTCGAGGAGTCGATCGACCCGTACATCCTGGACCTGCTGGTGCGGGAGCTGAACATCACCGAGGCGGAGGTCTTCCCGCTGCCCGGGCCGCTGGACCTGACCGGGCTGTTCGGGATCGCCGACCTGGACCGGCCGGAGCTGAGGTACCCGAAGTTCGTGGCGGGCACGGCCCGCGGGCTGACCGACGTGGAGTCGGCGACGCTTCCGGACATCTTCGCCGCGATGCGCGAGCGGGACGTGCTGCTGCACCACCCGTACGACTCGTTCTCCACCTCGGTGCAGGCGTTCCTGGAGCAGGCCGCCGCCGACCCGCACGTGCTGGCGATCAAGCAGACGCTGTACCGCACCTCCGGCGACTCGCCGATCGTGGACGCGCTGATCGACGCGGCGGAGTCCGGCAAGCAGGTGCTGGTGCTGGTGGAGATCAAGGCCCGGTTCGACGAGCAGGCGAACATCAAGTGGGCCCGGAAGCTGGAGGAGTCCGGCTGCCACGTGGTGTACGGCCTGGTCGGGCTGAAGACGCACTGCAAGCTGTCGCTGGTGGTCCGCCAGGAGGGCGACACGCTGCGCCGCTACTCGCACGTCGGCACCGGCAACTACCACCCGAAGACGGCCCGGCTGTACGAGGACCTGGGCCTGCTGACGGCCGACCCGCAGGTCGGCGCGGACCTGTCGGACCTGTTCAACCGGCTGTCGGGCTACTCGCGGCGCGAGTCGTACCGGCGGCTGCTGACCGCGCCGCGCGGGCTGCGGGACGGGCTGGTGGCGCGGATCAACGGGGAGATCGCGCACCACCGGGCCGGGCGGCCCGCCTTCGTCAAGATCAAGGTCAACTCGATCGTCGACGAGGTGGTCATCGACGCGCTGTACCGGGCCTCGCAGGCCGGGGTGCCGGTGGACGTGTGGGTGCGCGGCATCTGCGCGATCCGGCCGGGCGTGCCGGGGCTGAGCGAGAACGTCCGGGTGCGGTCGATCCTCGGGCGGTTCCTGGAGCACTCGCGGGTGTTCGTGTTCGGCAACGGCGGCGACCCGGAGGTGTGGATCGGCAGCGCCGACATGATGCACCGCAACCTGGACCGCCGGATCGAGGCCCTGGTGCGGGTCACCGACCCGGCGCACCGGGCCGAGCTGAACGGACTGCTGGAGCTCGGCGTCTCCGACGAGACCGACTCCTGGCACCTGGGCGCGGACGGCACCTGGACCCGGCACGCGCAGGACGCCGAGGGCCGCCCGCTGCGCCACGTCCAGGACCTGCTGATCGACTCGCGCCGCCGCAACCGCGGCTCCGCCGCCGCGCGCTGAGCGGCACCCCGCCCGCGCCGGGAGCCCCGGCGCGGGCGGACTGCACCCCTGGGGCTGGCCCAGGGAGGAAATCGGGGAGAGCCACAGCCATGACCGATGCGCCGACGACGGCCCCGGTGGCGCGCGCCGCGACCGCCGGGGAGGTCCTTGCCGGCTACCTGACCGCCCAGGCGGGCGCGTTCCTGCGCGCCCTGCCGCAGGTGGTCGGCGAGGCGGGGTCGAGACCGGGGGCGCTCCCGGCGTCGGCGCGGGCCGCGGACGACCTGCTGCGCGCGGTGCGCCGGGTCGGCGGGGCGCTGCACACCTTCGCGGCGGCCTTCGACCCGCAGTGGGCGCAGGAGTCGCGCACCGAGCTGCGCTGGCTGCTCAACCTGCTCGCCCAGGAGCCGGGCTACCAGCGGCGCGCGGTGCGGCTGACGGGCGCGCTGGACTCGCTGGCCGACACCTCCCCGGACGGGGCGGGCATGCTGGCCGGGCACGCGGGCGCGCCCAAGGCCCGGGCGCTGCTGGAGCGGCAGCTGACGCTGGCCAGGACCAGGGCCCACACCGCGCTGCTGCAGGAGCTGCGCTCGGCCCGGCTGCACGCGCTGGCGGACCGGATGACGCTGCTGGCCGGGGAGGTGCCGCTGACCGCGGCGGCCGCGGAACCGGCCGCGGCGCTGCTGCCGCAGACCGCGGCGGCGCTGGCGGCGCTGCTGGCGGCGGGCGAGCGGCTGCCGTGGCAGCGGGCGGCGCAGGCGTACGGCGGGGCGGGGCTGCACCGGCTGGGCGGGGCGGCGGCGGAGCCGGGCGCCGTCCCGGCGGCGCGCGGGGCGGCGGACGCGGACGCGACGCTGGCGGCGGACGACGCGCCGTGGCTGCGGGCCCGGATCCTGGTGAAGCGGGCCCGGTACGCGCTGGAGGTGTGCGGCGCCCCGGGCGGGGGCCTGGCCGAGCTGGACGGGGTGCTGGCCCGCCACCAGGAGGCCTCGGACGCGGCGGCGACGGTGGCGACGGCGGCCCGCACGCCGCGGATCACCCCGGCGACGGCGTACGTGCTGGGCGTGGTGCACGCGGACCAGCGTTTGGAGGTCGAGTCGGCCCGGTACGCTTTCGGGCGCCAGTGGCCGGGGGTGGCCCCGGGGCTGGTGGGCCCGGTGGCGGTGCTGCCGGGTTGAGGACCTCGTCGCCCCCGCCCGGACGGACCGCGTACCGCTGATGCCCGATCGTTCCTCCCCGCCCGACCCCGCTCCGGCCCGGTCGGGCGGTGCCCGGCTGAGCCGCCGTCCGGCGGCGGGCTCCCGTTCGACGGTGCTGGCGGCGGGGGCGGTGCTGTGGGTGCCGGGACCGCCGAAGAAGGGCGGCAAGGGCCGGAAGAAGCCGCGGATCGCGCTGGTGCACCGGCCCAAGTACGACGACTGGAGCCTGCCGAAGGGGAAGCTGGACCCGGGGGAGGGCTGGCGGGCGGCGGCGCTGCGCGAGGTGCTGGAGGAGACCGGGATGCGCTGCGTGCTGGGGGCCGAGCTGCCGGCCCAGCACTACCTGGCGCACGGCCGCCCCAAGGAGGTCCGGTACTGGTCGGCGGTGCCCACGGGTGGCGCGTTCCGGCCCAACCGGGAGGTGGACCGCCTGGAGTGGCTGCCGCCGAAGCGCGCCAGGGAGCGGCTGACCCACCCGCGGGACCGGGTGCTGGTGGACGCGCTGCTGGAACTGCTGCTCGGCTGAGGGCCGTCCGGGTGGTTCGCACAGGTCGTGCGGGTGATCTCACCGCGCCCCCACCGTGACGCAACCGTTACTACCGGCCGCAGTTTCCTGACGTCCCTTCGAGGTTCACTCCCCGTTCATTTGCGTCGGGCTGACGCGTCACCTGTCCTGCCTAACTTCTGGGTTACCGGAGGGCCGGAAGGGCCCCGGACCACAGCAAAACCGGTCGTTCCGAGACCGGCATTGCCTCAGAAAGGGACACCCAGTGAACCTGCGGAACGGCCGCTCCAAGGCCCTCGCCATCGGTGCCGTCGCGCTCGTCTCCACGCTGTCGCTCTCGGCTTGCGGCACGGACGACAACACCTCGAACAGCACCTCGGGCTCGTCCGCCTCCGGTGGTTCCACGGCGGCCGCCCCGGCCAAGATCGCCTGCGCCGACAAGGGCGGTCAGCTGCTGGGCGCCGGTTCGACCGCGCAGGCTCCGGCCATCGACGTCTGGAAGGCCGCCTACAGCGCCGCCTGCTCCAGCGCCACCCTGACCTACTCCGGCGGCGGCTCCGGTGCCGGCGTCACCCAGTTCAACCAGGGCAAGATCGCCTTCGCGGGCTCGGACTCGGCCCTCAAGCCGGCCGAGGTCGACGCCTCGAAGACGGTCTGCACCGGCGGCCAGGCGATCGACCTCCCGATGGTCGGCGGCCTGATCTCGATCGTCTTCAACGTCGAGGGCGTCGACAAGCTCGTCCTGGACGGTCCGACCCTGGCGAAGATCTTCGACGCGCAGATCACCAAGTGGAACGACCCGGCGATCGCCACCCTGAACCCGGGCGTCAACCTCCCGGCCGCCGACATCCAGGCGATCCACCGCTCGGACGACTCCGGCACCACCGCCAACCTGACCGGCTACCTGGCCAAGGCCGGCGGCGGCGCCTGGAAGTACCCGGCCGCGAAGACCTGGGCGGGCCAGGGCGGCCAGTCCGCGAACGGCTCCGCCGGTGTCGCCTCCCAGGTGAAGGCCGTCAAGAACTCGATCTCCTACGTCGAGCTCTCCTACGCCCAGACCAACAAGCTGAACAGCGCCGCGATCAACACCGGCGCCTCCAAGCCGGTCGAGGCCACCGCCGCCAACGCCGCCGCCACCCTGGCCGCCGCCAAGGTCGTCGGCACCGGTGCCGACCTGGCGCTGGAGATCGACTACGCGACCAAGGCCGAGGGCAACTACCCGCTGACCCTGGTCACCTACGAGATCGTCTGCGACAAGGGCAACAAGGCCGACAGCCTGCCGGTCCTGAAGTCCTTCCTGAACTACACCGTCAGCGAGGCGGGCCAGCAGGCCATCGGCGCGGTCGGCTACGTGCCGCTGCCGGCCGAGCTCGCGGGCAAGGTCAAGACCCAGATCGGCGCCCTCGCCTGAGGCTGAGCGACGACCGGCCGGGCGGCCCCCCAAGGAGGGGGGAGGGGCCGCCCGGCCGGGGCATTCGTCCACGCGCACCACGCACCACACCACCACGAGAACGTCCGGGGCACCGCCGCCAAGGTGCCGCCCTCCGCGGGGCAGCGCCGCCAGACCGGAGTAAACGATCATGACTTCTGCACCCCCCGCCGACGCGCGGGGACGGGCTCGACGGAGCCGGGGCGACAGCCGCCGCGGCGACAGCGTCTTCTTCAACCTCTCGCGCGGATCGGGCGTCCTGCTGCTGGTCGTCATGGCCGCCATCGCAGGCTTCCTCGCCTACCGCTCCTTCCTCGCCCTGGGCAAGAACGAGGGCAACTTCCTCACCACCTTCGAGTGGGCCCCGGACGGCGCCAAGCCGGTGTTCGGCATCGCCGTCCTCACCTTCGGTACCCTGGTCAGCGCGCTCATCGCGATGGTCATCGCGGTCCCGATCGCGGTCGGCATCGCGCTGTTCATCTCGCACTACGCGCCCCGCCGGATCGCCCAGCCCTTCGCCTACCTGGTGGACCTGCTGGCCGCCGTCCCGTCCATCGTCTACGGCCTGTGGGGCGTGCTGTTCCTCGTCCCGCACATGGACGGCCTGACCAGCTGGCTGGACCAGTACCTCGGCTGGACGTACGTCTTCGACCAGTCCAGCACCGGCGTCCCGCCGCGCAACCTGTTCACCGTCGGCATCCTGCTCGCGATCATGGTGCTGCCGATCATCACCGCGGTCACCCGCGAGGTCTTCCGGCAGGTCCCGCGGATGCACGAGGAGGCGGCGCTCGCGCTCGGCGCGACCCGCTGGGAGATGATCCGCACCGCGGTGCTGCCGTTCGGCCGCCCCGGCATCATCTCCGCCTCGATGCTCGGCCTGGGCCGCGCGCTCGGCGAGACCATCGCCGTCGCCACCGTGCTGTCCACCAACAACGTCCTGTCGCTGCACCTGCTCGACCCGGGCGGCGGCACCTTCGCGCAGAACATCGCGCTGAAGTTCAACGAGGCCCAGCCGCTGGGCCGGGACGCCCTGATGGCCTCCGGCCTGGTCCTGTTCGTCATCACCCTGCTGGTGAACGGCGCGGCCCGCATGATCATCGCCCGTCGCAAGGAGTACTCGGGGGCCGCCGCATGAACGAGCGGAGCGAGTTCGTCATCAACAGGTGTGCACGTGCGAAGCACGCGCCGAGCGCCAGCGAGGCGGGGGCATGAGCAGCACCGTCACCATCACCGATGCCACCCCGCCGCAGCTCGGCCACCGGCTGACCGCGGCCCGGCTGCCCCGCTGGGCGCCGGCCGGCACCGCCGCCGCCTCGATCGCCCTCGGCTGCGGCATCGGCGCCGCCGCCGGGCTGGAGAGCCACGTGCAGTGGGGCCTGATCTCCGCCCTGCTGTTCCTGGTCGTCAGCTACACCGTCTCGGCCTCGGTCGAGGGCCGCCGCCAGGCCAGGGACCGGTTCGCCACCTCGCTGGTCTGGGTCTCCTTCGTCTGCGCCGTGGTGCCGCTGGTGGCCCTGACCTTCTACACCGTCCAGCAGGGCGTCGGCGCGATCAGCCCCGAGTTCCTCACCCACTCGATGAAGGGCGTCGTCGCCACCCTGAGCCCGGACGGCGGCATCTACCACGCCATCATCGGCACCATCGAGCAGGTCCTGCTGGCCACCCTGATCGCCGCGCCGATCGGCCTGCTCACCGCCGTCTACCTGGTGGAGTACGGCCGCGGCCGGCTCGCCAAGGCGGTCACCTTCTTCGTCGACGTGATGACGGGCATCCCGTCGGTCGTCGCCGGTCTCTTCATCCTCTCCCTCTGGAACATCGCCCTCGGCTTCGAGTACTCCGGCTTCTCGGGCAGCCTCGCGCTGGCCATCCTGATGATGCCGGTGGTGGTCCGCTCGACCGAGGAGATGCTCAAGCTCGTCCCGAACGAGCTCCGCGAGGCCTCGTACGCGCTGGGCGTGCCGCGCTGGAAGACCATCCTGCGGATCGTCCTCCCCACGGCCATCGGCGGGATCACCACCGGTGTGATGCTGGCGGTCGCCCGCATCACCGGTGAGACCGCCCCCGTGATGATGCTGGTGTTCGGTGCCGACTTCATCAACAGCGACCCGTTCAACGGGCCCCAGCAGACGCTGCCGCTCTACATCTGGCAGCAGTACTCGCAGATCAACAACGACTTCGGATACCAGCGCGCCTGGGGCGCGGCACTGGTGCTGATCGCCTTCGTGATGGGGCTCAACCTCGTCGCCCGGGGCATCGCGCGCTGGCGCTCGCCCAAGGGCGGGCACTGAGACCGACTGACGTACGAGAAGACGAGAAGAGACCAAGGATCATGGCCAAGCGCATCGACGTCAGCGGACTGTCCGCCTTCTACGGCTCCACCCGCGCCATCGACGACATCTCGATGACCATCGAGCCCCGCTCGGTGACCGCCTTCATCGGCCCCTCGGGCTGCGGCAAGTCCACCTTCCTGCGCACCCTCAACCGGATGCACGAGGTGATCCCCGGCGCCCGCGTCGAGGGCAAGGTGCTGCTGGACGACGAGAACCTGTACGGCGCCAACGTCGACCCGGTCGCCGTCCGCCGCTCGGTCGGCATGGTGTTCCAGCGCCCCAACCCGTTCCCCACCATGTCGATCTACGACAACGTGGTGGCCGGCCTCAAGCTGGCGGGCGTGAAGAAGAAGTCCGTCCTGGACGGCGTGGTGGAGAAGTCCCTGCAGGGCGCCAACCTGTGGAACGAGGTCAAGGACCGCCTGAACAAGCCCGGCGCGGGCCTCTCCGGCGGCCAGCAGCAGCGCCTGTGCATCGCCCGGGCGATCGCGGTCGAGCCCGAGGTGCTGCTGATGGACGAGCCCTGTTCGGCCCTCGACCCGATCTCCACCCTCGCCATCGAGGACCTGATCGGCGAGCTCAAGTCGCAGTTCACCATCGTGATCGTGACGCACAACATGCAGCAGGCGGCCCGGGTCTCCGACCGCACCGCCTTCTTCAACCTGGCGGGCGTCGGCCAGCCCGGCAAGCTGGTCGAGCTCGACGACACCCAGCGGATCTTCTCCAACCCGTCGGTCCAGGCCACCGAGGACTACATCTCCGGCCGCTTCGGCTGACCGGCCCGCGGGGGCCGGAGCGCGGTCCCCGCACCGGTCGGCCCCCGCGCCGCAAGGACCGCTCCGCGGCGCTGCATGGCGGTGCCGCCGCGGAGCAAGCAGGAAGGGCCCGCCCCCGTGCTGTGGGGGCGGGCCCTTCCGTCGCCGGTCCGGGCGTCCGGGTCAGAGCACCAGCAGGTCGGTGATCCCGAACACCGCGGCCGCCACGATCGCCGCGGCCGGCATGGTGATGAACCAGCCCAGCACGATGTTCTTCGCCACCCCCCAGCGGACCGCGCGGACCCGCTTGGTGGCGCCCACGCCCATGATCGCCGAGGTGATCACGTGGGTGGTGGAGATCGGCGCCGCGTAGACGAACGAGGTGGTGTACATCACCGCGGAGGCGGTCGCCTCGGCGGCGAAGCCCTGCGGCGGGTCCAGCTCGATGATCTTCCGGCCGAGGGTGCGCATGATCCGCCAGCCGCCCGCGTAGGTGCCCAGCGAGAGCATCGTGGCGCAGGAGATCTTCACCCAGATCGGGATGCCGTTGCCGGTCTGGTGGCCGGAGATGACCAGGGCCATCACCACGATGCCCATGGTCTTCTGGGCGTCCTGCAGGCCGTGCGCCAGCGCCATCGCGGCCGCCGAGGCGGTCTGCGCCACCCGGAAGTTGCGCTTGGCCTTGTGCGGGTTGGCCCGCCGGAAGATCCACAGGATCGCCAGCATCACCAGGAAACCGCCGACCAGGCCGACCACCGGCGAGACGATCATCGGAATGATGATCTTGTCGACCACGCCGTGCCAGACCACCCCGATGCCGCCCGCCAGCGCCGCGCCCACCATGCCGCCGAACAGCGCGTGCGAGGAGGAGGACGGCAGGCCGAAGTACCAGGTCACCAGGTTCCAGGCGATCGCCCCGACCAGGGCCGAGAACAGGATCGCCATGCCCCTGCTGCCGGTCGGGGTCTCGATGATCCCCTTGGAGACGGTCTTCGCGACCCCGCTGCCGAGGAACGCGCCCGCCAGGTTCATCACCGCGGCCATCGCCAGCGCCGCCCGGGGCGTCAGCGCCCGGGTGGAGACCGAGGTGGCGATCGCGTTGGCGGAGTCGTGGAAGCCGTTCGTGTACGTGAAGAAGAATGCGACGCCGATGACGACGATCAGTGCTGCCATGTCCACGGAGGTCAGGACTCCTTGACGGCGATGGTCTCCACCGTGTTGGCCACGTGCTCGAACGCGTCGGCGGCCTCTTCGAGGACGTCCACGACCTGCTTGAGCTTCAGCACCTCGATCGCCTCGTACTGGCCGGAGAACAGGTGGGCCAGCAGCTTGCGGTGGATCTGGTCCGCCTGGTTCTCCAGCCGGTTCACCTCGATCCAGTACTCGGTGAGGTTCGACATCGACCGCAGGTTGGGCATCGCCCCCGCAGTCAGCTCGGCCGCCCGGGCCAGCACCTCGATCTGCTGCTCGATGCCCTTCGGGAGGGTCTCGATGTCGTACAGCACGACCAGGTCGACGGCCTCCTCCATGAAGTCCATGATGTCGTCCAGCGAGGAGGCCAGGTTGTAGATGTCCTCCCGGTCGAACGGGGTGATGAACGAGGAGTTCAGCTGGTGGAAGATCGCATGGGTGGTGTCGTCCCCCGCGTGCTCGGCGGCGCGCATGCGCTCGACGATCTCCGCGCGGGCTGACACGTCAGAGCCCAGTAGTTCCAGCAGGAGCTTCGATCCGACGACCAGGTTCTCCGCCGCGGCGGCGAACATGTCGTAGAAGCTCGTCTCCTTCGGGGTCAGGCTAAAACGCACGGAAATCTCCGATGTGCGGGGTCGGTACTTGACGATGCTAGGCGCACGCCCCCCGTGCATGAGCACGGGGTTGCCGACGCGCGCCCTAAGTGTGTCCCACGACACGCCGGTTTGCTCCCGCTCTGCACGGGGATCTGTGTCCTGACGCCCGGACGGCGGAACACCGGGCCGGTGTCGCGTGTTGGAGAATTGGCCGAGTACCGAGACCAAGAGGGCGGACCGGATGACCACCATCGACACCCCGAGCACCGACACCGCACCGGCGGCCTGCCATGGCGCCCCCGCGGCCGCCGGTCCGCACGGCTACAGCGGCGAGAAGGAGGCGCACCTCAAGCGGCTGCGCCGGATCGAGGGTCAGGTCCGCGGCCTGCAGCGGATGGTCGACGAGGACGTCTACTGCATCGACATCCTCACCCAGGTGTCCGCCTCCACCAAGGCCCTGCAGTCCTTCGCGCTCTCCCTGCTGGAGGAGCACCTGCGGCACTGCGTCGCCGCCGCGGCCGCCGCGGAGGACGGCGGCGAGGAGCTGAACGCCAAGGTCGCCGAGGCCAGCGCCGCCATCGCCCGACTGCTGCGCACCTGAGACCGGCCGCCGCACGCTGTCGAACCGCCGCGGGCTGACGGCCGGTCAGTCCTCCGGCCGCTCCGGCCCGCGGCGGGCCAGCAGGACTTCGTCGATCTGCTCGGCGGCCAGCCGTTCGGCCCGGCTGGCCGAGGCGGCGATCATCAGCTCGCCGGTCAGGTCGATCTCGTCCAGCGCGGTTCTGTCGTGGCCGCCGGTGCCGTTCTCCCCGGATGCCATGGCCTCCACCCCTTCCGCGCCCCGTCCGCCCGCCCCGGCTTGCCCGCCCCCACCAGCGTAGGGAGCGGGAGGCCGGGCCACATGGCACGGACGGGTCATCTCTGCCGCCCGAAACGGGTGGCCCGGCACCACCGGCCGCTGCCGGTTGCCGCCGGTCACTTCGGCGAGGGGCTGGCCTTCATCGAGTAGATGTCGGCGGCTGCGGGCTCGGCGGCCTCCACCGGCTTGCCGAAGTCGGCCAGCGACAGCGTGGACACCACCTTGACCTGGTCCTTCGCCGCGGTGGACCCGGCCACCCCGGCGAAGGCGAAGTGCTCCACCACCTTGTGCAGCCGCCCCTGGCCGTCCAGCCAGACCTCGTACGGGATCTCCTTCACCGTGAAGGTCTGGGCCGCCATCCGCAGGCCGTCCGCCCCGCGGCCGCCGGTCGCGTCGGCGGCCTTCGCCAGGTCCAGGGTGCCCTTGTAGTGCTTGAGCTCCACGCCGCCCACCGGCTCGGTGCCGACCAGTTCGGCGCTCTGCGCGCCGCGCAGCGCCCCGGCGGCGGTGGCCGGGTCGGTGGCGCCGGAGCTCACCAGGTTGCCGTCCGGGAGCTGGCGCACGTCCAGCTTGACCCACTTGCCCTCGGGGATCTTCGCGCCGCTGTTCTGCAGGTACACCGTGCCGGGCAGCACCACCTCGGTGATCTTCCCGGTGGTGGCGGCGCCGGGCGGGACGTCGATCTCCAGGCGGCCGACCCGCTTCACGTAGTCGTAGCCGCCGTTGCCGTTGAAGACCGCCTTCTTCTCGGCGGACTCGGTGATCAGCTCGGTCGTCGCGCGCACCGAACCCGTCCGGCCGGTGATGTCGGCGGCCGAGCGGACCGCCGTCAGCGGGTCGGAGGACAGCTGGTCGGCGGAGTTCGGCCGGTCCTGGCCGCCGCCCGTGCAGGCCGACAGCGCCGTGACGAGCAGGGCCGCGGCGGCGGCGCGGTTGAGCTTCTTCACTTCTTCGACAACCCCCTCGGGCCCCGGATGACCCGGCAAGCAACCGCCCCGGATGGGCAGAGCGCTTGCCAGGCAAACGAGTTGGGGCGCGGAAGGTTACGCCGTTGTTCACCGGACGGTGGGGACGCCGGGCCGTCCGCCCGGGCTACGGTGAAGGGTGTGGCAGACCAGCGCCCAGGGGCACCCGACGGGGCAGCGCGGACCGACCACCCGGACGAGCACCGGGTGGAGGTGGTGGAGCGCGGCTCGTTCAGCTTCGCGCTCTGCTCCTGCGGCTGGTTCGCGCCCGGGCGGCGCTCCCGCGACAAGTCCCGGCGCGACGCCGCGGGCCACCTGCCGGAGACCGGCGCCGAGGTCGCCTGAACCCGGCGGGCCCCCCTCCGGCGCCGCCGCTCAGGCGGCCAGGTCCTCCGGGGCGCGCTCCCGGTCCGGCTGCGGCCGGCCCCGGCTCCGGCGCCGCCCCGAGCGGCGGGCCGCCGGAGCGGCCGACCGCCGCCCGCCCGGCTCGACGGCGACCGAACGGGCCACCACCAGTGGACGCAGCGCGGAGCGCGAGAGCGCGTGGCACAGCGGCACCAGGACGGCCATCGCGATCGGGGCCAGCAGCAGCACCACGGCGGTGGCCAGCGCGTAGCCGCCGATCACGTCGGTCGGGTAGTGCACGCCGACGAACAACCGGCAGAACCCCTGCAGCAGCGCGAGCGCCCCGGCCGCCAGGCCCAGCTTGCGGTTGACCAGGAACAGCGCGACGGCGATGCCCATGGACATCGCGGAGTGGTCGCTGACGAAGGAGAGGGTGTCCTCCTTGCCGGGCACCAGCACGTCCAGCTCGGGGTGGCTGACGAACGGCCGCGGCCGGTCCACCAGCCGGGAGATCGGCAGGTTGGCCAGCTCGGCGACGGCCACCGCCAGCGGCGCCCACAGCACCCCGGCCACGGCGACCGGGGCGTCCGGCCGACGGCGGGCGACCAGCCAGGCGGTCAGGCCCAGCGCGGCCAGGCCGAGCAGGATGCCGTACTCGGCCGTCCAGGCGACCAGTGAGTCCAACCACCCCGGGGCGTCGGCGGCCAGGCCGTTGACGGCCTTGAGCAGGCCGAGGTCGGGGTCGCCCGAACCGGCTCCGGCGTCGGCGAGCAGCGTCGGCACGCCGCACCTCCCTGTCCGCTCTCCGCAATGGTCCCGGCTGGTGGTGCTCCCGGGCGCGGACCACCGGTAGCCTCCTGAGTCAACGCGATCAAGGCCGCCGCGGTTTCCTTCGAAACGCACCGTTATGCAAACTTGACTGACCGTCCACGGGGCGTGCACATGCCGGGTGCGGGCCGCGGTCAGCTGGTCCTCGGCGCCTCGCTCCTCGTGATGGTGCCGTCGTTCGGGTTCCGGTTCGGCAGCGCGGCGGCGCCGTCCGAGGTGACCCGGGTCGCCCCGATGTAGTCCCGCTGGTCGATGGTGTCGTAGCGCACCTTCGCCCCGGTGTGCGGCGCGTCGATCATGTACCCGCCGCCGACGTAGATCCCGACGTGGTGGATGGTGCGCGGGTCCTCCAGGTCGTTGGCGAAGAACACCAGGTCACCGGGCCGGAGTTGGTCCCGCGACGGGTGCGGCCCCGCGTACCACTGGTCGTTCGCCACCCGGGGCAGCTGGATCCCGACGCTCTCGTACGCGGCCTGCGTCAACCCCGAGCAGTCGAACCGCCCGTCCTCCCAGCTCTGCCCGGTGCCGCCCCACAGGTAGTCCGTCCCCAGCTTGCCCTGCGCGAACCAGATCGCCCCGGCCGCCTGCTGCGTCAGCGCCAGCTGCGCGCCCGGGTCGGCCGGTGCGGTGAAGGACTTCGCCAGCGCCTGGATGCTGCGGACGTAGCCCTGGGTCTCCTTGTACGGGGGGACGCCCCGGTACTGGGACACCGCGCCGGGCCCGGCGTTGTAGGCCGCCAGCATGTTCGCCTGCTTGTCGCCGGGAACATTGGCGACCTCTTTGGCCAGCCGGCAGTCGTAACTGGCGGCGGAGGCGATCGCGTCCAGCGGGTTCCAGACGTCCCGCTTGCCGTCCCCGTCGCCGTCGACGCTGAAGGCGTCCCAACTGGCAGGGATGAACTGGGCCATGCCCCTGGCGTCGGCCGTGCTCTTCGCCCGGGGGTCGAACCCGCTCTCCTGGTAGAGCTGCGCGGCCAGCATCGGCGCGGAGATCTCCGGGCAGAGGTTGCCCCACTTCTCGATCTGTGCCCGGTACGCGGCCGGAACCGTCCCGCCGGAGAGCCCCGGACGGGCGGCGGAGCGCCCCGGGACTCCGCTGGCCGCGTACGTCCCGAGCGTCACGACGCCCACGAAACCGATCCCGAGCACCGCCGTCGCGGCGCCCGCCCACCGAGCCTTCCGGAGCACCATCCAGCACCATCCCGACGGAACGTCAGCGGCCATGTCCTGTTGCGCATTTGCCCGGTGCAATCATCACAGATACCAAGGGCGGGAAGTATCCTTGAAGCACCGGACATCCTGGCGGAGGCGTCCGGCCAGCCACGAGCAATCCGCGAGAAGCAGCCAAGTCGACGTCAGATCTGGCCAAGAGTAGGCCCTGCCCCTTCGCTCGACCGTGGTCCGGGGCCTTGAATTTTCCTGATCGGGCGGTGAGATGGAATGGACCTGAACGTGGACAGCACAGTGATCCGGCACCTGGCGGAGGACCCGCCGAAGAAGGCCGACATCGACACCATCATCGGCGGGATCGCCCCCGACTGGGGCCCGTTCGCCACGCTCGGCTCCTCGGCCCGGGTCATGGTCCAGGTCGTGATGGCCGTCGCGATCCTGGTCTGCCTCGCCATCGCCATCTGGGGCGCCGCCAAGCAGCGGATCGGCGCCACCGCGATGCGCGACACCTTCAGCGCCGAACAGGGCAAGGGGCTGATCATCGCCGGCCTGACCGGCGTGTTCATCATCGGTTCGCTCGGCACCCTGTTCACCATTGTGTACGGCATGGCCATCTGACGATCGGACCGCAACTCCCGCCCCGGCGCAGGTGATCCGTTCCCGCCGAACCACCCCGCCCCCGCCCCTTCCCCACGCCGAGCACCCGTCACGCCGCCGCCCGCACCCCGCGCGGCGGCGTCCCACCAGGAGGGCCCCCGTGCCGTTGTCCGACGACCAGCCGCACACCCGTACGCGGCTACCGGTCGCCGAACAGACCGCCCCCGTGACCGGCCGTCAGGCCAGGCCGCTGCGCACCCTCCTGACCGTCCTCGGCATCGTCACCCTGCTGGTCGTCGCCGTCGCCGTCGCCAACCGCGACAAGCCGCCGGCCGCCCGCGGTGACGGCACCACCTCCGGCGACCGCGCGGCCGGCGCCGCTGCCTCCCCCGACCGCACCGCCGCCAGCGGCCAACAGCCCGTCACCACCACGGTCAACGGCATCGGCACCGGCTACCCGCACACCGACCAGGGCGCGCAGTCCGCCGCCGCCAACTACGCCGTCGCCCTCGGCTCCGCCGACATGTTCCGCACCGACGGCCGCCGCACCGTCCTCACCACCATCGCCGACCCCACCGTCCTCCCCGCCCTCCAGGCCCGCCTGGACCAGGCGTTCACGCCGGAGACGAACGCGCGCTACGGGCTCGACGCCCAGGGCAAGGCGCCGAAGGGGCAGACCTTCGTCAACCGGGTCGTCCCGGTCGGCACCCGCACCACCAACGGGGCCGACACCGCGACCCGGGTCGACGTCTGGTGCACCGGTCTGTACGGCCTGACCGGCGAGGGCTCCGTCGTCCCGGTCACCCAGGACTGGTACACCCTGACCGTCACCATGCGCTGGACCGGCAGCGACTGGAAGCTCACCGACTACTCCCGCGCCGCGGGCCCCGCCCCCCTGCCGGGCGACCAGCAGGCGGCCACCGCGAAAGAGATCGCCGATGCCGTCCAGCAGTTCGGAGGGTTCCGCTATGCCCGCTGACGCCGCTCCCAGAGTGCGCCTGCTGCGCCGCGCCGGGGCGCTCGGCGCCGCGATGAGCGTCCTCCAACTCGCCGCGCTGATGGTCGCGCAGCGGGTGTCGGCGGAGCCGTCGCCGAGCCCGAGCGTGTCCAAGTGCGCGGGCAACGACGCCACCGTCCTCGGCGCCGACAAGCTCTGCGCCCCGCCCGGTGCCACCGTGATCCCCGGGACGGACGCCGTGTCCGGGGTCACCGATCCGCTGGGGTCGTTGGCGAAGGGGTGCGCGCAGGCGGCGGCGTGGGTGGTGCGGCAGTTGTCGGGGGCGATCGACGGGACGACGAAGGTCGACTTCACGAACGCGGCGTTCCTGCAGCAGTACGCGGTGGTGTTCGCGGTCTCGACGGTGATCACGCTGGTGCTGTGGCTGCTGGCGGTGACGAAGCGCGCGGTGCGCGGCGCGGCGCTGGGGCAGGCGTTCGGCGAGGCGGTCGGGTTCCTGTGGTTGACGGTGATCGCGTCGGCGTTCACGCCGCTGATCCTGTACACGGTGGTGACGGTCACCGACGGGCTGACGGACGCGATCGCGTCGGGGACGAAGTCGGACACCGGCACCTACCTGGGCGGGTTCGCGGACACCCTGGAGAAGGGCAGCATGGGCGGTGGCCCGCTGATCCTGATCCTGGTGTCGCTGGTGGCGGTGCTGGCCGCGGCGGTGCTGTGGGTGGAGCTGGTGATCCGGGCGGCGATGCTGTACGTGGGCGCCCTGCTGGGGACGGCGGTGTACGCGGGGCTGGTGGACAAACAGATGTGGAAGCACGTCCGCCGGTGGGCCGCGATGATGCTGGCGGTGGACCTGGCGAAGCCGATCGTGGTGATCATCCTGGGGCTGGCGGGCGCGGTGGCGACCGGCGCGGGGGCGGACGACGACTTCGGGCGGGTGCTGGCGGGGCTGGCGATCCTGTTCCTGTCGATCTTCGCGAGCGCGGCGGTGTACCGGTTCGTGCCGGGCTTCGGCGACGAGCTGATGGCGATGCGGCGGGCCCGGGCGGGTGCGGTGCAGGCCGGTAGCGCGATGATCAACGGCCCGGCGAACTTCGTGAAGCAGGGCATCTCGACGCACGGTTCGCGCGGCGGCGCGGAGGGCGCGGGCGGTGGCGGCGGTGCCCCGGCCGGTGGCGGCGGAGCGGGCGCGGGCATCGCGGCGCACGCCTCCCGGCCCGCGAACCCGCCGCGGGCGGCGGTGCCGCCCGCGCAGGGCCAGGTCCAAGCTCCGGTCAACAACCCGAAGGGAGGGTGACGGGTAGATGAGCAGCGACCAGCTCGGCCAGTACGGCACCCAGTACGCCCAGCCGTACGCCCACCAGCGCCGCACCTACCTGATCGGCAAGGCGCGGCCGAACGCGCCGATCGGGCGTAACCGGGAGACCGGCGAGATCGTGCTGATCATCGCCGGTGCCGGCCTGGGCATGGTGTGGGGGCTGATCCCGAGCCTGCTGCCGTTGCGGATCGCGGGCCTGGTGGGCTTCCCGCTGCTGGCGATCATGGCGGTGTACGTGCCGTACCGGCGGCGGACGTTCTACAAGTGGGTGGAGATCAACCGGACGTTCCGGCGGACGGTGCGCAGCGGCCGCGCGGTGTGGAAGCCGGACGTGCACGAGGCGGGCACCCGGCTGGACGGGCGCGAGGTGGAGGTCGGCCCGCCGCCGGGGGTGGGGCGGCTGCGCTGGCTGACCGCGCCGTTCGGACCGGACGAGGTCGCGGTGCTGATGCACCTGGAGCGCCGGACGGTGACCGCGGCGATCGAGATCGAGGGCCCGGGCGTGGGCCTGCGCGACTCGGAGGACCAGGAGGCGCTGGTCGACCGGTTCGGCACGCTGCTCAAGCACGTGGCCAACGGCGACGGCTTCGTGACCCGGCTGCAGATCCTGGCCCGCACCCTGCCGGCCGACCCGGACGCGCACGCCAAGGACGTGGAGCGGCGCGGCGACCACGCGGCGCCGCGCTGGCTGCAGGAGAGCTACGACCAGTTGCAGTCGATGGTGTCGACCTCCTCGGAGCAGCACCGGGCGTACCTGGTGGCGTGCATGCACTACACCCGTGACCTGGCGGCCGAGGCGCACGCGATGGGGCGCACCGCGTACGGGCGGGGCGAGAGGCGGGCCCGCGACGACGACGGTCTGGCGACCGTGATGGCGCGCGAACTGACCGACATCTGCGCCCGGTTGGCGGAGGCGGACATCCGGGTGCGGCAGCCGCTGGGGCAGGCCCGGCTGGCGTCGCTGATCCACTCGATGTACGACCCGGACCACCCGATCGACCACATCCAGGCGATGAGTCGGCGCAACGCCTGGCCGGCCGAGCTGGACGCCACGCACCCGCAGTACCTGCAGGCGAAGACCCGGGAGGCGGCGACCCGGGAGCCGTGGTGCCACGCCACCGCGTGGATCAAGGAGTGGCCGCTGACGCCGGTCGGGGTGAACTTCCTGGCGCCGCTGCTGGTGCACACGCCGGACGTGATCCGGACGGTCGCGGTGACCATGGACCTGGAGCCGACCGACGTCGCGATCGAGCGGATGCTGACCGAGAAGACCAACGACGAGGCGGAGGCCAGCCGGGCGGCGAAGATGAACCGCACGGTGGACCCGCGCGACCTGGCGCACACCGGCCGGGTGGACCAGCGCGGCGACGACCTGGCGTCCGGCGCGGCCGGGGTGAACCTGGTGGGGTACCTGACGGTGTCCTCGCGCAGCCCGGAGGCGCTGGCCCGGGACAAGCGCACCATCCGGGCGTCCGCGGGCAAGAGCTACCTGAAGCTGGAGTGGTGCGACCGCGAGCACCACCGGGCGTTCGCCAACACCCTGCCGTTCGCCACCGGCATCCGCCGCTGACGCCGCTGACCTTCCGGAGGACCGTCGATGCTCGGCAAGCTCACCGATGCCTTCACCAGCACCCTGTTCGGCCGGGTGGAGACCACCCGGCTGCCGGTGCGCACCTCCAGCGGCCAGGCGCAGGCGGTGTACCTGCCGACCGCGGCGCCCGGCCTGGGCGACTCCGGGGTGATCATCGGCCGCGAGGTGTACAGCGGCAAGGGCTACGTCTACGACCCGTTCCAGCTGTACGGCCAGCAGTTGCCGGCCCCGCACTGGCTGGTGCTGGGGGAGTCCGGCAACGGCAAGTCGGCGCTGGAGAAGACGTACGTGCTGCGGCAGTTGAGGTTCCGCGACCGGCAGGTGGTGGTGCTGGACGCGCAGGGCGAGGACGGCGTCGGCGAGTGGAACCTGATCGCCAACGCGCTGGGGATAAAGTCCGTCCGGCTGGACCCGATGGCGGCCCTGGACGGCGGGGTGAAGCTGAACCCGCTGGACCCGGCGATCACCACCACCGGCCAGCTGTCGCTGCTGCGCACCATCATCGAGGTGGCGATGGGCCGCAGCCTGGAGGAAC
Organism: Kitasatospora sp. NPDC001540; assembly: GCF_042894345.1. Taxonomy (NCBI): domain Bacteria; kingdom Bacillati; phylum Actinomycetota; class Actinomycetes; order Kitasatosporales; family Streptomycetaceae; genus Kitasatospora; species Kitasatospora sp. NPDC001540. The sequence goes on from NZ_JBIAVO010000006.1 coordinate 23,413, forward strand.
GGGCCGGGTTCGCGCTGAAGGCCGCGCACGCGTACGTGATCGCGACGGTGAAGGACCGTCAGCCGGTGCTGAACGACATCATCGACACGCTGCGCAGCCCCGACCTGTCGGCGGTGGAGTCGCTGGGCGTGGAGGTCGGCGAGGTGCAGTCCTGGGGCCTGGACGTGGCCCTGGTGCTGGACCGGCTGGTCGACGGCGACCTGCGGGGCATGTTCGACGGCCCGACCTCGGCGGGCATCGACCTGGACGCGCCGCTGATCGTCTTCGACCTGTCGCACATCGACCGGAACTCGATCGCGATGCCGATCCTGATGGCGATCGTCGGCGTCTGGCTGGAGCACACCTGGCTGCGCCCGGACCGGGTCAAGCGGATCTTCCTGGTGGAGGAAGCCTGGCACATCATCAACAGCCCGTTCGTGGCCCAGCTGTTCCAGCGGCTGCTGAAGTTCGGCCGCCGCCTGGGCCTGTCCTTCGTCGCGGTGGTGCACCACCTGTCGGACGTGGTGGACGGGGCGGCGGCGAAGGAGGCGTCGGCGATCCTCAAGATGGCCTCCACTCGGACGATCTACATGCAGAAGGCCGACGAGGCGAGGGCCACCGGCCGGGTGCTGGGCCTGCCGCGCTGGGCGGTGGAGATCATCCCGACGCTGTCGCCGGGCATCGCGGTGTGGGACGTCAACGGCAACGTGCAGGTGGTCAAGCACATCATCACCGAGGCCGAGAAGCCGCTGGTGTACACCGACCGGGCGATGACCGAGGACGCGGTGGCCGAGCGGGAGCGCGCGGACCAGCAGTTGACGGCGCAGCCGCGGATCTGAGCCGGGCCCCGACCGTGAGCAGGGCCCCGACCGGGGGCGGGAGCCGGTTCGTCAGGCCGCGGATACCAGCTCGTTACTCGCAGGTTCCTGACAGCTACGCGCGTTGACCCTAGGCTGCACCCAGACAACGCCAGGCCGCCCTGCCGCGGCCCCGACGGTCCAGGGGACAGCCATGCCCATTTCCGGTACCACCGGCCGCCGCACGACCGCCCTCGCGGCCGTCGCGGCCGCCGCCCTCTTCGGCACGATGGCCCTCCCGGCCACGGCCGAGGCCCACGGCCGGGGCCACGACAAGCCCAAGTACGAGGACCTGCAGCTCCTCGCGATCAACGACTTCCACGGCAACCTGGAGCCCCCGGCCGGCTCCTCGGGCACGATCAGCGAGATCGACCCCGCCACCGGGAAGACCGTCGCCACCCCCGCCGGCGGCGTCGAGTACCTGGCCACCGCGCTGCGCAACGCCCGTCAGGGCCACGCCAACAGCCTGACCGTCGCGGCCGGCGACATCATCGGCGCCAGCCCGCTGGTCTCCGGCCTGTTCCACGACGAGCCGACCGTCGAGGCGATGAACGAGATCGGCCTCGACGTCACCTCGGTGGGCAACCACGAGTTCGACGAGGGCTCGGCCGAGCTGCTGCGCATGCAGAACGGCGGCTGCCACCCGGTCGACGGCTGCTACGAGGAGGGCCGCACCTTCGAGGGCGCGGACTTCCCGTACCTGGCGGCGAACGTCACCAGCGAGAAGACGAACAAGCCGATCCTCAAGCCGTACTGGGTGAAGAACGTCCACGGCGTCAAGGTCGGCTTCATCGGCGTGACCCTGGAGGGCACCCCGAACATCGTCACCGCCGCGGGCGTGCAGGGCCTCAAGTTCGGCAACGAGGTCACCACGATCAACAAGTACGCCGCGGAGCTGAAGAAGCAGGGCGTCAACTCGATCGTGGCGCTGATCCACGAGGGCGGCCTGCCCGCCAGCGGCGTCTACAACTACGACTGCGGCGCGGCCGGGGCGGGCATCTCCGGTCCGATCGTGGACATCGCCAAGAAGCTCGACCCGGCCGTCGGGGCGATCGTCACCGGCCACACCCACAACTCGTACGCCTGCATGATCCCGGACCCGAACGGCGTGCCCCGCTCGGTCACCAGCGCCGCCTCGTTCGGCCGCCTGTACACCGAGATCGACCTCAAGCTGGACAAGCGGACCGGCGCCATCGTCCGCCCGTCGGTCACCGCCGCCAACCACGTGGTGCGCCGCGACCTGCCGAAGGCGCCGGACCTGACCGCGCTGATCGACCGGTACAGCAAGCTGGCCGCGCCGATCTCCAACCGCGCCACCGGCTACATCACCGCCGACATCAACGGCCGCGGCTCCAGCGCGCTGGAGAAGCCGCTGGGCGACCTGATCGCCGACGCCCAGCTGGCCGGGCTCTCGGCCCCCGACAAGGGCGGCGCGCAGGTCGCGTTCATGAACCCCGGCGGCATCCGCTCCGACCTGGTGTACAAGGCCAGCGGCGCCGAGGGCGACGGCGTGGTGACCTACGGCGAGGTGTTCGCCGTCCAGCCGTTCACCAACATGATGCAGGTCAAGACGCTGACCGGCGCCCAGCTGGTGCAGGTCCTGCAGCAGCAGGTCTCCGGGCCCAACGAGGCCTCCCCGAAGGTCCTGCAGATCTCGGGCAACCTGCACTACACCCTCGACCTGAACCAGGCCGGCGCGGCCCGCGTCCTCGTCGACTCGATCCGCCTGAACGGCGCGCCGATCGACCCGGCCGCCAGCTACCGGGTCGCCGCGAACGAGTTCCTGGCCGGTGGCGGCGACGGCTTCCCGGCCTTCGCGGCCGGCACCGACAAGCTGGTCGGCGCCTCCGACCTGGACGTCTTCAACGCGTACCTGTCCGCCCACAGCTCGGCCAGCGCCCCGATCGCGCCGCCGGCCTCGGACCGGATCAACGTCATCCCCGTGGTCAAGGCGGGCTGACCCCAGCAGCACGGCGGAGGGCGGGGCACCCCGGGTGCCCCGCCCTCCCGCGCGCCCTCCCGCGCCTGCTCAGCGCGGTTCCTCCGGCTGCCCCGGCAGCACGATCACCGCCTGCGCCCCCGGCCCGCCGTCCGGCGCCGGTCCCAACGAGACCTGGCCGCCGGCGTCCTGCACGGTCTGCGCCACGATCGACAGGCCCAGGCCGGAACCCGGCAGCTGCCGGGAGGACGGCGAGCGCCAGAACCGGTCGAAGACGTACGGGAGTTCCTCCGCCGGGATGCCCGGACCGTGGTCCCGGACCGTCAACCGGCCGCCCTGCAGCCGCACCTCGATCGTCCCGGCGGGCGGCGAGTACTTCACCGCGTTGTCCAGCAGGTTGATCACCGCCCGCTCCAGCGCCGCCGGGTCCCCGTGCACGTACCAGGGCCGCACGTCCGCGTCGAACACCAGCGAGGGCCCGCGCAGCCGCCCCCGCTCCAGCGCCCGCCCCACCGTCTCGTGGAACGGCACCACCGTCCGCACCGCCTCCCGGTTCGGCGTGTCCGGCCGGGACAGCTGCAGCAGGTCGCCGATCAGCAGCGTCAGCTCCTGCATCTGCGCCTTCATGTTCCCCAGCATCCGCGCCCGCGTCTCCGGCGGCAGCGCCCGCCCCTGCGCGTCCGAGCGGATCAGCAGGTCGACGTTGGTGCGCAGCGAGGTCAGCGGCGTGCGCAACTCGTGCCCCGCGTCGGCGATCAGCCGGGTCTGCCGCTCCCGGGAGTTGGCGAGCGCGGTCGACATCGAGTTGAACGAGGTGGAGAGCCGGGCGATCTCGTCCTGCCCGTGGACGGGGATCGTGGTGCCGACCTCCTCGGTGCGGGCGATGTGCTCGACCACGCCGGTCAGGTGGTCGACGGGCTTGAGCGCGGACCGGGCGACCACCCGCCCGGCGACCCCGGCCCCGATCACGCCGAGCCCGGCGACGCCGGCCATCAGCAGGGCGAGACTCTTGAGGGACTCCTCCACACCGCTGGTGGGCAGCGCGGTCAGCAGCGTCGCGCGCTGCTCCACGGTGCCGGACCGGACGCTGGTGGCGGTGCGGCGGATCAACGCCGAGTCGCCGTTGAGGTAGTTGCCCGCGCGGTAGGTGGCGGTCTTGCTGCCCGGCGCGCCGCTCGGCAGGTCGCCCGTCCGCACCACGACCGCCTTGGTGGCGCCCATCGGGAAGCACACGCTGCCGTCCGCCGTCACGACCTGGTAGTCGTACTTCGGTGGCCCGAAGTGGTCGTCCGGCACCGGGGGCACCTTCGCCAGGGCCGCCTCCGGAGTGCTGCCGCAGTACAGCTGGCGGCCGGGACCGAGCCCTTCCTGCTGGTACGCCTTGTCGAGGCTGTCGTGCACCTCCTGGTAGAGCTTCTCGCGCACCAGCAGCCAACTCGCCACCGACACCACCGCGATCGCCACCGCCACCGCGGCAGCCGTGAGCATGGCCAGCCTGCTCCGCAGCGACCTGCCGCGGAACCACCCCGTGAGCCGGCCGATCGGCTTCACGCCGCGGCGCCGGTCGCGGCGCGCAGCGCGTAGCCGACGCCGCGGACGGTCTGGATGAGGCGGGGCATGCCGTGCTGCTCGGTCTTGCGGCGCAGGTACATGACGTAGACGTCGAGGGAGTTGGAGGAGGGCTCGAAGTCGAAGCCCCAGACGGCCTTGAGGATCTGTTCGCGGGTCAGGACCTGCCGCGGGTGGGAGAGGAACATCTCCAGCAGCATGAACTCGGTGCGGGTGAGTTCGATGGCCCGGCCGTCGCGGGTGACCTCGCGGGTCGCGGTGTTCATCCGCAGGTCGGCGAAGGCGAGCACCTCGCCGCCGTCCCCGTCGGCGGCGGTGCGGGCGGCGGCCTCGGCGGCGAGCGCGTTGCGGCGGAGCAGGGCGCGGACGCGGGCGAGGAGTTCGTCGAGTTCGAAGGGCTTGGCGAGGTAGTCGTCGGCGCCGACGTCGAGGCCGGTGACGCGGTCGCCGACGGCGTCGCGGGCGGTGAGCATCAGGACGGGCACGGTGTCGCCGCGGGAGCGCATCCGGCGGACGGCGGTGAGGCCGTCCATCCGGGGCATCATGATGTCCAGCAGCACCAGGTCGGGGCGGTCGCGCTCGACGGCGGCCAGTGCCTCGTAGCCGTCGGTGGCGGTGGTGACCTGGTAGCCCTCGAAGGCGAGGCTGGATTCCAGCGCGTCGCGCAGCGCGGGCTCGTCGTCGACCACGAGGACGCGGGCGCCGCCGCCCGGGGCCTCGGCGGGAGTGCGGTCGTCGGCGGGGGGAGTCATCGGCGCGGGCCCTTTCTGAGTCCGGTGCGGTCCTGGCCATTGTCCGTCGGAGGGGACGGATCGGGCGGGCGGTCGGCGGTGGTCGTCGACCGGATGGTGCGTCAGAGGGTCTTTCCGGCCTGCAGCTGGGACAGCACCTGCTTGACGCTGTTGATCGGGATGGCGAAGCCGAGGCCGACGCTGCCCGCGTCGGAGCTGCCGCCGGAACTGGAGCCGGAGGCGGAGTACATGGCCGAGTTGAGGCCGATGACCTGTCCGGCGGCGTTGATCAGCGGGCCGCCGGAGTTGCCGGGGTTGAGCGCGGCGTCGGTCTGCAGCGCCTGGTAGGTGGCGGTGTCGGCGGAGTCCGCGGACGAGGAGCCGGAGGAGCCGGAGGAGCCGCGCTGGCCGGGCAGGTTCGGGAAGCCGAAGCCGCCGTTGTTGCTGGTGGTGCTCTCGTCGACCTGGACGGAGACCTTGCGGTCCTTGGCGGAGACGATGCCGGAGGTGACGGTGCCGGTGAGGCCCTCCGGGTTGCCGATGGCGACGACCGGGTCGCCGACGGCGACGTCGTCGGAGTTGCCGAGGACGGCGGTGGTGCGGCCGCTGACGCCGGAGGCGGTGATGACGGCGACGTCCAGGGACTTGTCGGTGCCGGTGACGGTCGCGGTGGCGGTGGAGCCGTCCTGGAAGGCGACGGTCATCTGGCCGCCGCCGCTGACCGCGCCGGAGACGACGTGGTAGTTGGTGAGGATCCGGCCGTCCTCGGTGAGCACCACGCCGGTGCCGGTGGCGGTGCCGCTGCCGGTCCTGACGGTGATCTGCACGACGGCGGGGGAGACCGCCGCGGCGATCGCGGAGACGTCGGGGCTGCCGTCGGCGTTCGCCGAGACGGGGCGCACCAGGGTGCTGCCCGCGCTGGTGGAGCCGGTGCGGTCGTGGGCCAGGGTGCCGCCGGTGACGCCGCCGACCAGGGCGGCGATCGCGGCGACGGCGGTGGCCAGGGCGAGGCGGCCGCGCAGCAGGCCGCGGCGGGCGCGGTGCCCGGCGGGCGGCTGCTGGTCGGCGGTGCCGTCGGCGGGGACGGGGATCGCGGGCAGTGGCGCCGGGTCGCCCGCGTCGGCGGGCGGCAGGGCCGGGTAGGCGGCCTCCCGGTACTCCCGGTGCTCCCGGTACGGGGTGCCGGGGTACGACGGCGGGTACGCGGGGGCGGCGGGCGGCTGCGGCGGGAGCCAGCCCGCGCCGCCGTCCTGGGGGTGGGGCTCGTGGGTGCTGCGGTGCTGGTCGCTCATGACGACCAAGCTCCGCCCGTTTCATGAGGATCGGATGAGAGCGTGCTAGAGGTTCCCCGAGAAGCCCGTCAGCTTCTCATAAAGCCTGGTCAGGCCCGCTCGCCGCCGCAGCCGCAGGAACGCCGCACGACCAGGCGCGACGGGAACTTGCGGACCCGCTCGGTGTCGCTGCCGGGCACCATCAGCGAGTCGTCGAGGACCAGGTCCACGGCGGCCCGGGCCATCGCGTCCCGGTCGGAGGCGACGGTGGTCAGCGGCGGGGAGGCGAAGGCCGCCTCGGGGATGTCGTCGAAGCCGACCACCGCGAGGTCCTCGGGGACGCGCAGGCCGAGTTCCTGGGCGGCCCGGAGCACGCCGATCGCCTGGTCGTCGGTGGAGCAGAAGACCGCGGGCGGCCGCCGGTCGGAGCGGAGCAGCTCCAGCGCGACCTGGTAGGCGCCGTAGCGGTGGAACGGCGCGTCGACCAGGTGCGGTTCGGTGGGCAGGCCGTGCGCGGCCATCGCGAGCTCCCAGCCGGCCACGTGGTCGATGACGGGGTCGCCGGGGGCGGGGGACTCCACCGGGCCGCCGAAGCAGGCCACGTACGGGTGGCCGTGCACCTCCAGCAGGTGGCGGACGATCAGCTCGGAGCCGCCGATGTCGTCGGTGACCACGGCGACGTCGTCGATCGCCTCGGGGCGGCGGTGCAGCAGCACCACCTTGGCGCCCTCCATGGCGGCGAACTCCTCGGCGGCGCGCTGCGAGGGGCCCTGGCTGACCAGGATCAGGCCGGAGACCCGCATGCCGAGGAAGGCGCGGACGTAGTGCACCTCGCGGTCGTCCACGTAGTCGGAGTTGCCGATCAGCACGAGCTTGCCGCGCTCGGAGGCGGCGCGTTCCACGGCGTGCGCCATCTCGGCGAAGAACGGCTGCCGGGCGTCGGGGACGACCATGCCGATCAGGTTGGTGCGCCGGGAGGCCATCGCCTGGGCGACCGAGTTGGGTCGGTACCCGAGCTGCTCGATCGCGGCGAGCACCTTCTCCCGGGTGGCCGGGGCGACCGGCCGGGGACCGTTGTTGATCACATAGCTGACGACCGCGGTCGAGGTGCCAGCCAGTCGGGCTACGTCGTCGCGAGTCACCTTGGCCACGGGGGGAGTCTACGCGGGTGGTTCGGCGCTCCGGCCCGGGGTGACACCTGGTGGGACGGCCGTTTCCGGACCGATCCGGGCAAAGCCGGGCGAGTGCTCCCGCGGGGCGTTCCCACGGGGCCGGGCGGGTGCCTGGAGCACGGGTCCGCCCGGCCCTCCGTCAGCGCTCCTGCGCCGCGCCGGTGCGGCTCGGCTCGGTGCGGTCGGTGCCCTTGTCGGGGCGCTCGGGCACCACGAAGCGGTAGCCGACGTTGCGCACGGTGCCGATCAACTGCTCGTTCTCGACGCCGAGTTTGGCGCGCAGCCGACGGACGTGGACGTCCACGGTGCGGGTGCCGCCGAAGTAGTCGTAGCCCCAGACCTCCTGGAGCAGCTGGGCCCGGGTGAAGACCCGGCCGGGGTGCTGCGCCAGGTACTTGAGCAGCTCGAACTCCTTGAAGGTGAGGTCGAGGACGCGGCCCTTGAGCTTGGCGGAGTAGGTGGCCTCGTCGACCGAGAGGTCGCCGTTGCGGATCTCCATCGGGCTGTCGTCGGCGGCCGCGTTCAACCGTCCGAGGGCGAGCCGCAGCCGGGCCTCGACCTCGGCCGGCCCGGCGGTGTCGAGCAGCACGTCGTCGACGCCCCAGTCGGCGGTGACGGCGGCCAGGCCGCCCTCGGTGACCACCAGGATCAGCGGGCTGCCGATGCCGGTGGAGCGCAGCAGCTGGCACAGGCTGCGGATCTGCGGCAGGTCGCGCCGGCCGTCGACCAGGATCACGTCGGCGCTCGGGGTGTCGACCAGGGCGGACCCCTCGGCGGGGGCCACCCGGACGCTGTGCAGCAGCAGTCCGAGGGCGGGCAGCACCTCGGCGGAGGGTTGCAGGGCGTTGGTCAGCAGGAGCAGTGAACTCATACCCGGTTAGTCCCCTTTCCGGGTCGTCGCGGTCACGGCCGCCGGGGGAACGCCGGCCGCGGTACAGGGTGGGGGAGCGCCGACGGGTCGGCGGGCGCGTCGGAGGACGGGGCGGCGGTGGCTCGCCCGGGGGTCCCGCAACCCCCGGCGTCCCGCTGGTGCCTCGTCCATCGGCGTACCCTCCGGTCTGTCCCGCCGGTTGCGCACCTCGTCGTGCGGCCGGCGGCGGGGGCGTCCCGGCGGCGGGTGCGGGTGGGTGCACCGTTCGCAAGAACGTCCGCATGGCGTCCTGAAAGCACAAAAGGACCCGGGGGCGACTCTGCCCGGATCCCTCATTGGATCGAGGATAGCCGACCGGCCCCGGCCTGGGGAGAGGCGCGGGCGGGGCGCATCGGACGGGTCCGCGCTCCGGTCGGCGGGCCGGGCGGCGCTGCGGGGGCCGGGGTGCTTGCCCACGGGCGGGGGGTGCGGGCGATGATGGGGGCCGCACCGGCCGCACCGTACGTGTACCCCGATCCGCGGGTGGGCCGCCGGCACCGGGCCGGCCGTCGTACCGGGCGAGGACCGTCGAGAGGGTTTGCCGTGAGCGCGACCACCGAGAACCGCACCGCCCCCGGATCACCCGCGCGGGTGAGCGGGACCGTCCGCTACTGGGCCGCCGCCAAGTCCGCGGCGGGGCTGGCCGAGCAGCCGTTCGCGGCGGCGACGCTGGCCGACGCGCTGGCCGCGGTGCGCGCCGCGCACGCCGACCGGCCGGAGCTGCTGCGGCTGCTGGGGGTGTGCTCGTTCCTGCTGGACGGCGAGCAGGTGGGCGGCCGGGACCACGCCGGGCTGGCGCTGTCCGAGGGCTGGACGGTGGAGGTGCTGCCGCCGTTCGCCGGAGGCTGATCACCGTTTCCCCGGCGGCCGTTCCGGAACTGGGTCACCCGTGCGATCGTCCCTATGTCCGTGGAACGGATTCCGTTCGCCTTCGAACGGTCTCCGGCTCGAACGTCTCAGGGGGAGTGCGATGCACGGCTCGGTGAAGCTGCTGATCGGTCTCGGCGTGGTGGGCGGCCTGCTGTTCGGCGCCGACCGGATCGCCGTCGGGGTCGCGGAGGACCAGGCGGCGGACGCGGCCGTCTCCTCCGGCTGGATGACCAGCCGCCCGGACGTCGAGATCGACGACTTCCCGTTCCTGACCAGCGCGCTCTCCGGCGAGCTGGACAAGGTCGTGATGAGTTCGGACGGGATGACCGTGACGGACGGGAAGGAGACCGTGACGGTGCACTCCTTCAAGGCGAACATGTCCGACGTGAAGTTCACCGACTCCTACCGCGGCGTCACGGTCGGGCGCGGCGACGGCCAGGGCGTCATCTCCTACCAGGACCTGTCGAAGTTCGTGGCGGGCGCGGCGGGCGGGCAGATCGCCCTGGAGTACGCGGGCCCGGGCAAGGTGAAGACCTCGCTGCTCGGCGCCACGGTGGAGGGGAAACTGCGCAACGAGGGCAACGAGGTCGTCGTGGACGGCTTCGAACTGGGCGGCCTGGCCGCCAAGTTGAAGCCGGTGGCCGGTGACCTGCTGAAGCCCCGCCGGTTCGCGCTGTCCGGCCTGCCGACCGGCCTCTCGCTCTCCGAGGCCACCCCCGAACCGGACGGCGTCCGGCTGCGCTTCACCCTCGCCCCCGGCACCACGCTCGGCCACTAGCGTCCGTCGAGGGGTCGGTCGCGGGTCCGTCGCACGGCGGGTGCGAGTCCGGCGGCGCCCCCGCCCGGCCGTCCGCTGGGCGAGACGCGCTGTCCAGCGCGGCCGTCGGAACGCCCCGGAACGCCCGTTCGCCCGTCCCTCGCGCCGGGGCGGGCCGGTCGCCGCGCGAGCGAAAACCGGTAAATCCCAATATTCGGACGTTCAGGTCTCAGCATTCGACACGATGATGACAGCACCCCCACCGCTTCCCTAGCATCGTCGTCATGAAGCGACAGGCGGACCTCACGAAGCGGCGGGCGGTAGACCACTGCCGCGTGTCGAGCTGCCTGTGTCGAATGCGCTGATTCTGCGGTCACGTCCCGCAGTCCCGGCGCGTCAGCCCCGCTCCGACGCCGCGAACCGGTAGCCATGGGCACCGGTGCGTCCGGAGCGACGAGCACCCACCTCCGATCCACCCCGGCCGAAGCCGCGCCCGCTCCCGTCCCAGCATGCGGACAGGTGTGCGGACGCGTCCGGCCCGGAGCACTCCCAGCAGCCCTTCCGCCAACCGCCCCCGGATGGAGAAACCCACATGAGCCGCAGCGACGTCCTGGTCGACGCCGACTGGGTCCAGGCCCACCTGGACGACCCGAAGGTGGTCATCGTCGAGGTCGACGAAGACACCGCCGCCTACGACAAGAACCACATCCGCAACGCGGTCCGGATCGACTGGAAGAAGGACCTCCAGGACCCGGTCCGCCGCGACTTCATCGACCAGGCCGGCTTCGAGGCGCTGCTGTCCGCCAAGGGCATCGCCAACGACGACACCGTGGTGCTCTACGGCGGCAACAACAACTGGTTCGCGTCCTACGCCTACTGGTACTTCAAGCTGTACGGCCACGGCGACGTCCGCCTGCTGGACGGCGGCCGCAAGAAGTGGGAGCTCGACTCCCGCGAGCTGGTCGTCGAGCAGCCCGAGCGGCCCGCCACCCAGTACACCGCGCAGCCGGCCGACTCCTCGATCCGCGCCTTCCGCGACGACGTGGTCAACGCGATCGGCACCCTGAACCTGGTCGACGTCCGCTCGCCCGACGAGTTCTCCGGCAAGCTGCTGGCCCCGGCCCACCTCCCGCAGGAGCAGTCGCAGCGTCCGGGCCACGTCCCGACCGCCAAGAACATCCCGTGGGCGAAGAACGCCAACGACGACGGCACCTTCAAGAGCGACGACGAGCTCAAGGCCCTGTACGAGGCCGAGGGCGTCGACCTGGCCACCGACACCATCGCGTACTGCCGGATCGGCGAGCGCTCCGCGCTCACCTGGTTCGTGCTGCACGAGCTGCTCGGCCAGGAGAACGTCAAGAACTACGACGGTTCGTGGACCGAGTACGGCAGCCTGGTCGGCGTGCCGATCGAGCTCGGCAACTGAGCCCCGGCTCGCGCGACAGCAAGGAAGAGGGAAACAGACATGTGCGGTGCGAAGGCCGGCGGCCCGGACCTGGCAGGAGTTGACGTGGCCAACGAGACGATCATCCAGGGTTCGGTGACCCGCAACGACGAGCCGGTCAACGGCTACGTGCGGCTCCTCGACGAGAACGGCGAGTTCACCGCCGAGGTCCCGACCTCGGCGACCGGGCAGTTCCGGTTCTTCGCCCGCCCGGGCAAGTGGACGCTGCGGGCCCTGGTGCCCGGCGCCACCGTGGACCGCCAGGTGGTCGCCACCCAGGGCGAGTTCACCGAGGTCGCGATCGCGGTCTGAGGACCGCGCGGCAGCAGCGTGACGAGGGGCCCGGACGCCTTCTGGCGACCGGGCCCCTCGGCCTACCCTGGAAGGGTGCAGGCACACCGGCGGCACGTGCGCTACTTCGTGATGATGGGCGTCTGCCTGGCGCTGTTCGTCCTGGCCTGGGGCGTGGTGCGCTTCTGGTCGGTCGGCGCCGCCATCGGCATGTGCGTGGTCGCGATGGTGATCCCGCCGGTGGCCGCCGTCCTCGCCAACAAGCGCGACCGGGACGACGACTGGTGGGACGACCCGCGCTGGGACGACCCGCGCTGGGAGCAGCGCGGCCACGACCGGGACGCGCCGGACCGCGAGCCCCCGGACGACGGTCCCCGGCGTCAGTAGACGAGCGCCCTGGCGTCGTCCGCCATCACCTCGGACAGGAACACCTGCGCCCCGGCGATCCGCACCCCCTCGATCACGTCGGCCTGCGCGATGTCCCGGCGCGCCGCGCACTGGGTGCACAGCGTGACGCTCCCGCCCGCCAGGACCGCCTCCAGCAGGTCCGGCAGCGGAGCCGAGTGCGGCAGCTCGAACTCGGCGGCCCGCCCCGGCAGGGCGAACCAGGCGGACTCCCCGGTCAGCCAGAGCGAGACCGGGACGCCGCTGGCGACGGCGACCGAGGCGACGGTGAAGGCCTGCGAGCAGCGCTCGGGCGCGTCCGCCCCGGCGGTGACCTTGATGACCAGCTTCTTCGACATGCCCCAGAGACTACGGGCGCGAGGGCCGCCGGATAGACTCGCGCCGTACCACAGCCCGTCGAACCCGCCCCTGGGAGCGCACCGTGTCCGGTCTTGAGATCTTCTTCGACAGCCTGCTGGCTCTGATGGCCGTGCTGATCACCTGGTTCGCCATCTTCTCCGTCATGAAGCTCTACCAGGGCCAGCGCTGACGGCTGCCGTACGGTTGACCCGGTAACCGTCCGACGACACCAGCCAGGACCATGATCGAGATTCCTTCCGACCTCCACCGCGACGTCGTCCCGCTCGCCTTCCTCCTCGGCACCTGGGAAGGCGCGGGCGTCCACGACTTCCCCGGCTCGGAGAAGTGCAACTTCGGCCAGGAGGTCGTCTTCCGGCACGACGGCCGTCCCTTCCTGGAGTTCCGCTCCCGCAGCTGGGTGCTGGACGAGAAGGGGGAGAAGGTCCGCCCGCTGGAGACCGAGCACGCCTTCTGGCGGGTCACCAGCAACCAGCACGGCACCAGCGGCGAGCGCGAGATCGAGGTCTCCTCGGTCCGCGACGACGGCACCGTGGAGATCTGGTACGGCAAGCTGCACGACGGCAAGCCGCAGATCGACCTGGCCACCGACGCGGTCGCCCGGATCGAGGGCGCGGCCCCCTACAGCGGCGGCAAGCGGCTGTACGGCCTGGTCAAGGACGAGCTGCTCTGGGTCGGCGAGAAGGCCGCCCCCGAGGTGCCGCTGCGCCCGTACATGTCGGCGCAGCTGAAGAAGGTGCTCAACCCGGCGCAGCTGATCAGCGACATCAACGACCTGCCGGACGACGGCATCGCGTTCTTCCGCTGAGCCGCCCGGTGCGCACGGAGTAGGGGCCGACCACCCGGTCGGTCCCTACACTTGTCGGCAGGACCTCTCACCGGGCAGGGACACACGTGGCGAACAGCGAGACCACCGACTGGAAGGCCGACCTGCGCGAGCGCGGCTACCGGCTGACCCCGCAGCGCCAGCTGGTGCTGGAGGCCGTCGACGTGCTCGACCACGCGACCCCGGACGAGATCCTCTGCCAGGTCCGCAGGACCGCCAGCGGCGTCAACATCTCCACCGTCTACCGCACGCTGGAGCTGCTGGAGGAGCTGGGCCTGGTCTCGCACGCGCACCTCGGCCACGGCGCCCCCACGTACCACCTGGCGGGTCGGCACACCCACCTGCACCTGGTCTGCCGGGACTGCGACAAGGTCACCGAGACCGACACCGCGATCGCCGCCCCGCTGATCGACAGCCTGCGCACCGAGCACGGCTTCGACACCGACCTCAAGCACTTCGCCATCTTCGGCCGCTGCGCGGACTGCACCGCCAAGCTGGAGCAGGCGCAGTCGTAAGACCGACCGCCACCCTCCATGTGCCGGTCGGTCTAGGCTGACGGGTATGAAGAGTCCGCTGCTTGCCCTGCCCGGCGCCGTCCCGGCCGAAGGTCCCGACGAGGGGGTCGCCGCCCACTACGGCGACCTGTTCCGCGAGCAGCGCGCGCTGGCCGCCGGGCGCGGCTTCACCGACCTCTCGCACCGCGGCGTGATCACCGTGACCGGCCCGGACCGGCTGAACTGGCTGCACCTGCTGCTCACCCAGCACGTCAGCGAGCTGCCGCCGCAGCAGGCCACCGAGGCGCTGGTGCTCTCCCCGAACGGGCACGTGGAGCACGCGCTCTACCTGGTCGACGACGGAGAGACCACCTGGATCCACGTCGAGCCGGGCGGCGCGCCCGCGCTGGTGAAGTACCTGGAGTCGATGAAGTTCTGGAACCGGGTCGAGGTCGCCGACGCCACCGAGCAGTACGCCGTGGTCTTCCTGCCCGCGGGCTCCACCGCCCCGGTCGGGGCCGCCGCCGCGGTGCGCGAACTCCCGTGGGGCCGCGACCTGTTCCTGCCGCGCGCCGAACTCGCCGCGGCCGCCGAGCAGTTCGGCCCGGCGGCGGGCGTCTGGGCGTACGAGGCGCTGCGGATCGAGGGGCACCGGCCGCGGCTCGGCTTCGAGACCGACCACCGCACCATCCCGCACGAGGTGGACTGGCTGGGCAGCGCCGTGCACCTGCAGAAGGGCTGCTACCGCGGCCAGGAGACGGTCGCCCGGGTGCACAACCTGGGCCGCCCGCCGCGCCGCCTGGTCTTCCTGCACCTGGACGGCACCGAGGAGAAGCTGCCCGCGCACGGCACCGAGGTCCGCGTCGAGGGCCAGGAGCGCCCGGTCGGCTTCGTCACCTCCTCGGCCCGGCACCACGAGCTCGGCCCGATCGCGCTGGCCCTGGTCAAGCGCAACACCCCGGTGGACGCGGTCCTGCTGGCCGACGGCGTCCCCGGCACCCAGGACCTGATCGTTCCGGCCTGACGGGCTACACCTCCAGCAGGACGGTGAACGGCCCGTCGTTCACCAGCGAGACCTTCATGTCGGCGCCGAACCGCCCGGTCTCCACCTTCGCGCCCAGCGCCCGCAGTTCGGCCACCACCGCGTCCACCAGCGGCTCGGCGACCGGGCCGGGCGCGGCGGCGTTCCAGGTGGGGCGGCGGCCCTTGCGGGC
The DNA here is from genome assembly GCF_042894345.1 of Kitasatospora sp. NPDC001540. NCBI lineage: Bacteria > Bacillati > Actinomycetota > Actinomycetes > Kitasatosporales > Streptomycetaceae > Kitasatospora > Kitasatospora sp. NPDC001540. The sequence continues at coordinate 38,499 of NZ_JBIAVO010000006.1, forward strand.
GTCGCCGTAGAGGGTGAACTGGCTGATCACCAGCAGTGGGGCGCCCAGCTCGGAGCAGGAGAGCTCGGGGCTGCCCGGGAAGACCCGCAACGTCCAGAGCTTGCGGGCCAGTTGGGCGGCCTGGGCCGGGGTGTCCGCATGGGTGGCGCCGACCAGCACGCACAGGCCCGGCCCCTCGATCGCGCCGACCGTCTCGCCGTCCACCGTCACGGCCGCCCCGGCGACCCGCTGCACCACTGCTCGCATGCCGCCCATTGTGCCGGGCCCGGTCCGCCGGGGGCGCGCGGCCTCCCGGTGCGCGCCGGGGTCGCGCGTGCTGCGCCCCGATTCGTGCAGGTGAACCCGTGGCGCGGATTCTTCGTACTAGCCAGGGGTGTTCGCCAGGGGGCCGTTCGGGTACTCGGGCGTGCGGCGCCGGGGCCCGGAATGGCACGCTGTCCGACGGCCCGGGGCCTTCCGGGCCCCGCGGGGGCGTCCGCCGTCCCGGCGAACCGCGTCACCCGCACGAGTGGCACCGCCCGCCGGGGGGAACCCTGGGTGGCGGGCGGCCCGTGCTGGTGGCGGGCACTGGTACTACGGCAGGTGGTCGGATTGATGGACGTGAGCGCGGTCGACGAGGGCCTGGCCGGTCTGGCCCTGGAGGAACTGCGGGTGCTCCGCCGGGACGCGCTGGAGCAGGAGGCCGACCTGTCCTACCTGCGCCGCCTGCTGCACGGCCGGATGGACATCCTCCGGGCCGAACTGCAGCGCCGGGAGATCATCCCGCTGCAGGCCGCCGACGAGGCCCCCTGCGCCCTGCTGGACCGCCTCCCGGCGATCCTCGCCGACGCCCCCTCGGCGTCCCGCCGCCCGGCCCGGCACCTCACCCTCGGCCCGCCCCGCGGCGAGCGCTACCAGCAGGAGGCCGACGCCCTGATGGGCGACGTCCAGCTGGCCGACCTGGCCGCGCACCCCACCGCCGACCTGCTGGCCGCCGTCGAGCGCCTGGACGAGCACCAGCGCGAGGTCTCCGGCCGCCGCCAGGCCCTGCAGCGCACCGCGGACGACTGCGGGGCCGAGATCACCCGCAGGTACCGTGAGGGGGAGGCCCGGGTCGACGACCTGCTCAGCGAGCGCTGAGCGGGGCGGACGCGGCCGGGGCCCGCCCTCACCCTCACCGCACCGCCCCTGGAGACCCACCCGTGTCGCAGTCCGCCCTGCCCGCCCTCGCCGAGGTCATACGCTCCGGCTTCACCGAGGGCCGCCACCGCGGTTCGCTGGTCCTGCTCGACGCCGACGGCGCCGTCGAGTACGCGCTCGGCACCCCCGAACTCCCGGTCTACCCGCGCTCCACCGCCAAGCCCTTCCAGGCGGTCGCCACCCTGCGGGCCGGCCTCGACCTGGGCGGCGAGCAGCTCGCGCTGGCCGCCTCCAGCCACTCCGCCGAGCCCTTCCACCGCGCCGCGGTGCGCAAGCTGCTCGCCGGAGCGGGCCTCACCGAGGCCGCCCTGCGGCTGCCCGCCGACCTCCCGCTGGACGAGGTGGAGGCCGAGGAGCTGCTGCGCTCCGGCGGGGAGCGCGCCCCGATCCTGATGGACTGCTCCGGCAAGCACGCCGCCTGGCTGGCCGCCTCCGCCGCCAACGGATGGGACCTGGAGACCTACCTCGACCCGGCCCACCCGATCCAGCGGCTGGCCCGCACCGCCCTGGAGGAGGCCGTCGGCGAGCCCGCCGCCCACCTGGGCACCGACGGCTGCGGCGCCCCGCTGCTGGCCGTCTCGCTCACCGGCCTGGCCCGCGGCTACCGCGCCCTGCTGCTGGCCGATCCGGGCACCGAGCAGCGCCGGGTCGCCGACGCGATGCGCGCCCACCCCGAGTACGTGGCCGGCACCCGCCGGGCCGACACCTGGCTGATGCGGGCGGTGCCCGGCGCGCTGTCCAAGATGGGCGCCGAGGCCGTCCAGGTGGTGGCGCTGCCCGACGGCCGGGCCCTCGCCTTCAAGATCGAGGACGGCGCCGAGCGCGCCCGCGGCCCGGTGCTGGCCGCCGCACTGCGCCGCCTGGGCCTCGCGGACCCGGTGCTGGACCGGATCGCGGCCGCCCCGCTGCACGGCGGCGGCAACGTGGTCGGCGAGGTCCGCGCGGCGTTCTGAACCGACGCCCCGGACGCCCCGTCGGCCGACCCCGGGATGCCCGGGGCGGCACTTCGGTGCACGGTGGACGGCGGGGGAGCCACCCGCCGCCGCACCAGGGAGAGACCGCCATGACCGACCACACCTACCGGGTCACCGAGATCGTCGGGTCCTCGCACGAGGGCGTGGACGCCGCGATCCGCAACGGCCTCGCCCGCGCCAACCGCACGCTGCGCAACCTGGACTGGTTCGAGGTGGTGCAGGTCCGCGGCCACCTGAAGGACGGCGAGGTCGAGCACTTCCAGGTCGGCCTGAAGGTCGGCTTCCGGCTCGACGACAACGACGGCGCCTGAGCCCGGTACCCGGGAACGCGCGAGGGGCGGGAGTCCGACCGGACTCCCGCCCCTCGCGCAGGTACGACGGGGCGCCCCGGAGGGCGGCACGGCTCAGTGGCCGCCCTGCTCCTGCAGGCGCTTGATCGAGGCCTCGATCTCGGCCTCGGCCTCGGCCCGGCCGACCCAGTCGGCGCCCTGGACGGACTTGCCCGGCTCCAGGTCCTTGTAGACCTCGAAGAAGTGCTGGATCTCCAGGCGGTCGAACTCCGACACGTCCTGCAGGTCCTGCAGGTGCGACCAGCGCGGGTCGGTCGCCGGGACGCAGAGCAGCTTGTCGTCGCCCCCGGCCTCGTCCGTCATGTGGAACATGCCGATGGCGCGGCACTTGATCAGGCAGCCGGGGAAGGTCGGCTCCTCCAGGATGACCAGTGCGTCCAGCGGGTCGCCGTCGTCCGCGAGGGTGCCCTCGACGTAGCCGTAGTCGGCCGGGTAACGGGTCGAGGTGAAGAGCATGCGGTCCAGGCGGAGCCGGCCGGTCTCGTGGTCGACCTCGTACTTGTTGCGCGAGCCCTTCGGGATCTCGATCAGGACGTCGAACTCCAACGGTTCCTCCAAGGGTTGGGACTGACAGAATCCAAGTGTCTCCTACGGCGGGGTGTGCTCAGGAAAGGGGCCGGTCGGTGAGATCAGGGACAGGGGCGGGACGCGGGCGCAGGGCCGCGCTGGCGGCCGCGCTGGGAGCGGTGCTGGCCACCGGGACGACGTTCGCGGGCCCGGCCCTCGCGCAGCCCTCGCCGGACCCGGCGCACAGCAGGCGGGCCGAGGACGGCCACGACCAGGGGCAGGGGCAGGGGCAGGGGCAGGGGCGGCAGGGCGGCGGCGACCACGGCGGCCAGGGCGACGGCCGGCAGCAGCGCCACGGCGACCGGCACCGGGCGGTTCCGGTCAAGGGGCCGGTGCTGGCCGCGGGGGACGCCGCCGACAGCAAGGCGCCGACCGGCGGCGGGCTGCGCACCGCGCTCGGCGGCACCGTCCAGGACAAGGCGCTGGGGACCCTGAACTTCGCCGTCGCCGACGCCGCCACCGGCGAGTTCCTGTTCGGCGCGCAGGAGAACGTTCCGGCCACGCCCGCCTCCACCACCAAGCTCGCCACCGCCGTCGCCGCGCTCGCGCTGCTGCCCGCCGAGCACCGGATCGCCACCACCGTGGTCCGCGGCGCCCCCGGCGAGATCACCCTGGTCGGCGGCGGCGACCCCACCCTGACCGCCCTGCCCGCCGACCAGGTCCGGGTCGGCGGCGTTCCCGTCGACCCGGACAGCGCCCCCGCCTCGATGGCCGAACTGGCCCACCGCACCGCCACCGCACTCAAGGCCGCCGGGACCACCGAGGTCAAGCTCTCCTACGACACCTCGCTGTACACCGGCCCGCTGCTGCACCACGAGCACGACGCGATGAACATCGCCGCGGTCACCCCGCTGATGGTCGACGAGGGCCGGATCGACCCGCGCTCGCCCGACGAGGCCCCGGCCCGGGTGTTCGACCCCGCCGGGCAGGCCGCCGACTCCTTCGCCGGGTTCCTCAAGGCCGAGGGCATCACCGTCCGGGGCAAGCCCGCCCAGGCCACCGCCGCCGCGGCCGGAGCAGCCGAGATCGCCCGGGTGGAGTCGCCGACGATCGGGCGGCTGGTCGAGCGGATGCTCACCACCTCCGACAACACGCTGGCCGAGGCCGTCGCCCGGCAGGCCGCGGTCGCCGCGAAGCAGCCCGCCAGCTTCGAGGGCGCGGCGAAGGCCGTGACCGGCGAACTGGCCGCGCTCGGCGTGCCGTTGGACGGCGTGGTGCTCACCGACGGCAGCGGCCTGGCCAATGCCAACCTGATCCCGCCGATCACCCTGGTCGACCTGCTCGCCGCGGCCGCCGCCCCGGCCCACCCCGAACTCCGCCCGGTCATCACCGGCCTCCCCGTCGCGGGTTTCTCCGGCACCCTGGTGAGTCGTTTCGGCGCCAAGTCCGGAGCGAACGAGGCGGCCGGGATCGTCCGCGCCAAGACCGGCACCCTCCAGGGCGTCAACACCCTGGCCGGCACCGTGGTCGACGCCGACGGCCGGGTCCTCGCCTTCGCCCTGATGACCCGCACCGACGCCGACCCCGCCGCCGCCCGCGCCGCCGTCGACCGCATCGTCGCCAGGATCGCCTCCTGCGGCTGCTGACCCCGCGGCCCGTCCGCCCCCTGCCGCGCCCGGTCCGCGCCGTCCCGCATGGCCCGGCCCGGGACGGGTAGCCGTCCCGGGGTCCCTCCCCGGGGAGGGGGTCAGCACGTACGGTGAAGGCATGACGAGCGCGAGCGGCGGTGCGGAGATGGTCGACTGGGATCTCGCGGTGGCGACCGCGACGCGGCTCGCCCGGCCGGGCCCGCGGATCGGCCGGGACGAGGCCCGGGCCGCGGTCGCCGAGCTGCGCCGGCACGCCGCGGAGGCGGAGCGGCACGTGCGGGAGTACACCCGGATGGGGTCGACCGCGGCGGCCGGGACGCCGGTGCTGGTGGTGGACCGGCCGGGCTGGGTGCGGGCGAACGTGGCGGGCTTCCGGACGGTGGTGCGCCCGCTGACGGAGAAGCTGGCGGCCCGCCGTCAGGGCGGCGGCCGGGGCGCGGCGGCGGCCGGCGCGGCGGGGGCGAAGGCGACGGGGGTGGAGGTCGGCGTGGTGCTGGCCTTCCTGTCGGCGAAGGTGCTGGGCCAGTACGAGACCTTCGCCCCGGCGGAGCTGCCGAGCGCCCCGGACAGCCCGGAGGGCCTGTTCGACCAGCCGCGGCGCGGCCTGGTGGTGCCGCCCGGGCGGCTGCTGCTGGTGGCGCCGAACATCGTCCAGGTGGAGCGCGAACTCGACGTCTCCCCGCACGACTTCCGGCTCTGGGTGTGCCTGCACGAGGAGACCCACCGGACCCAGTTCACCGCGGTGCCGTGGCTGCGCGACCACATCCAGTCCGAGGTGCAGGAGTTCCTGGCGCAGACCGACGTCGATCCGGCGGCCTTCCTGGAGCGGCTGCGCGAGGCGCTCGGCGGCCTGCCCCTCCCGGGCCGCTCCGGCGCCCGCCGGGAGGCCGCGCCCAGCGTCACCGACCTGGTCCAGACGCCCGCGCAGCGGGAGATCCTGGCCCGGCTGACGGCGGTGATGTCGCTGCTGGAGGGCCACGCGGACGTGGTGATGGACGGGGTGGGACCGGCGGTGGTGCCCTCGGTGGCGGAGATCCGGGAGAAGTTCCAGCGCCGCCGCGACCGGGGCAGCGGCCGACTCGACCTGGCGCTGCGCCGACTGCTCGGGATGGACGCCAAGCTGCGGCAGTACCAGGACGGCGCGGTGTTCGTCCGGGGCGTGGTGGAGCGGGTCGGGATGGACGGCTTCAACCGGGTGTGGACCTCGCCGAACACGCTGCCGACCAAGGAGGAGGTCCACGACCCGGCGTCCTGGGTGTCCCGGGTGATCGGCTGAGCGCGGGAACCGGACCGGTCCGGCTCCCCTCCCGACCGGTCCGTCGAGCGGGCGAGTCGTACACCTGGCGGCAGACGTAACGTTTCTCCATTCACCCGTACGTGGGACGGTGGATCCGCCGTTGGCGCGGGTGGTGTGGGCGGTGTCCGGATTCTGCGACCATCTGTGAGCGCCTGGTGACCGAGAGCTGACAGGCGGCCGACGTACCCCCCCTCCGCCAAGGAGCGCCAACCATGGGCCCACACCCCGCTGTCGCGGCGATACGCCTCGCCGTCCGCCGTACCCTCGCCGAGCTCGCCGCGGAGGCGGGCGTCACCCCCGGCGGGCCGGTCCGCACGCCCGCGCCCGTGCCGGTGCCCGTGCTGGCGGGCACCGCGACGGTGCCCGGTACGCTGATCGGCAACGCCCGCCGGCACCCCTCCGGCCTGCCCCGCACGCCCGCCGCGCCCGGCTCCCCGCTGGTGCTGGTGGCGGTCTCCGGCGGCGCCGACTCGATGGCGCTGGCCACCGCCACCGCCTTCGAGGCCCCCAAGCTCGGCCTGCGGGTCGGCGCCGTGACCGTCGACCACGGCCTGCAGGACGGTTCGGCCGAGCGCGCCGAGCAGGTCGCCGTCCGGCTGCGCGAGCTCGGGCTCGACCCGGTGGAGGCGGTCGCCGTCCGGGTGGGCCGCGGGGGCGGCCCGGAGAATGCCGCCCGGGACGCCCGCTACGCCGCCCTGGACCTGGCCGCCGAGCGCCACGGCGCGCTCGCCGTGCTGCTCGGCCACACCCGCGACGACCAGGCGGAGACGGTGCTGCTGGGCCTGGCCCGCGGCTCCGGCGCCCGCTCGCTGGCCGGGATGCCCGCGCAGAAGGGCCGCTACCGCCGCCCGCTGCTGGAGCTGGACCGGGCCGCCACCCGGCAGGCCTGCGCCGCGCAGTCCATCCCGGTCTGGGACGACCCGCACAACGCCGACCCGGCCTACACCCGCTCCCGGGTCCGGCACGAGGTGCTGCCGGTGCTGGAGAAGCACCTGGGCGGCGGCGTGGTCGAGGCGCTGGCCCGCACCGCCCGGCTGTTCCGCGACGACGCCGACGCCCTGGACCAGTGGGCCGCCCTGGCCGAGCGCGACCTGCGCGCCCCGGACGGCGGCCTGGACGTCGGCAAGCTCGCCGAACTGCCCCCCGCGGTGCGCCGCCGGGTGCTGCGCCGGGCGGCGCTGCGCGCGGGCTGCCCGGCCGGTGACCTGTTCGCCCGGCACCTGGAGACCGTGGACCTGCTGGTCACCGGCTGGCGCGGCCAGGGACCGCTGCACCTACCCGGGGGCGTCGAAGCCGTGCGCCGGTGTGGCACGCTGGTGTTTCGGCGGCAGGGCGACTGAGCACAGTCGTACCGCCGCCGCCGAACCCAGACCCCGAACGTTTGAGGACGTATCCCCGGTGGACCAGAACGACATGGGCGCAGACCTCGCGAAGGTGCTCATCAGCAAGGACGAGATCGACGCCAAGCTGGTGGAGCTGGCCGCGCGGATCGACCAGGACTACGCCGGGAAGGACCTCCTGCTGGTCGGCGTCCTCAAGGGCGCCGTCATGGTGATGGCGGACCTGGCCCGGGCGCTGCACAGCCAGGTCACCATGGACTGGATGGCGGTCTCCTCGTACGGGATGGGCACCAAGTCCTCCGGCGTGGTCCGGATCCTCAAGGACCTGGACACCGACATCGCCGGCAAGGACGTGCTGATCGTCGAGGACATCATCGACTCCGGCCTGACGCTGTCCTGGCTGCTCGGCAACCTGGGCTCGCGCGGCCCGGCCTCGCTGAAGGTGTGCACCCTGCTGCGCAAGCCGGACGCCGCCAAGGTGGAGATCGACGTCGAGTACGTCGGCTTCGACATCCCCAACGAGTTCGTGGTCGGCTACGGCCTGGACTACGCGGAGAAGCTGCGCAACCTGCCGTTCATCGGCACGCTCGCGCCGCACGTGTACGGCGGCTGAGCGGGGCGGCTGAACCGTTCGGGCGACGGGCGGGAACAGTGCACCGTTCCCGCCCGTTGTGCGGGGGTAGGAAAATAGGCCGCACCGTGGTGCGATCCCGCCGGTAGCGGGGCTCGCTGCGGTACGGTCCCATCAAACGCTCGTCTTACGAGCACATATCGGATGCGCCGAGGCCCCAAGCCGAGCAGCGCCCGTTGAACTGGCAGGAGGGACGGGGCGGTGACGCCCCGCATGGATGGACGTCAAGCGATACTTCCGTGCGCCGATCATGTGGGTCGTGCTGGCCGCCCTCGCCGTGTTCGCGTTGATGGAGCTCGTCTCGGATTCGAGCGGCTACAAGACTGCGGACACCGGGCAGATCGTCAGCGCCATCGACAACAACCAGGTGAAGTCGGCGCAGCTCACCACCGGTGACTCGAACCTCATCAAGATCCAGCTGCAGGACGGCCAGAAGCTGAAGGCGGGCTCGAACAACAAGTCGCCGTCCGGCTCCCGCTTCCAGGCCTCCTACACCGGCGACCAGCAGGCCGCCGACCTGGCCAGGAAGCTCCAGGAGAAGTACGCGGCCGGCCAGATCACCGACGGCTACACGGTCAGCCCCGAGAAGCAGTCGACCTTCGTCAGCCTGCTCTTCTCGATGCTGCCGATCGTGATCATCGTCCTGGTCTTCCTGTTCCTGATGAACCAGATGCAGGGCGGCGGCTCCCGGGTCATGCAGTTCGGCAAGTCCAAGGCCAAGCTGCTCACCAAGGACACCCCGAAGACCACCTTCGCGGACGTCGCGGGCGCCGACGAGGCGGTCGAGGAGCTCCACGAGATCAAGGAGTTCCTGCAGGAGCCGGCCAAGTTCCAGGCGGTCGGCGCCAAGATCCCCAAGGGCGTGCTGCTGTACGGCCCGCCCGGCACCGGCAAGACCCTGCTGGCCCGCGCCGTCGCGGGCGAGGCGGGCGTGCCGTTCTACTCGATCTCCGGCTCCGACTTCGTCGAGATGTTCGTCGGCGTCGGCGCCAGCCGCGTCCGCGACCTGTTCGAGCAGGCCAAGGCCAACGCCCCGGCGATCATCTTCGTCGACGAGATCGACGCCGTCGGCCGGCACCGCGGCGCGGGCCTCGGCGGCGGCCACGACGAGCGCGAGCAGACCCTCAACCAGCTGCTGGTCGAGATGGACGGCTTCGACGTCAAGGGCGGCGTCATCCTGATCGCCGCCACCAACCGCCCCGACATCCTGGACCCGGCGCTGCTGCGCCCCGGCCGCTTCGACCGGCAGATCGCCGTCGACCGCCCGGACCTCCAGGGCCGACTGGACATCCTCAAGGTGCACCAGAAGGGCAAGCCGATCGCGCCGGACGTCGACCTCTCGGCCGTCGCCAAGCGCACCCCCGGCTTCACCGGCGCCGACCTGTCGAACGTGCTGAACGAGGCGGCGCTGCTCACCGCGCGCTCCGAGAAGAAGCTGATCGACAACCAGGTGCTGGACGAGGCGATCGACCGCGTCGTGGCCGGTCCGCAGAAGCGCTCGCGGATCATGTCCGACAAGGAGAAGAAGATCACCGCGTACCACGAGGGCGGCCACGCCCTGGTCGCGGCGGCCTGCAACTACTCCGACCCGGTGCACAAGATCACCATCCTGTCCCGCGGCCGCGCCCTGGGCTACACGATGGTGCTGCCGGACGAGGACAAGTACTCGACCACCCGCAACGAGATGCTCGACCAGCTCTCGTACATGCTGGGCGGCCGGGCGGCGGAGGAGCTGGTCTTCCACGACCCGACCACCGGCGCCTCGAACGACATCGAGAAGGCCACCGCCACCGCGCGGGCCATGGTCACCCAGTACGGCATGAGCGAGCGCCTCGGCGCGATCAAGTTCGGCTCCTCCGACTCCGAGCCGTTCCTCGGCCGCGAGATGTCCCACCAGCGCGACTACTCGGAAGAGGTCGCCGGGCTGGTGGACGAGGAGGTCAAGAAGCTGATCGAGACGGCGCACAACGACGCCTGGGAGATCCTGGTCGAGAACCGCGACGTGCTCGACAACCTGGTCCTCGAACTGCTGGAGAAGGAGACGCTGAACAAGGAGCAGATCGCCGAGATCTTCGCTCCGGTGATCAAGCGTCCCCCGCGTCCGGCGTGGACCGGCTCGGCCCACCGCACCCCGTCCACCCGGCCGCCGGTGCAGTCGCCGAAGGAGCTGGCGCTGACCAACGGCTCCGCGACCGCCCCGACCGACCCGGTGGACGTCGTGAAGCTCCCGCCGGTCGACGGCGGCCAGGTCGAGAGCTGAGCGACCGAATATCCGTTCGGAATGGATGCCGCGCTTCCCGGGTTTGTACCCTGGAGGCGCGGCATCCGTGCTGCACCGACCCTCTTGACCGGGATCTTCCCGACTGACGAGCAGCGAGGCACGCATGATCGATCCGGTGACGCTCGACGGTGAGCACCCCGTCCGCGAGTTCGACCAGAAGCGGGCCGAGAACGCCGTCCGCGAGCTGCTGATCGCCGTCGGGGAGGACCCGGACCGCGAGGGCCTGCTGGAGACCCCGGCCCGGGTGGCCCGCGCCTACCGGGAGATATTCGCCGGCCTGTGGCAGCAGCCGGAGGACGTGCTGACCACCACCTTCGACCTGGGCCACGACGAGATGGTGCTGGTCAAGGACATCGAGGTGTACTCCACCTGCGAGCACCACCTCGTCCCGTTCCGCGGCGTCGCGCACGTCGGTTACATCCCGTCCACCAGCGGCAAGATCACCGGCCTGTCCAAGCTGGCCCGGCTGGTCGACGTGTACGCCCGCCGTCCGCAGGTGCAGGAGCGGCTGACCAGCCAGGTCGCGGACGCGCTGATGCGGATCCTGGAGCCGCGCGGCGCCATCGTGGTGATCGAGTGCGAGCACATGTGCATGTCGATGCGCGGCATCCGCAAGCCCGGGGCGAAGACCCTCACCTCCGCCGTCCGCGGTCAGCTGCGCGACCCGGCCACCCGCAACGAGGCGATGAGCCTGATCATCGGCGGTCGCTGACGAGCCGACCGCCGAGCCGGCGTCAGTGCGCCGCGGGGGCGCCGCCCGGACGGGCGGCGCCCCCGCGCGTGCTCAGCCGCGCGGCTCGCGGTCCGGCGGCGGGTCGAGGTGGTCGCTGAGCCACTCCAGGGTGGCGGGCAGCTCGCGGCGCCAGGTCTCGAAGGAGTGGCCGCCGTCGGGCAGGAAGATCGAGTCGACCTGCAGCTCCGGGTGGGCCGCCGACACCTGCTGGGCGTCGGCCAGGAACCGCTGGGTGGCCGGGAAGTCGTCCTCGGCCCGGGTGGAGACCAGCAGCAGCTCGGCCCGCGGCGCGGGCAGGTTCTTCAGCCGCCAGTCCAGGTCGAACTGCTGGGCGGCCGCCCGGTCGCCGCGGAACAGGTCGCCGTCCGTCCAGCGGTCGTTCGGCACCGTGTAGTCCGCGTGCATCCCGGCCGCGTTCCGGTAGGTGTCCGGGTGCCGCATCGCCAGCCGCAGCGCGCAGGACCCGCCGGTGGAGTAGCCGAACACCCCCCAGGACCCGGCCGACCGGCTGACCCGGTACGCCGAGCGCAGCGCCGCCGGGACGTCCGCGGCGAACCAGGTCTCCGCCTGCGGCCCGCCCGGGACGTCCACGCACTCGGTGTTGCGCGGCGGGGCGACGGTGGGGCGGGCCATCACGATCACGGTCGGCGCCATCTCCCCGCCGCGCTGCAGCTCCGACGCGGTCTGCGGCAGCCGCAGGCCCTCGACCAGGTGCAGCGACGGGCCCGGGTAGCCGGCCAGGGCCAGCAGCACCGGGAAGCGCTCGCGGGCGTAGCGCGGGTTGAAGTACTCCGGCGGCAGGTAGACGAAGACCTGGTCGGACAGGCCGGAGGCGGTGCCGGTGATCCGCACCGAGTCGACCCGGCCGACCTCCTCCGGGGTGCCCTCGGGCAGCACGTCCCTGACCGTCTCCAGCCCGCCCTCGTCGGTCGGCACCACCAGCTTCCCGGTCTCCGGGGCGGCGCCCGGGGACTTCGCCGAGACCAGCGCCAGCGGGGCGCCGCCGGGGCGCAGCAGGTCGTTCCAGGAGCTGTAGAAGCCGTACGCGTTGTTCACCGACAGCAGCAGCACCCCCAGCGCCGCCACCTGGGTCACCACCAGCAGCCCGAGCCGTCCCAGCACCGGCAGCGGGCGCTGCCGGGCCAGTCTGGGCCACAGCCAGAGGGTGCCGAGCAGGGCGGCCGCGGCCACCGCGGCCAGCGCGTACACCAGTGTCCGGCTGGTCAGCTCCATGGCTTCCGGTCCTCCTCGACTTCGGCCCCGCCATCGTCATCTGACGGCCCGTCGGCGGCGAGTCGGGGTACGCTGACCGGGCGTCGGAAATCCGTGCGAACGGGCGGGTCCCGTGCCGGGGAACCGGCGCAGTGGAACGCGGCGTCCACCGGGGGGAGACGCGCCGAACCGCCGGGAAGGCGGCCACGGGTGCGGGTGCGGCAGCGGTGCCGCGTCCCCCGGACCGACGAGCGCAACCGTTCGACCGGGGCTCCGGGAGAGCGGCCCACACCGCTCCGTGGACCGCACTTGACGTGCGGATTGCCAGAAAAAGGAACTGTCATGAAGGTCCGTCACGCACCCGGTCCCGGAGTGCGCGCACAGCGCCCCGGTGCCTCTAGGCTGAGTTCTCATGAGCGCTCCCGTGTCCGCTGAGACCACCACCGACGCACCCCGTCCCCGGGGTCTGCAGGCGCTCCGCGACCAGGCCGCCGGGGTGCCGCGCCCCTGGCTGCCGGGGGCGGTCGGCTACGCCTGCCTGGCCATCGGCCTGGTCGACATCGCCTGCGCGGTCTTCCCCAGGCTGCGGCTCACCAAGATGCACGTCTGGGCCGGTCAGCTCCCCGGCGGCACCACCTCGCTGGCCGCCGCCGGCACCCTGATGGTCGGCATGCTGCTGGTGCTGCTCGCGCACGCCCTGCGCCGCCGCAAGGCGCGCGCCTGGCGGGCCGTGTGCGTGCTGCTGCCGGTCGGCGCGGCGCTGCACCTGCTGCGCTGGCACCAGTTCGGGCAGGCCGCGATCTCGCTGGCGCTGCTCGTCGTGATGCTGGTCCACCGGCGCGAGTTCTACGCCAAGGCCGACCCGCGCACCCGCTGGCGCGCGGTGCTCAACTTCGTCGTGCTCGGCGTCGTCTCGGTGCTGCTGGGCCTGGTCATCGTCTCGGTCCGCTGGAAGGCCGAGATCGGCGACCCGTCGCTGTTCCAGCGGCTGGAGCACGTCGGCTACGGCCTGTTCGGCTTCGAGGGCCCGATCCACTACACCTCCGACCGGATCGGCGACCTGGTCGGCTACTCGCTCGGCGCGCTCGGCCTGGTCACCGCCCTCACCACCGCGTACCTGGCACTGCGCCCGGAGCGGCCCGAGCCCGAGCTCACCCCCGAGGACGAGCTGCGGGTGCGCGAACTGCTCGCCCGGCACGGCAGGCGCGACTCGCTCGGCTACTTCGCGCTGCGCCGCGACAAGAGCGTGCTGTTCTCGCCCACCGGCAAGGCCGCGATCTCCTACCGGGTGGTCTCCGGCGTGATGCTGGCCTCCGGCGACCCGGTCGGCGACGTCGAGGCCTGGCCCGGCGCGATCAAGGTCTTCATGACGACCGCCCGCGAGCACGCCTGGGTGCCCGCCGTGATGGGCTGCTCCGAGGTCGGCGGCGAGGTGTGGACCCGGGAGGCCGGGCTCGACGCCCTCGAACTCGGCGACGAGGCCATCGTCGACACCGCCACCTTCTCGCTCTCCGGCCGCGCCATGCGCAACGTCCGCCAGATGGTCAAGCGGATCGAGCGCAACGGCTACTCCTGCAAGGTCCGCCGGGTCGGCGACCTCACCCTCGAGGAGAAGCGCCGGATCGGCGACGCGGCCGCCCGCTGGCGCGGCACCGACACCGAGCGCGGCTTCTCGATGGCGCTCGGCCGCTTCGGCGACCCGGGTGACGACGACTGCGTGGTCGTCACCGCGCACAAGGCCCCCGAGGAGGGCGAGGCCGCCGGGCCGGGCGACGACCTGAAGGCGGTGCTGCACTTCGTCCCGTGGGGCGAGGACGGCATCTCGCTGGAGCTCATGCGCCGCGACCGGGAGGCCGACCCGGGCCTCAACGAACTGCTGATCGTCGCCGCCCTCCAGGAGGTCGGGGCGATGGGCGTGCGCCGGGTCTCGCTGAACTTCGCGATGTTCCGCTCGGCCCTGGCCCGCGGCGAGCGGATCGGTGCCGGGCCGGTTCTGCGGGCCTGGCGCGGGCTGCTGGTGTTCCTGTCGCGCTGGTTCCAGATCGAGTCGCTGTACAAGTTCAACGCGAAGTTCCAGCCCAGCTGGGAGCCGCGCTTCCTGGTCTACCAGCACACCCGCGACCTCCCGCGGATCGGCTTCGCCGCGATGCAGGCGGAGGCGTTCATCACGCTGGGCATGCCGCGGTTCGGGCGCAAGCGGCAGCGGCAGGGGCTGATGCAGGAGCCTGCGGCGCAGCTCGACAAGGCGGCGTAGGGGGAAGGCTGGGAGCGCACCGACAGGGGCGCGGGGAACTGCGCGCGGCGGGAGGTGTACGTCAGCGAGGTCGCGGGACAGTGCAAGTGATCGTCCTGCGTCGCGATCTTGCTGTGCGTGCTCGGTTGGCCGCGCAGTTCCTCGCGCCCCTGGTTTCGCGTTCCCCCCGGGGGGTGCGCCGATAATGGGACGCATGAGCGAGAACGTCCCCGGTCTGCCCGTCCTTGAGCGCTGTGCGGTGATGGGGGTGGTCAACGTCACGCCGGACTCGTTCTCGGACGGGGGGATGTGGCTGGACCCGGCCAAGGCGGTCGCGCACGGGCTGGACCTGGTGGCGCGCGGGGCGGACCTGGTGGACGTGGGCGGGGAGTCGACCCGGCCGGGGGCGGTGCGGGTGACCGAGGCGGAGGAGCTGCGCCGGGTGGTGCCGGTGGTCACCGAGCTGGCCCGGGCCGGGGCGGTGGTGTCGGTGGACACCATGCGGGCGAGCGTCGCGGCGGCGGCCGTCGCCGCGGGCGCCCGGGTGGTCAACGACGTGTCCGGGGGGCTCGCCGACCCGGCGATGGCCGAGGTGGTCGCCGGGACCGGCGCGCCGTTCGTGGTGATGCACTGGCGCGGCCAGTCCGCGGACATGGACTCCCTGGCGGTGTACGACGACGTGGTCGCGGACGTGGTGCGGGAGCTGACCGTCCGGGTGGAGGAGCTGCTGGCCGCGGGGGTGAAGGAGGAGCAGCTGATCCTCGACCCGGGCCTGGGCTTCGCGAAGACCGGCGCGCACAACTGGGCGCTGCTGGGGCGGCTGGACGCGCTGACCGCGCTGGGACGGCCGGTGCTGGTGGCGGCTTCGCGCAAGCGCTTCCTGGGTACGCTGCTGGCCAACCCGGAAACCGGGGAGCTGCGCCCGGCGCGGCAGCGGGACGACGCCACGGCGGCGGTCTCGGTGCTGTCGGCGAAGGCGGGTGCCTGGGCGGTCCGGGTGCATGACGTGTCCGGCACGGCTGACGCCGTACGAGTCGTCGCGGCCTGGGAGCAGGCGGCGCAGAGGGGGTAGACGTGGCGGAAGCGATGAGCGGCGGCAACGACCGGGCGGCGGCGCTGGAGCCGGACCAGGAGGCGGTGCTGGCCGTCAACCAGGCGCTGTACGAGGCGCTGGAGAACGGCGACCTGGAGGCCGTCGAGTCGATCTGGCTGGGCGCGGACGAAGCGGACGACAAGAGCGGGGTGTACTGCGTGCACCCGGGCTGGCCGGCGCTGATCGGCCGGGCCCAGGTGACCCGCTCGTACATGCTGATCATGGCGAACACCGAGTACATCCAGTTCTTCCTGACCGACGTCGAGGTGGACGTCCGGGGCGACGCGGCCCTGGTGACCTGCACCGAGAACATCCTGTCCGGCGGCGAGCCGGAGGAGGAGGGCGAGCTGGGGCCGCTGGTGGGCGGCAAGGTGGTGTCGACGAACCTGTTCCGGCGGACGGCGGACGGGTGGAAGCTGTGGTCCCACCACGGGTCGCCGGTGCTCACCAGCGGGGACGACGAGGACGAGGACGAGGACGAGTAGCGCCGCCGGGGCGGTGGCGTCAAGGGCCGCGGTGGCCGGTCCGATCGGGTGGGCGGCCGGGGAGGCGGTCCCTGGTGGTCGGTGCTCGAAGGTAGATTCGAGGGGCGGCGGGCGACGGTGCCCGCCCGTCCCCGCCCAGGGCGGGGCCGACAGCTGGGAGCAGTGATTCTTTTGCTGGACCGCGTCACCCTGCGCGGGCTCCGTGCCCGCGGCCACCACGGCGTCTTCGAGCGCGAGCGGATCGAGGGACAGACCTTCGTGGTCGACCTGGTGCTGTTCCTCGACACCCGTCCGGCCGCCACGGGGGACGACCTGACCCGCACCGCGCACTACGGCGTGATCGCGGAGGAGGTCACCGCGGTGATCGCGGGCGACCCGGTCGACCTGATCGAGACGCTGGCCCAGCGGATCGCCGACCAGTGCCTGCGTCACGAGGTGGTCGAGGAGGTCGAGGTCACCGTGCACAAGCCGGACGCCCCGATCACCGTCCCGTTCGACGACGTCACCATCACGATCCGCCGGAGCCGCGCCTGACCGCGCCCGGTGGAGCCCGAGCAGAGGGAACTCCATTGGCCACGACCGACCCGACCGCCACGCCGACCACGTTCGACCTGCAGGGCAGGGTGGACCGCGTGGAGTCCACCCTGCACGACTCCCGGACCGCCGCCGTCGCCCTGGGCAGCAACCTGGGCAACCGCCTGGAGACCCTCCAGGGCGCCGTGGACGCCCTGGAGGACACCCCGGGGGTGCGGGTGACCGCGCTGTCCGCGGTGTACGAGACGGACGCCGTGGGCGGCCCCGAGAACCAGCCGAGCTACTTCAACGCCGTCGCGGTGCTGCGCACCTCGCTGCCCCCGCAGGACCTGCTGGAGCGGGCCAACGCGGTGGAGGACGCGTTCGGCCGGGTCCGCGAGGTCCGCTGGGGGCCGCGCACCCTGGACGTCGACGTGCTCGCCTACGAGGGCGTCACCAGCGACGACCCGCACCTGACGCTGCCCCACCCGCGGGCCCACGAGCGGGCGTTCGTGCTGGCCCCCTGGCAGGACGCCGACCCGGCGGCCGAGGTGCCGGGCCACGGACCGGTCGCCGAGCTGCTGGCGGCCCTCGGCGGCGCCGCGGCGCAGGGCGTGCGGCTCCGCGCCGACCTGCAGCTGCGGCTGCCGGAGTGAGCCCGGGAACTTCCGGACGCACGCGGGCGTAGCTCCCCCGGGGGCGCGACCCGGCCGGTACGGTGGCCTAGCGCCCGCCGTCGAACCACTGGAAGGAAGCCCGTCCGCGTGAAGCCGCTCCGTCTCCGCCTGCTGCTCGGCATCACCGCGATCACGGGGCTGCTGTCCTGGGGCGGGGCCCGGCTGTGGGACTCGCTGGGCACGCTGCCCGGGGTGCCCGCCTACGCGCCGTACGTGCTGGCGGCGGTCGCCGTGGTGCTGCTGGCCGCGGCGATCTCGCTGCGCTCCCGGCTGAAGGCGGTGCGGGAGCGGCAGCCGGGCGCCAAGGGGGTGGACCCGCTGCACGCGGCCCGGGCGCTGGTGCTGGGGCAGGCCAGTGCGCTGGTCTCCGCGGTGGTGACCGGGATCTACGCGGGCGTCGGGGTGTTCCTGCTCGGCTCGCTGGACGTCGCGGCCCGCCGGTCGCAGGCGCAGACCGCGCTGTTCGCGGTGCTGGCGGGCGCGGCGGTGATCGCGGTCGCGCTGTGGCTGCAGCACGTCTGCAGGCTCCCGGACGACCACGACGACCCCGAGCACCCGCGCGGGACGGCCGCCTCCCCGCGCTGACGGCCGCTGACGCGCCGTCACCGGAGGGTCGCCTTCCGTGGTCGTCGCGGACTGTCAAGGCCCGAATGGGGGGCGAGGCTGACAGCGCCGCGATTCGCACGCTAGTTTCTAGCCATGTCTCGCGGACGCCACCGTCATTCCTCCGTCCTCGGCCGGCTGCTGCCCCCGGTCGCCTCCGGCGTGCTCGTGGTCGCGGCGCTGGCCGCGCTGGTGGCCAGCCCGGACCAGGTCGTGGCCCGTTCGGTCGGGGTCGCCGCCGTGGTCGCCGTGGTCGGCCTGGCCCTGGTGCTGCGCCAGCGCGACCGGGCCGCCCGGGCCGCCGCAGAGCTCGCGGTGGTGCGCCGACTGCGCGACGAGGAGCGCTACGAGGAGCAGATCGCCGAGGCCGAGTACGCGGCCGAGGTCGCCGAGGAGCGCGCCACCCGGTTCGGGCGGCGGCTGACCGCGGAGAAGTCCCGGCTGGCCAAGGCCGAGACCGAGATCGCCCGGCTGCTGCGCGAGCGCGCCGTGATGGTCGCCGAGCAGGCCCTGAAGGAGGCCGAGGCGGCCCGCAGGGCGGTGGAGGCCGCCCGCCCCAAGCACCCCGTCACCCCCGCCTCGTTCGTCCGGGCGCAGGCCGCGATGCGGCACCTGGAGCGGCAGGCGGCGGTCGCCGAGGCGCGCCGCGCGGTGGACGAGCGGGCCCAGGTCGAGCTGCGCCCGAAGATGCCGGAGCCGGTGCAGGCCACCGGTTCGGCCGCGCTGCGCCCGGTCGGTCCGGCGCTGCCCGCGCAGGAGGCCGCCCGGCCGGTCGTGCCCGCGCCGCAGCGGCCGCGGGCCACCGCGTTCAGCTTCTTCGGCCGCCCCGGCGCCGCCCGGGCCGCGCTGCGCTCCGGCGCCCCGGCGCCCGCGGTCGGCGACCTGGCGGACGTGGTGGGCGACGAGGCGCTGGCCGACAGCGAGCGCTACGCGGTGCTGGACGCGGCTCCGGTGGACGCCGCGCCGCCCGCGCACCAGGCGGTGGAGCAGCCGCCGAGCCACCAGCACGCCGAGTCGGACACCGAGCCCGAGGTGGTCGACCTGACCGCGCACGACGAGACCGAGCTGCTGGAGCTGCCGGAGCTGCGGGCCGGTCGTTCCTGACCCGGCGCACTGCGCGCAGCGGCCCCCCGGAACCCTCCGGGGGGCCGCTGCGCGCGCTGCCGCGGGTCGTCAGACGTTGACGCCGAAGTCCTGGGCGATGCCGACCAGGCCGGAGGCGTAGCCCTGGCCGATGGCGCGGAACTTCCACTCGGCGCCGTTGCGGTAGAGCTCGCCGAAGACCATCGCGGTCTCGGTGGCGGCGTCCTCGGAGAGGTCGTAGCGGGCGATCTCGGCGCCGCCCGCCTGGTTCAGCACCCGGATGTAGGCGTTGCGGACCTGGCCGAAGCTCTGGCCGCGGTTGTTGCCGTCGTAGATCGACACCGGGAAGGTGATCCGCTGCACGTCGGCGGGCAGCGCGGCCAGGTTGACGTTGATCTGCTCGTCGTCGCCCTGGCCCTCGCCGGTGCGGTTGTCGCCGGTGTGCACGACGCTGCTGTCCGGGGTGCTGGTGTTGTTGAAGAAGACGAAGTGCCGGTCCGAGTAGACCTTGCCCTCGCCGTTCAGGACGATCGCGCTGGCGTCGAGGTCGAACTCGGCACCGGTGGTGGTGCGCACGTCCCAGCCGAGGCCGACGGTGACCGCGGTCAGGCCGGGGGCCTCCTTGGTCAGCGAGACGTTGCCACCCTTGGAGAGGCTCACGGGCATGGTCTGTGGTGTCCCTTCGGTCGGTTTTGCCCAGAGAACGCCGGACGGGCGGTCGATGGTTCCACCGATTCGCGGACGGACGGATTCCTCCGCCCGGGCGGTGCCCGGCGCCGGACTCAGATTCTCGGGTAGCGGCCCTGCAGGGTCCAGACGTTGGGGTTGTCGGCGAGTCCCTCGTGCAGCTCGGTCAGGTCGGCCAGCAGGTCCTGCAGGAAGTCCCGGGCCTCGCGGCGCAGTTCGGCGTGCCGGACGACCAGCGGCTCCTCGTCGGGCAGCCAGGTCGCGGTGATCTCGACCCAGCCGAACCGGCGGGCGAAGCGCAGCAGTTCGGTGTTCTGGGTGAAGTCGAGGTCCTCGGTGCGGACCCGGGCCTCCCGGCTGCCGCGCGGGCCCTCGTCGAGCCGTTCGGCGATGTCGCACACCGCCCAGGCGAAGTCCAGCACCGGCACCCAGTGCCAGCGGGTCTCCAGGCCCGCGCCCTCGTCCGTCTCCAGGTACACGTCGCCCGCGAACAGGTCGTGCCGCAGCGAACGGACCGACGCGGTGCGGTAGTCGGTCTGCGGGGGGTCGGGGAAGCGGGTGGAGAGGGAGTAGCCGAGCTCGATCACGCCCGCCATTGTGCCGGTTCGGCCGGGGCGGCTTAACCAGGTGACGGGGCCGGGGACGGGCGGGATGATGGGCGGCATGACTGAGCCCGTGCGCGTACGGGGTTCGGTGGTCGTGCCCGACGCCGAGCTCGTCTGGCGCTTCTCCCGTTCCTCCGGCCCCGGCGGGCAGCACGTGAACACCTCCGACTCGCGGGTCGAGCTGCGGTGGGACCTGGCGGCCTCCGAGGCGCTGCCCGCGGTGTGGAAGGAGCGCGCCCTGGAGCGGCTGGCCTCCCGGCTGGTGGACGGGGTGCTGGTGGTCCGGGCCTCCGAGCACCGCTCGCAGTGGCGCAACCGGGAGGTGGCCGCGGCCCGGCTGGCCGCGCTGCTGGGGGAGGCCACCGCGCCGCCACCGAAGGCCCGGCGGGCCACCAAGCCGAGCCGCGGCATGGTCGAGCGGCGGCTGGAGAACAAGCGGCACCGCTCGGGGCTGAAGCATGGCCGGGGCCGGATCCGTCCGGAGTGACGGGCCGTCAGCCGAGCTGCCGGTAGCCGCCGCGCAGGTACAGCAGCGGGCGCCCGGCGGGGGAGGGCACCCGGGCGGACAGGACGCGGCCGAGCACCAGGGTGTGGTCGCCGGCCGGGACGCGCTGCTCGGTGCGGCACTCCACGGTCGCCAGCGCGCCGTCGACCAGCGGGGCGCCGGTGCGCGGGCCGCGGTGCCAGGCGGCGTCGGCGAACAGCAGCCGGTCGCTGAGCCGGCCCTTCATCGCGAACCGGGAGGCCAGCGTGCGGTGCTCCTCGCCCAGCAGCGACACCGCCCAGGTCTCGGCCCGGGCCAGCAGTTCGTCCATCCGCGAGTCCTCGCGGACCGAGACCAGCACCAGCGGCGGCTCCAGCGACACCGACAGGAACGAGGTGGCGGTCATGCCCGCGTCCTCGCCGTCCTCGGGGTCGTGCACGGTCAGCAGCGAGACGCCCGCGGCGAGCTGCCCGAGGGCGGCCCGGAACTCCTCGGGGGTGGCGTCGGCCGCCGCCGCGGGGGCGGGGGCCGCGGGGGCGGCGGGGGACTGCTGGGAGCTGTACACGTACCGCACGCTAGTCGCCGGTCGGGTGCGCCGGTATCGGGCCGTGGTCGTAGTCCGGTCGTAGGTCCGCCCGGTCCGGGGTCGCACCTCCCTGATCATTATGTGATTTGAGTCACAGTGACCGGCTATTGCTGACCGAGCGTGCCTATCGCAGTGCTCCCTGTGATTCAGTTCTTCTGGCAATCGGACGACAACCTTTCAAGAACCATCCGAAGCAGCCGGGGAGCCCCCGCATGGAAGCCGAGTCGGAGCCCTACGTCCGCCTCGCGACCCTCCGCACCTTGCACCGGGTCGTGGCGGACCTCAACGCTGCCCGGAGCCTGGCGGGGACCCTTCAGGCGGTCGTCGAGGGCGCGGTCCACGGGCTCGGGTTCGACGCCGCCGCGGTCAGCCTGGTCCGCCCCGACGGCGACCTGGTGGTCGCCGCCGTCTGGGAGATCGAGGAGAGCACCTTCGGCGGCCCCGCCGTCCTGCTCGGCCAGGTCGGCTCCCGGGAGTCCTGGGAGCGGATGCTCCAGGTCGCCGACCACTGGGGCACCCTGCGCTTCCTGCCGCACGACCGCGGCTGGGCCATCGCCACCGACGTCCCCACCTGGACCGGCGACGGACCGATGCCCGTCTACGGCAACGACTGGCACCCCTCCGACGTCCTGCTCGCCCCGATGTACAGCGCCGGGGGCGACCTGCTCGGCATCCTCTCGGTCGACCGCCCGCGCAGCGGAAAGCGGCCCGGCGCCTGGACCCGCGAGGCCCTGGAGATGTTCTCCCTGCAGGCCTCCATAGCCATCGGCAACGCCCGGCTGCGGGCCGAGATGCAGCGCGCCCTGGCCCGGCTGGAGAAGGAGCAGCAGGCCCTGCGGGCCAGCGAGGAGTCCTTCCGGCAGGCCTTCGAGTACGCCCCCAGCGGGATGGCCATCACCGAACTGCACGGCGAGGCCACCGGCCAGCTCAGCCGCGTCAACGACGCCCTGTGCCGACTGCTGGGCCGCCCCCGGGCCGCCCTGCGCCAGCAGCGCTTCGTCGACCTGGTCCACCCCGACGACCTGGAGCTGCTGCTGCGCACCAGCGCCGAGGGCGGCCGGGCCGAGCTGCGGCTGTCCCGGCGCGACGGCGGCTACCAGTGGGTCTGCCTGCGCAACTCGGTGGTCGCCGACGCCGCCGAGGGGCCCAGCTTCCTGCTCACCCACGTCGAGGACATCGAGGACCGCAAGCGGCACGAGCTGCAGCTGGCCCACCGGGCCAGCCACGACGCGCTCACCGGGCTGCCCAACGGCGCCGAACTGCGCGCCCGGCTCGCCCGCCGTCTCTGTCCGGTCGCACCGCCCCCCGCCCACGTCCCCGGCCAGGCGCTCCCCGGGGAGCCCCACCAGGGCGCCCACGCCGCCCTGGACGGCCGGGCGGCCGCCGCGGCGCCCGCACCCCCCGCGCACGGCTACGCGCCCCCCGACGGGGCCCTGGAGCGCGACCGGGCCGCCTTCGCCGCCGGGGAGGTGCTGCAGCACACCGGCGTCCCCGCCCACCACGTGCACGCCGTCGTCCCCCCCGAGCACCCGCCCGGCGACCTCTGGCACGGCCACCGCCGCGGCGCCCACGCCGGGGAGCGCGGCCTCGCCGTCCTCTACTGCGACCTCGACGGCTTCAAGCTGGTCAACGACCGGCACGGCCACAACACCGGCGACGCCGTCCTGATCGAGATCGCCCGCCGCCTCCAGCAGGTCGTCCGGGAGGGCGACACGGTCGCCCGGATGAGCGGCGACGAGTTCGTCGTCCTCGCCGACAACATCGGCCGCGAGGAGGCCAAGGAGCTGGCCGGGCGGCTGCGCAGCGCGATCCTGCCGCCGATGCGGATCGACAACCGGGCGGTGCGGGTCGGCGTCAGCCTCGGCATCGGCTGGGCCGGCTGCGGCATGAGCATCGACGAGGTGCTGCACTCCGCGGACGAGCGGATGTACGACGAGAAGCGCACCCGCGGCGGCGCCGCCCGGGGCTCGCGAGGCGAGCGCTCGCACCGCCGGGCGGGCTGAGACCGTTTGTCCCCCGCTCACCGGGGGCAGGTAGGGTGCCCTGGGTACGAGTGCAACCAGCCCAGGAGAGTCGAACGTGACCACGCCCGGCAACAGCGGCGCAGCGCCCGAGGGCGCGGGCGAGGAAGATCCCTTCGCGTACCTGTACCGCCCGGCCGAGGGCGAGCAGCCCGCCGCCGACCGCCCCCGCAGCGGCTACCAGCGCCCGATGGAGGTCGGCCGCGCCACCTACGGCGAGCGGCCCGCCTACCCGCAGGCCCCGCAGCCCGGGTACGGCCCGGGCCCCGGCGGCGCGCCCGGCTACGGCGGCCCCGGCCAGGAGGCCACCACCGCGCTGCCCCAGCAGCCCCGGTACGCCGAGCGCTCGCGCCCGAAGCCCGGCGAGGAGCGGCCCGCGGGCCGCGGCAAGGCCGCGGTCATCGGCGCCGTCGCCGTGGTCGCCGCGATCGCGATCGGCGCGGGCGTCGCGCTCTCCACCGGCGACCCGGACGGCAAGCCCACGGCCGACCCGACCGGCAAGGCCGCGCCGACCGCGGCCGCGAACGCCGCGAACAGCCCCAGCGCGCCCGCGAGCAGCGCCGCGCCCAGCCCGAGCGCCGCGACCGAGCCGATCAGCGACGCGTCCAAGCTGCAGGCGACCGGCGCCGCGACCGACCGCACGGTCAAGGGCGCGCTCTCCGCCGACGGCAGCTACCTCGTCCTGCAGGCCGGGTCGTCCTTCACCTGGACGGTCAACTCGGACGCCGGCGGGCAGACCAAGCTCTGGCTGCACTTCAACAACACCGGCACCGACCAGCCCGCGCAGGTCACCGTCAACGGCAAGGAGCACGCGGGCGGGGTGACCTTCAAGAACTACTCGAAGAACCCGGCCGCCGACCCGGCCCAGTCCTGGTTCAGCACCAACATATGGCCGGTGCTGCAGGCCGGGTCGAACACCATCACGCTGACCGTGCCGGCGGGGGCGGGCAACCCGGTGCTGCTGGACCAGGTCGCGCTGACGCCGATGAGCGTCAACGACTACCCGAAGTAGGGCGGCCGCGGCGCGGGGGAGGGTTCCCCCGCGCCCTGGGCTCAGGCCCGGGCGGAGACCACCCGGGCCAGGTGCTCGACGGTGGCCGCCATCGCCGCGCGGGCCGCGGACAGGTAGCGGCGCGGGTCGGTGGCGGTGGGGTGGGCGGTCAGGTGGGCGCGGATCGCCGGGGTGCAGGCGAGGTTGAGCGCGGTGCCGATGTTGATCTTCACCATGCCCGCGGCGACCGCCTCGGCGAGCGCCGCGTCCGGGACGCCGGAGCTGCCGTGCAGGACCAGCGGGACGGGGACGGCGGCGGCCAGGGCGCGGATCAGGGCGTGGTCCAGGGCGGCGGTGCGGGTGGTCATCGCGTGCGCGGAGCCGACCGCGACGGCCAGCGCGTCCACGCCGGTGTCGGCGACGTAGCGGGCGGCCTCGGCCGGGTCGGTGCGGGCGCCGGGGGCGTGCGCGCCCAGCGGCGGCTCGCCGTCCTTGCCGCCGACCCGGCCGAGTTCGGCCTCCAGGTGCAGGCCGTGGCGGTGGGCCCAGGCGGTGGCCTCCGCGGTGGCCTTGACGTTCTCGTCGTGCGGGAGCGCGGAGGCGTCGAACATCGCGGAGGAGAACCCGGCGGCGGGGGCGGCGCGCAGCAGGTCCGGGTCCTCGACGTGGTCGAGGTGCAGCGAGACGGGGACGCGGGCGGCGGCGGCGACCTCGGCGCAGGCGCGGGCGATCGGCAGCAGCCGTCCGCCGCGGTAGGCGATCGCGTTCTGGCTGAGCTGCAGCACGACGGGCGTCCCGGCGGCCTCGGCGCCGGTGGCGATGGCCTCGGCGTGCTCCAGGGTGATGACGTTGAAGGCGGGCAGGCCGCGCCGGTCGTGGACGGCGGCGGCGAGCAGCTCGGAGGTGCGGGCGAGCGGCAAGGGGGAGCTCCCGGTGGGTGAGTAGCGAGGCGCAGGTTCCGCTGCTCACCCGACCGTGAACGCGTGTCGGGAGGCCGGGGCCGCCCTGGGCGGGCGGCGCCCGGTCAGGCCGGGTTGCCGGCCCGGGCGAAGCGGTCCGCGCCGACGATCCACTCGCCGCGGCGCATCACCGCGACGAGTTCGTAGCTGTCGGAGTCGAGGACGACCAGGTCGGCGTTCTTTCCGGCCTCCAGGGTGCCGATGGTGTCGCCCAGGCCCAGCAGGCGGGCGGGGACGGTGGACAGCGAGGTGACGGCCTGGTTCAGGGACAGGCCGAGGACGGTGACGGCGCGGCGGAAGGCGACGTCCAGGGTGAGGGTGGAGCCCGCGATGGAGCCGCCCTCGACCAGGCGGGCCACGCCGTCCTCGACCCGGACCTGCAGCGGGCCGAGCGGGTACAGGCCGTCGCCCATGCCGGCCGCGCCCATCGCGTCGGTGATCAGCGCGACCCGCTCGGCCCCGGCCGTGCCGTAGGCCAGCTCGACCACCGAGGGGTGCAGGTGGACGCCGTCGTTGACCAGCTCGACGGTGACCCGCTCGTCCTCCAGCAGGGCGACGATCGGGCCGGGGGCGCGGTGCTGGATGCCCGGCATCGCGTTGAACAGGTGGGTGGCCACGGTGGCGCCGGCGTCGATCGCCCGCAAGGTGACCTCGTAGTCGGAGTCGGTGTGGCCGACGGCGGCGATGATGCCGAGCTCGGACAGCATCTGCACCGACTCCAGGCCGCCGGGCAGCTCCGGGGCCAGGGTGAACATCCTGGTGTGGCCGCGGCCCGCGTCGGCGAGCTTGCGCACCAGCGCCGGGTCCGGGTCGCGCAGCAGGTCGGGGCGGTGGGCGCCGCACCGGTTGTGCGAGATGAACGGGCCCTCGAAGTGGATGCCGGCCAGGACGCCGTCCTCGACGAGCTCGGAGAGCACCGCCGCCTGGCGGCAGACCTCGTCGATCTCGCCGGTGACGGTGGAGGCCATCGTCGTGGTGGTGCCGTGCTCCAGGTGCGTGCGGGCGGCGGTGAGCGCCTCCTCGGCGATCCCGGAGGCGTACGAGGCGCCGCCGCCGCCGTGCACGTGCAGGTCGACGAAGCCGGGGACGACGGTGTACCCGGTCAGGTCGAGGTCGCTCGGCTCCGCCTCGCCGCCGAGGCCCGCGACGCGGGTGCCCTCGACGGAGATCCGGCCCGCGTCGATCACCCCGCCGGGCAGGACCAGTCGGGCTCCGGCCAGTGCAGTACGGTCCGCGGTCACGCGGTCACCTCCATGGAGAGCAGATCCCAGGCGAGCAAGCCGGCGCCCAGGGACGCGGCGGTGTCTTTGAGCATGGCCGGAACGACCTTCGGGGGCATCTGGAAGGTCAGGCGCTCGGTCACCGCGGCACGCAGCGGCGTGAAGAGCGTGTCACCGGCCTCGGCCAGCCCGCCGCCGACGATCACCGTCGACGGGTCCAGCAGGCTCTGCGCCAGCACGATGCCGTCGGCGAGCGCGTCCACCGCGTTCCGCCAGATCGCGAGGGCCTTCGGGTCGCCGGCGTCGACGGCGCTCGCGCAGGCGGCGGCGTCGGCCTCCGGGTCGCCGCTGGCCCCGGCCCAGGCCCGGGAGACCGCGGAGGCCGAGGCCAGGGTCTCCAGGCAGCCGCGGGCGCCGCAGCCGCACTGCGGGCCGCCGGGGCGGACCACCACGTGGCCGATCTCGCCGCCGTAGCCGTGGGCGCCTGCCTCGATGGAGCCGTTGATGCCGATGGCGCCCGCGATGCCGGTGCCCAGCGCGATGAACAGGAAGCGCTCGACCCCCTGCCCGGCGCCGACCCGGCCCTCGGCGAGGCCGCCGGAGCGGACGTCGTGGCCGAGGGCGACCGGGATGCCGCCGAGGCGCTCGCCGAGCAGCTTGCGCATCGGCAGGTCCCGCCAGCCGAGGTTGGCGGAGAAGACCGCGATCCCGTTCTTCTCGTCGATCGTCCCCGGCACGGCGACGCCCGCCGCGAGGGGGGCTTCGCCGAACCGGGTGCGGCCCTCCCGCGCCAGGTCGGCGGCGAAGTCGAGGATGGTGGCGACGACGGCGTCGGGGCCGTGCTCCCGCCCGGTCGGTCGGCGTGCTTCGAACAGCACGGAGCCGTCCTGGGCGACCAGCGCGGCCTTCATGCCGGTGCCGCCTACATCGAGTGCGATGACGTGCTTCACGGGGGACAGTTTCCCTTGGCCGGGTCTAAGAGGTCTAGTCCAGTTGCTCGATTGGTCTGGTCCTGAGAGGTGAGGTTTATCGCTCTTTGCCGTCTCCTGGGCGGTTTGGGTGGCGAAGCCGTTACCGGCGGTGCGGGGTGACGGGCGGTCAGCCGAGGACGATCGAGCGGGTCAGGTGGCGCGGCCGGTCCGGGTCCAGGCCGCGGTGCGCGGCCAGCGCGACGGCCAGCCTGTGCACCCGCACCAGGTCGGCCAGCGGGTCCAGGCCGTCCGGGCCGGAGTCGGCCACCAGCCGGCCGCCGACCGCGGCGACCTCGTCGGCCAGGCCCGCGGGCAGCTCGCCGAGCATCCAGGCGGCCCGGCCCGGGGCGGTGATCGAGACCGGGCCGTGCCGGTACTCCATCGCCGGGTAGGCCTCCGTCCAGGCGAGCGCCGCCTCGCGCATCTTCAGACCGGCCTCCTGGGCCAGGCCGTTGGTCCAGCCCGTGCCCAGGAAGGAGATCTGCTCCAGTGCCACCAGCTCGTCCGGCACCCGCCAGGCCACCGCCCGCTCGGCGTCCGCGGCCGCCTCGGCGACGGTGCGCACCTCGGCGGGGAGGGCCCCCTCCTGCTCCAGGTGGGCGCGGAGCAGGGCGAGCACGGTGGTGGCGAAGCGGGTCTGCACCACCGAGCGCTCGTCGGCGAAGCCCAGGTCGACCAGGTGGTCCGCGGCCGCGGCCACCGGCTGGTCGGTGCAGGCGGTGACCGCGGTGGTCGGCAGGTCGGTGCCGTCCAGCAGCCGCAGCACCTCGGTGGTGGTGCCGGAGCGGGTGATCGCCAGCACCCGGTCGTAGCGGCGGCCGGAGGGGAACTCGGAGGCGGCGAAGGCGTCGGTCTCGCCGTGGCCGCCCGACTCGCGCAGCGCGGCGTAGGCCTGGGCCACGAACCAGGAGGTGCCGCAGCCGACCACGGCGACCCGCTCGCCGCGCCGCGGCAGGCCCGCCGGGCCGGTGGCGGCCAGGGCGGCGGCGGTGCGCCAGTTCTCGGGCTGGGTGGCGATCTCCTGGGCGGTCAGGGAGGGGTGCGGCATGGGTGCGGGCTCCTTCGGCTTCCCCGGGGAATGCGCGCGGGCGAGGGGGGCCCGATGCGCAAAGTTGATTGATTTATAGCTCTTTCGCGCAGTACTGCGCAATGAGGGGGGTGGCGGCCGGGTGTGCGAAGCTGTCCCGACCGGGCGCGGGACGCCCGGGGCGAGCGCGGGAGGAGCGGGGACGGTGTCCAGGTACGAGCGGTGGAACGCGCTGCTGGAACTGCTGGCCGAGCACGGGAGGCTGGAGGTCGACGAGGCGGCCGCCGCGCTGGACGTCTCGGCCGCGACCATCCGCCGCGACCTCGACCAGCTGGCCCGCCAGCAGATGCTCACCCGTACCCGCGGCGGGGCGGTCGCGCACAGCGTCTCCTACGACCTGCCGCTGCGGTACAAGACCGCCCGCAACGCCGACGCCAAGCAGCGGATCGGCGCGCTGGTGGCGGGCCTGGTCGAGCCCGGCGAGGTGGTCGGCCTCAACGGCGGCACCACCACCACCGAGGTGGCCCGCGCGCTGGCCGTCCGCCCCGACCTGGTCGAGCGCCCCGAGGGCGGCCAGCGCCTCACCGTGGTCACCAACGCGCTCAACATCGCCAACGAGCTGACGGTCCGTCCGCAGGTGAAGATCGTGGTCACCGGCGGCGTCGCCCGTCCCCAGTCGTACGAGCTGATCGGCCCGCTGGCCGCCCAGGTGCTCGGCGAACTCGCCCTGGACACCGCGGTGCTGGGCGTGGACGGGTTCGACGCCGGGCACGGCGCGACCGCCCACCACGAGGGCGAGGCGGCGGTCAACCGGCTGCTCGCCGAGCGGGCCCGGCGGGTGGTGGTGGCCGCCGACTCCTCCAAGCTGGGACACCGGGCCTTCGCCCGGATCTGCGGCCTGGAGGCGGTCGACACCCTGGTCACCGACGACCAGGTGCCGGACGCGGTGGCGGCCGCCTTCACCGAGGCGGGCGTGACCGTTCTGACGGCCTGAGCGTCCGGATACCGGACGGTTGCGTAGTCCACGTTGCGCGGGGTGCAACCGGATCTGACACTTCGATAACTTCCGCCCCTACAGGTCTGGACCACTGCACGCAGCAACTGCCAGGGTCGCCGCTGTCACCCTCCCGAAGGCGGTTCCCCTTGAAGCGATCAGCGCTGATCCCTCTGCCCCTCGTCGGATGCCTGCTCCTGGCCGGCTGCGGCGTCCTGCCCGGCGGGGGAGGGGTGACGCTCGACCTGGTCGCGGCCGACTACGGGACCGACGCCTCCAACAGCAGCAGCATCTACTGGAACAAGGTCGCCAGGGACTTCGAGGCCGCCAACTCCGGCATCAAGGTGCGCGTCGACGTGGTCTCCTGGGACGACATCGACAAGCACGTCGCCGAACTGATCGCCAAGGGCGACACCCCCGACGTCGTGCAGACCGGCGGCTTCGCCGACCAGGTCGCCGCCGACCGCCTCTACCCCGTCGGCGACGTGCTCTCCATGGAGGCCCAGGCCAACCTGCTCGACTCCTTCAACAGGGCCGGACAGGTCCTCGGCAGCCAGTACGGCATCCCGTTCATCTCCTCCAGCCGGGTCTTCGTCTACAACAAGACGATCTTCGAGAAGGCCGGCATCAGCGCCCCGCCCACCACCTGGGAGGAACTGCGCAAGGACGCGGAGACGATCAGGAGCAAGGTCCCGAACGTCACCCCGTACGCGCTGCCGCTGGGCCCCGAGGAGGCCCAGGCCGAGTCGATGATCTGGACGATGAGCGGCGGCGGCGCGCTCTCCGACAGCGTCGGCAACTACACCATCGACAGCCAGGCCAACCGCGACACCTTCAAGTGGCTGCGCACCAACCTGGTCGACAAGGGCCTCACCTACGACGACCCCGGCAAGGTCAACCGCAAGGCCGCCTTCACCGCCTTCACCAAGGGCGAGGTCGCGATGCTCAACGGCCACCCCGCCCTGATCAAGGACGCGGCCGCAGCCGGCGTCCAGTACGGCACCGCCCCCGTCCCGCGCAAGGGCAAGGACGTCAAGGAGGCCACCTTCGGCGTGGCCGACTGGCTGATGGCCTTCAAGGCCAACGGGCACCGCGCGGAGATCAAGAAGTTCCTGACCTTCGCCCTCAACAAGCAGAACACCCTCGACTTCGACGAGCGGTACAACATGCTCCCCGTCACCCAGGACACCCTGGAGGACATGTCCCAGAACCCCGCCCACCAGGACCTCACCCAGTTCCTGCAGAACCTGCCCACGGCCAGCTTCTACCCCTACGGCGACCCCTCCTGGGACAAGGTCAGCAGCATGATCAAGCAGAAGATCGGCGGCGCGGTGAAGTCCGGCGGCGACCAGGTGCTCGGCGAACTGCAGTCGGCGGCCGGGGCCGAGGCGTCCAAGGCCCACCAGGGCTGAGGGGGCCGCGGCGGCCGGGCCGGGTGACGGAGCGGGGCCGGTCGGCGGGGCGGGGCTGACGGAGGGGGCGGCTAGCCTGGGGGCATGGCCGAACTGACCGAACGCGACCGGGCGGTGCTCGCCCTGGAGGCGCGCGGGTGGCGGACCGCCGGGGCCAAGGAGCAGGCGATCCGGCAGGAGCTCGGCATCTCCGCCACCCGCTACTACCAACTGCTCAACGCGCTGCTCGACCGCGCCGAGGCGCTCGCCCACGACCCCGTCCTGGTCAACCGGCTGCGCCGGATCCGGCAGGACCGGCGCGACGCACGGCAGTGAGCGGCCCGATCGCCCGCCGCCGCCCGGCGGCCGGTAGCGTCGGGGGCATGGGAATCGCTGAACAGATCACGACCCAGGCGGGGCGGACCGGACTGGCGGGGTTGCTCGCCGACCCGAAGTCCGCCGTCGTGGGGCTCGACTTCGACGGCACGCTGGCCCCGATCGTCCCCGACCCCGACCGGGCCCGCGCCCACCCCGGCGTCGTCCCCGCCCTCACCGCACTCGCCCCGCTGGTCGGCGCGGTCGTCGTGGTCACCGGACGGCCCGCCGCGACCGCCGCCGCGTACGGCGGCTTCGCCGCCGCCCCCGGGCTCGAGCACCTCACCGTCCTCGGCCACTACGGCGCCGAACGCTGGGACGCGCACAGCAACGCCGTCACCGCCGCCCCGCCGCCGCCGGGGGTGGCCGTCGTTCGGGCGGAACTGCCGTCGCTGCTGCGGGAGTTGGGCGCGCCCGAGGGGACGTTCGTGGAGGACAAGGAGCGTGCGCTGGCCGTCCACACCCGGCGGGCCCCGGAGCCGGACGTCCTGCTGGAGCAACTGCGCGGCCCGCTCGGCGAGTTGGCGCACCGGAACGGGCTGGTCGTGGAACCCGGCCGGATGGTCGTCGAACTGCGGCCGCCAGGGGTCGACAAGGGCGTGGCCCTCCGCGAGTTCCTGGCGGAACGGGACGCGGGGCCGGTGCTCTTCGCCGGCGACGACCTCGGCGACCTCGCCGCCTACGCGGAGGTCGCCGCCCGCCGCGAAGCCGGACACCCCGGCCTCCTCGTCTGCAGCGGCCCCGTCACCGGCGAACCCCCGGTCGCGGAACTCGCCGAACGCGCGGACCTGGTGGTCGCGGGGCCGGCGGGGGTGGTCGACCTGCTGAACGGGCTGACGGAGCTGCTGCGGGGCTGAGAGAGAGGCCGGGGGCGCGGGGGAACGGGGAACCGCGCGCAGCGGAGTCGCGCGCCGGCAGGATCGCTGGATGGTGCAGGGCATCGTCCTGCGTCGCGATCTTGCCGGCGTTCACGTGGGGGCGCGCAGTTCCCCGCGCCCCCGGCTTTCAGAGTGCGTCGAGCTGGTCCAGGAACCACTGCTGGGGCGGGAGGGCGGTCGCCGCCGCGGCGAGGCGCTTGGTGCGGTCGGCGCGTTCGGCGGGGGGCATGGCGAGGGCCTCGGCGAGGGCGTCGGCGGTGGCGATGACGTCGTACGGGTTGACGGTGATCGCGTCGTCGGCGAGTTCCTCGTACGCG
Source organism: Kitasatospora sp. NPDC001540 (assembly GCF_042894345.1). Lineage (NCBI taxonomy): Bacteria > Bacillati > Actinomycetota > Actinomycetes > Kitasatosporales > Streptomycetaceae > Kitasatospora > Kitasatospora sp. NPDC001540. The sequence continues at coordinate 70,845 of NZ_JBIAVO010000006.1, forward strand.
CCGGCCTCGCGGGAGAGGACGAGGGCGCAGCCGTGGTCGGAGACGACGGGGACCTCCTTGGCGACCAGGTTCATGCCGTCGCGGATCGGGTTGACCAGGGCGACGTCGGCGAGCCGGTAGGCGGCGAGGGAGCGCGGGAAGTCGTCGTTGACGTGCAGGATGAGCGGCTGCCAGTCGGCGGTGCCGAACTCGGTGTTGATCTCCTCGGCGATCCGCCGCACGGCGGCGGTGTAGTCGCGGTACTCGGCGAGGTCGGTGCGGGAGGGGTAGGCGAAGGCGATGTGGACGACCTTGCCGAGCCATTCGGGGCGGGTGCGCAGCAGGTGCCGGTAGGCGAGCAGGCCGCGGACGATGTTCTTGCTGAGTTCGGTGCGGTCGACCCGGACGATGGTGCGGCGGTCGCCGACGGCTTCGCGCAGGGCGGCGAGGCGCTCGTCGACGTCGGGGCGGTGGGCGCGTTCGCGCAGGAACTCGGCGTCGGCGCCGAGGCCGTGCACGCCGAGGCGGGTGGTGCGGCCGTCGTGGGTGACGGTCAGGGCGGAGCGGTCGACCTCCGCGCCGAGGACGGCCTCGCAGCAGTCGGCGAAGGCGAGGGCCCAGCGGCGGGTGAGGAAGGCGGCCCGGTCGGCGCCGAGGATGCCTTCGAGGACGGCGGCGGCGACGTCGTCGGGCAGCAGCCGGTAGTAGTCCGGCGGGGCCCACGGGGTGTGCGAGAAGTGGCCGATCCGCAGGTCGGGGCGGAGTTCGCGGAGCAGGGCGGGGGCCAGCGAGAGGTGGTAGTCCTGCACCAGGACGGCGGCGCCGGGGGCGGCCTCGGCGGCGAGGGCCTCGGCGAAGGCGGCGTTGTAGGCGCGGTAGGCGGCCCATTCGGTGCGGAAGTCGGCGTCGAAGGCGGGCTGCACGGGCGTCCGGTAGAGCAGGTGGTGGACGAACCAGAGCGTGGAGTTGGCGACGCCGTTGTAGGCGCGGGCGAAGGTCTCCGGGTCGATGTCCAGCATTCGGACGGCCTGTCCGCCGACGTCGTGCCCGGCCCGGTCGAGGCGTCCGTCGGGGGCCTGCCGGGCGGCGGTGCGGTCGGCGTCGGAGAGCGCGGCGCAGACCCAGACCGCGTTCGGGTCGTCGATCGCGGAGAGCCCGGAGACCAGGCCGCCGCCGCCTCTGCGGAGGGTCAGCGTGCCGTCGTCCTCCGTGCGGAAGGACACCGGACCGCGGTTGGAGGCCACCAGGATCGGGGCGGCTCCGGACTGCTGGGGGCGTTCGGACACGTGATCGGCCATACAGCCAACCTTGCCGTGCGATCAGCCGACCAAACCACTCGGCGCGGCCCGCGGCGGGTGAACTCTCGGGGTCAGCCGCCGGTCACGGAGCCGTTCGGCGGGCGCGGTACTCGGGGACGGTGGCCATCGGGGGGCGTTCGGTGGCGGGGACGGGGTGGGTGCGGGGGGCGAAGCCCTCGGGGGTGCGGGTGTACTGGGTGAGCAGCGGGCGGACCAGGTCGGGGTCGGCCTTGAGGCGGTGGGCGCGGTCCAGGCGTTCCAGGGCGGTGCGGTAGATGGTGGCGGCCATCCGGCCGAGGGCCTGGCCGTCCTGGTGCCGGTGATGCCGGACGCCGACGTCGACCTGGGCCAGCGCGTCCAGGCCGACGAGTTCCAGGGCGTCCACCAGCAGGCCGAGCTCCACGCCGTAGCCGGTCGGGAAGGGCAGCCGTTCCAGCAGGGTGCGGCGGGCCGCGTACTCGCCGCCGAGGGGCTGGACGAAGCCCGCGAGCTGGGGCCAGTGCAGGTTGAGCAGGGGGCGGGCGACGAGTTCGGTGACCCGGCCGCCGCCCGCCGGGACGACGGCGCCGCCGTCCTCGAAGGGGCGGTCGTACATGGCCTTGACCAGGTGCAGGGCCGGGTCGGTGAGCAGCGGGCCGATGGTGCCGGAGACCAGGGCGGGGTCGAACGCGCGCAGGTCGGCGTCGACGAAGCAGACGATCGCGCCGCTGGTGACGAGCAGCGAGCGCCACAGCACCTCGCCCTTGCCGGGTTCGGCGGGCAGCCGGGGCAGGATCGCGTCCCGGTGCACGACCCGGGCCCCGGCGGCGGCCGCGGCGGCGGCGGTGCCGTCCTGCGAGCCGGAGTCGACCACCACCAGCTCGTCCACCAGCGGGACGCGTTCGACCAGCTCGGTGCGGATCGCGGTGACGATCTCGCCGACGGTGGACTCCTCGTCCAGCGCGGGCAGCACCACGCTGACCGTCCCGGCCGCCCCGGCGGCGCGCTTGGCGGCCAGCAGCAGGTCGAGCGGACGGTCGGCGGCCGTCCAGGACCGGCGCCGCAGCCAGTCGGCGACCTCCGGCAGTGCCGCGGGCTCGGGCTGCTCCGGCAAGTCTCGCTCCCTGTCTCGTTCGTCTCGGGTGTCGGACGCGGGGGTCTGTCCGACCGGGCCTTCGGATACAGTCTTCGTACTGCGACCGTGCCTTCGCACGCGGGGGCCGCTCGCAGCGTACGACCACAACTTCACAGAGCTCATCCAGAGGGACTGAGGGAACGGCCCGTTGAAGTCCCGGCAACCCTCCCGCGCGGCCTGCAGGCCCGGCGGGACAGGTGCCAATTCCGTCCCGGCGCAACCGCGATCCGGGGAAGATGAGGAGAAAGGGCCTCGCCACCATGGCTGTTGACACCGCCGCACCCACCGCCGTCGACCTCGGTCCCGCGACCGCGCTGTCCTGTCGCGAGTGCGGTGCGCGCTCCCCGCTCGGGCCGGACTTCGCCTGCTCGGAATGCTTCGGCCCGCTGGAGATCGCGTACGACTACGCGGGCTACGACGCCGAGGAGCTGCGCAAGCGGATCGAGGCCGGTCCGGCGTCGATCTGGCGCTACGCCCCGCTGCTGCCCGTCCCGGCCGACGTGGCGGGCAAGCCGAACCTGAACCCGGGGTGGACCCCGCTGGTCAAGGCCGACAACCTGGGCCGCGAGCTGGGCTTCACCGGCCAGCTGTACGTCAAGGACGACTCGGGCAACCCGACCCACTCCTTCAAGGACCGGGTGGTGGCCTGCGCGATCGAGGCAGCCCGCGCCTTCGAGTTCACCACCCTCTCCTGCTCCTCCACCGGCAACCTGGCCGGTGCGGTGGGCGCCGCGGCCGCCCGGGCCGGCTTCAAGTCCTGCGTGTTCATCCCGCACGACCTGGAGCAGGGCAAGGTCGTGATGGCCGGGGTGTACGGCGGCGAGCTGGTCGGCATCGACGGCAACTACGACGACGTGAACCGCTTCTGCTCCGAGCTGATCGGCGACCCGGCCGGCGAGGGCTGGGGCTTCGTGAACGTCAACCTGCGCCCGTACTACGGCGAGGGCTCCAAGACCCTGGCGTTCGAGATCTGCGAGCAGCTCGGCTGGCGGCTGCCCGACCAGATCGTCATCCCGATCGCCTCCGGCTCCCAGCTCACCAAGATCGACAAGGGCCTGCAGGAGCTGATCAAGCTCGGCCTGGTCGAGGACAAGCCGTACAGGATCTTCGGCGCCCAGGCCGAGGGCTGCTCCCCGGTCTCGGCCGCGTTCAAGGCCGGGCGCGACGTGATCAAGCCGGTCAAGCCGGACACCATCGCCAAGTCGCTGGCGATCGGCAACCCGGCCGACGGCCCGTACGTGCTGGACATCGCCCGCCGCACGGGCGGCGCGGTCGAGGACGTCACCGACGCCGAGGTGGTCGAGGCGATCAAGCTGCTCGCCCGCACCGAGGGCATCTTCGCCGAGACCGCGGGCGGCGTCACCGTGGGCGTGCTGAAGAAGCTGGTCGAGAACGGCCTGCTGGACCCGTCCAAGGAGACCGTCGCGATCAACACCGGCGACGGCCTCAAGACCCTCGACGCGGTCGCCGACGCCGGCATGACCGCGGTGATCCGTCCGACGCTGGAGTCCTTCCGCGCCGCCGGCCTCGCCACCGCCTGACAGACCCAGCCGCAGGACACCCCGCCGTAGGACACCCCCACGCCCCGAGGAGCACCGCATGAGCGCCACCGTCCGCATCCCGACCATCCTGCGCACCTACACCGGCGGCGCCGCCGAGGTGACCGCCGAGGGCGCCACCCTGTCCGCCGTGGTCGCGGACCTGGAGGCGAACCACCCCGGCATCGCCGCCCGCCTGCTGGACGACACCGGCAAGCTGCGCCGCTTCGTGAACGTGTACGTGAACGACGACGACGTGCGCTTCGCCGACGGCCTGGAGACCGAGGTCAAGGACGGCGCCTCGGTGTCGATCATTCCGGCGGTGGCCGGCGGCTGCTGACCGCCCCGCATTCCCGCGGCCGCCGTTTGGTTCGGAATTCAATTTTCCGGACCGGACGGCGGCTTCGTGCGTACGCCGGGGGCAATGGCCCGGCACCTGCGGTTTTCCCGCCGGGCGGGGCGCCGGAATTCCGCCCGACGGCGGGGAGTAGAGTGCCGGTCAGGGCCGTTTCCCCGCTGCGGCCCGGTTCAATCATCGATTTCCGCGCCGCGCCCCGCCCGTGCGGGACCCGTTCCGTCCCGCGCGCTGAGACACGCGCCGGACAGCTTGCCGCCCGTTCTGTCAGGCCGCCGTCAGAATTGTTCCGGCGTTTTGCGGTGACGCGTCCGTTATGTCCGGTGGCAATTGTCGACCGATGTTCCTTTCGCCCCGTCATATCCCCTGCGTAGCCCGGGCTTTCCCCGGAAATTGGGCCTGTTGCACAGGGCGCATATCCGGATACATTCAGCCGCGACAGAGGCTGCGCCGTACGGGGGGGAGTCCCCAGGCCGGCCTTCCAGACCTCCGGGTCCGCGTCCCGCGGATCTCTGAAGGGCCAGCACAGCACAAGGGGAGTTCGGAATGGCTCAGGGCACCGTCAAGTGGTTCAACGCCGAGAAGGGCTACGGCTTCATCGCGGTCGACGGTGGAGCGGACGTGTTCGTCCACTACAGCGCGATCCAGATGGACGGCTACCGCACCCTGGAAGAGGGCCAGCGGGTCGAGTTCGAGATCTCGCAGGGCCAGAAGGGCCCGCAGGCCGACATGGTCCGCGCCGCCGGCGCCTGAGGTCCCGGCGGACCGCAGGACCGCACGCACCGCGCCAGACGCACCGACAGGCCCGCCCCGACGCCGCACGGCGTCCGGGGCGGGCCTGTCGGCTTTCCCGGCGGGGCCGCCCGCAGGGCGCCAATGGGCTTGCACTCGCCACCCGAGAGTGCTAATCATTGGCGTTAGCACTCACAGCGTGAGAGTGACAAACGGACCGGGCCGGTGAGGCCCCGGAAGCGGTAGGGGAAGGGACCCCCGCTCTCCTGGGCCGTCCGTCGCGGGCACCCCTTGGTCCGAGCAGTCGACCGTGTCCCGGAGGACCACTTCTGATGGCCAAGATCATCGCCTTTGACGAGGAAGCCCGCCGCGGCCTTGAGCGTGGCATGAACCAGCTTGCCGACGCCGTGAAGGTCACGCTCGGCCCCAAGGGTCGCAACGTCGTTCTGGAGAAGAAGTGGGGCGCCCCCACCATCACCAACGACGGTGTCTCCATCGCCAAGGAGATCGAGCTCGAGGACCCGTACGAGAAGATCGGCGCCGAGCTGGTCAAGGAGGTCGCCAAGAAGACCGACGACGTCGCGGGTGACGGCACCACCACCGCCACCGTGCTGGCCCAGGCGCTCGTCCGCGAGGGTCTGCGCAACGTCGCCGCCGGCGCCAACCCGATGGCCCTCAAGCGCGGCATCGAGAAGGCCGTCGCCGCCGTCTCCGACCAGCTGCTGGCCCAGGCCAAGGACGTGGAGACCAAGGAGCAGATCGCCTCCACCGCCTCCATCTCGGCCGCCGACACCCAGATCGGCGAGCTCATCGCCGAGGCCATGGACAAGGTCGGCAAGGAAGGCGTCATCACCGTCGAGGAGAGCAACACCTTCGGTCTGGAGCTCGAGCTCACCGAGGGCATGCGCTTCGACAAGGGCTACATCTCCGCCTACTTCGCCACCGACCTGGAGCGCATGGAGGCGAGCTTCGAGGACCCGTACATCCTCATCGCCAACTCCAAGATCTCCTCGGTCAAGGACCTCCTCCCGCTGCTGGAGAAGGTCATGCAGAGCGGCAAGCCGCTCGTCATCATCGCCGAGGACGTGGAGGGCGAGGCCCTCTCCACCCTGGTCGTGAACAAGATCCGCGGCACCTTCAAGTCCGTCGCCGTCAAGGCCCCGGGCTTCGGCGACCGCCGCAAGGCCATGCTCGGCGACATCGCCATCCTGACCGGCGGCACCGTGATCTCCGAGGAGGTCGGCCTCAAGCTGGAGAACGCCGGCCTGGACCTGCTGGGCACCGCCCGCAAGGTGGTCATCACCAAGGACGAGACCACCATCGTCGACGGTGGCGGCGACAGCGACCAGGTCGCCGGCCGGGTCAACCAGATCCGCGCCGAGATCGAGAACTCCGACTCGGACTACGACCGCGAGAAGCTCCAGGAGCGCCTCGCCAAGCTGGCCGGCGGCGTGGCCGTCATCAAGGCCGGCGCGGCCACCGAGGTCGAGCTCAAGGAGCGCAAGCACCGCATCGAGGACGCGGTGCGCAACGCCAAGGCCGCCGTCGAGGAGGGCATCGTCGCCGGTGGTGGCGTCGCCCTGCTGCAGGCCGGTGTCGCGTTCGAGAAGCTGGAGCTGGAGGGCGACGAGGCCACCGGTGCCAACATCGTCCGCGTGGCCCTGGAGGCCCCGATCAAGCAGATCGCGACCAACGCCGGCCTCGAGGGCGGCGTCGTGGTCGAGAAGGTCCGCAACCTGCCCTCCGGCCACGGCCTGAACGCCGCGACCAACGAGTACGTCGACCTGATCGCCTCCGGCATCATCGACCCGGCCAAGGTCACCCGCTCCGCCCTGCAGAACGCCGCCTCCATCGCGGCGCTGTTCCTCACCACCGAGGCCGTCATCGCCGACAAGCCGGAGAAGGCCGCCGCGGCCGCCGGCGGCGGCATGCCGGGCGGTGACATGGACTTCTGATCCTCCGGGATCCGACGTTCCACGCGTTCGCTCGTGAGGGCGGCCTCCTTCGGGAGGCCGCCCTCGCGGCGTTCTCGCCCGGCTCACCCCTTCGTGGGACGCTGGGGCCATGGACGGTTTCGGCGACTCCGGGTCGGACTACCTTGAGGGCGAACAGCGTCGTGAGGAAGAGGGGAGGCCGACGGTGGCGGTCATGGCGGTCGAGTCGGACCAGCAGTGGTCCTACCTGCTGGACACCTGGCGGGAGCTGGACGCCCCCGAGGGCTGGCGCACCGAGATCGAGGGAGGCCGGATCCAGTTGGTGCCACCGCCGGGCAAGCAGCACAACGTGATCGCCGCACGGATCCACCGGGCACTGAACCGTCTCCTGCCGGATGACGTGGAGGTCTTCCAGACGCTGGGGACGCAGATCGCCGGGCTGGAGAAGCTGTACATCCCCGATCTGGTCGTTGTGGACGCCGAACTCCTCGCCGGGGAGGACGAGGACCCGATCGACGCGTCGGACATTCTGCTGGCCGTCGAGATCACCTCGCGCAGCACGGCCCGGCGGGACCGGACGAAGAAGCTCTGGGGCTACGCGCACGCGCCCGTCCCGCTGTACCTGCTGGTCGATCGTTTCGACCAGCCCGGGCCGACGGTGACGCTCTACTCGGAGCCTTCCGACGGGGCGTACGGGCAGAGCGTGCGGGTGCCGTTCGGGAAGCCGGTGGAGCTGCCGGAGCCGTTCGGGATCACCTTGGACACGACGGGCTTCCCGCTGCCGTAGCGGGGTGCGGGACAATGGGCGGATGGCCAGTTCCGACATCGAAGCCGCCCTGCACCGCGCGCGGGCGCTGATCCTCGCCGACCTCACCGCCCGCGACGTCGCGGAGGCGGCGATCGTCTCGTTGGTGGAGGACGCCGTCACCCACCGCCGCTGGTGGCTCGAACAGTGGCCCGCGGGCTGCGAGTTCGTGCTCGGGCTGGTGGCCCAGGACGTGCAGGACGCGTTGCTGGAGTCGTACGGGCGCTGGCCGCTGTGCACGGCCTGCGCGGAGGAGGAGGACGATCCGCACGCGCTGGGGGTGGAGCCGGAGCTCGGGCCCGATCCGCACTGGGTGTGCGGCAAGCGCGGGGTCGTGGTCGCGCCGGTCGGCGGGCTGGCGTGATCCTGATCGACCCCCCGAACTGGCCGGGGCACGGCACGTGGGGGTCGCACCTGGTCAGTGACGTGTCGTCGGCGGAGCTGCACGCCTTCGCGGCCGAGCTGGGCGCCCCCGCGAAGGGATTCGACCGTGACCACTTTGATGTACCGGCGGCCTGGTACGACAGGGCGCTGGCGCTGGGCGCGGTGCCGGTCGGCAGCAGGGAGCTGGTGGCCCGGCTGACGGCGGCGGGGTTGCGGGTGCGGAAGGTGCGGGGGGCCTGAGGGCCGGGGTCAGCCTTCCAGGGCGGCGAGTTCGTGGTGCATGTTCGCGCGGGCCCGGGCGTCGTAGCGGGCGTGGGCCTCGGGGGTGCGGTAGAGGGAGGGCAGGGCGAGGAGCTGGCGCAGGATCGTGGCGCGGCCCTCGCGGAAGGCGTCCGGGGGGACGAAGGAGTACTCCTCGCGGACGGCGGCCGCGTAGGCGGCGTACGCCTCGGGCGGGCCGCCGAGGACGGCGAGGTCGGCGTCGCAGAGGACCTCGCCGTTGCGGTCGCCGGGGGCGGGGTGGTGGTCGGTGGTGAGCCGGACCAGGCGGTCGACCTCGTGGACCAGGGGTTCGGGCAGCCCGGCCTCGCGCAGGGCGCGGCGGGCGAGGGCTGCGCTGCGCTCCTCGTTCTCGGAGCGGTCGGGGCGGTAGACGGCGTCGTGGAACCAGGCGGCGAGCCGGACGGCGTCGGGGTCGTCGGCGTGGGCGGCGAGTTCGTCGACGCGGTCGAGGACGGCTTCGAGGTGGCTGGTGGTGTGGTACCGGCGCTGCGGCTCGGCCCAGCGGGCGAGCAGGTCACGGGCGTAGGGCTCGGGGTCGGCGGTGGCGCCGCAGCGGGTGAGCAGGTCGTGCCAGCGAGCGGACAGCGATGCGGTCATGACGCTCATTCTGCTCCCCGGGAACCGGTCGGCGGGTGTGATCCGTCCTATATGTAGTTCGCCGACTTATGTCGCACACTTGAGTAGTGGGCGTCCGGCAGCTATACATACTCGGTATGCAAGACGTTCCGCTGTTCCGAGGGGGAGCCATGACCGGATCGAACGCGCAGGCAGTCCTGCGCCTGGAGGGGGTCGGGCGGGTGCACGGCCGGGGCGCGGCCGAGGTGCACGCGCTGCGCCCGATCGACCTGGAGGTGCGGGCCGGGGAGTTCCTGGCCGTGATGGGCCCGTCCGGCTCGGGGAAGTCCACGCTGCTCGCGCTGGCCGGCGGCCTGGACCGGCCCTCCACCGGGCGGGTCCTGGTGGAGGGCACCCCGCTGGAGGGCCTGGGCCGGGCCGCGCTGGCCGACGTGCGCCGCCGCTCGGTGGGCTACGTGTTCCAGGCGTACAACCTGCTGCCCGCCCTGACCGCGGCCGAGAACATCGCCCTGCCGAGGGAGTTGGAGGGGATGCCGGCCCGCACCGCCCGCGCCGAGGCGCTGGACGTGCTCGCCGAACTCGGCATCGGCGAACTCGCCGACCGCTTCCCCGAGGACATGTCCGGCGGCCAGCAGCAGCGCGTCGCGATCGGCCGGGCGCTGTCCGGGCAGCGGCGGCTGGTGCTGGCGGACGAGCCCACCGGGGCGCTGGACTCGGCGTCCGGCGAGGCGGTGCTGGAGGTGCTGCGGGCCCGCTGCGACGCCGGGGCGGCCGTCATGATGGTCACCCACGACGCCGCCCACGCCTCCTGGGCGGACCGGGTGGTCTTCCTGCGCGACGGCCGGATCGTCGACGAGCGGATCATCGACGAGCGGGGCGCCGCCGAGCAGGGCGCCGCCACCGGGGCGGTGCGCCGGTGAGCGGCCTGCGGGCGGTGCTGCGGATCGCGCGCCGCGACGCCTGGCGGGCCAAGGGCCGCAGCGCCCTGGTCGCCGCGATGATCGCGCTGCCGGTGCTGGGCGCGACCGGCGTCGACGTGGTGCACCGCAGCGGACAGCTGACCGCCGAGCAGCGCGCCGACCGGCTGATGGGCCGGGCCGACGCCCTGGTCGGCGCGTACGACCCGGGCCGGACGATCGAGCAGGCGGTGTTCCCCGCCGACGGCGTCCGCACCCTGCTGCGGCGCCCCGACGCCGCGCCCGGCGCCGAGCAGAAGCGCGCCACCGACACCGAACCGACCGCCCTGCTCGGCGCGTTGCTGCCGCCCGGCAGCACCCTGACCCCGGCCCGCACCGGCCCGGTCGCCGCCGTCCGCACCGCCGACGGCCTGGCCCCCGTCGACACCTTCGAGGCCGACCTGACCGGCGGGCTCTGGCGGGGCCGGATCGACCTGGTCGCCGGACGCGCCCCCGCCGCCGCGCACGAGGCCGCCGCCACCCGGGCGTTCCTGGACGCCACCGGGCTGCGGGTCGGCGACGCCGTCACCGTCCGCGGCCTGGAGTCGACCCCGTTCACCCTGACCGGCGCCGTCGAGCACCCCGGCGACCTGAACGCCGTCGAACTCGTCGCCCGCCCCGGCGAGTTGTACCGGCAGCTGGACGAGGCGCAGGTCGCCGCCGGGCTCGCCCCGCAGACCCCGTCCGCCGAACAGGCCGCCGCCCGCAAGGCCGCCTGGCTGGTCACCCTGCCCGCCGGGGCGACCCTCGACTGGTCGCGGGTGCGCGAACTCAACGCGTACGGCTACACCCTGGCCAGTCGCCAGGTCGCCGCCCACCCGCCCGCCGAGGCGCTGGAGCGGCAGGAGGCCGTCGGCGCGCAGGACGAGCGCGAACGCACCCTGATGACCGCCGCCACCACCGCCGCGATGGCCCTGCTGGAGGTCGCCCTGCTGGCCGGACCGGCGTTCGCGGTCGGCGCCCGCCGGGCCCGCCGCCAACTCGCCCTGCTCGGCGCGGCCGGCGGCCGACCCGGACACGTGCGGGCCGTGGTGCTCGGCGGCGGCCTGGTGCTCGGCACCCTCGGCGCCGCGCTCGGCAGCCTGCTCGGCACCGGCCTGGTCGCCGCCCTGCGCCCGTGGATCGAGGAGCGCGGCGGCAGCCGGTTCGGCCACCTCGCGCTGCGCCCCGCCGAACTGCTGGCCATCGCCGCCGTCGGCGTCGCCACCGCCCTGCTCGCCGCCCTGCTGCCCGCGCTGCAGGCCGGACGCCGCGAGGTGCTGGCCGGGCTCACCGACCGCGACCCGCAGCGCCGCACCTCCCGCCGCGCCCCGCTGCTCGGCCTGGCCGCCGTCCTGACCGGCGCGGCGCTGGCCCTGTACGGGGCGGTCGCCGGACCGGTCGCCGGACCGCCGGTGCTGGCCGGGCTGAGCGTGCGCACCCTCGCCGTGCTGGGCGGCGCGGTGCTCGCCGAACTCGGCCTGCTGCTGTTCACCCCGCTGCTGCTCGCCCTGCTCGGCCGCCTCGCCCGCCACCTGCCGGTCGGCCCCCGCCTCGCCCTGCGCGACGCCGCCCGGCACCGCACCCGCACCGCCCCCGCGGTGGCCGCCGTGCTCGCCGCCGTGGCCGGTGCGGTCGCCGTCGGCGTGCACTCCACCGGCGCGGAGGTCCAGGACCGGGCCGCCTACCGGCTGGAACAGCCCGTCGGCGCCGTCCGCCTCACCCTGCACGGCGACCAGGACGCGATGGCGCAACTGCGCACCGCCCTGCCGCAGGACCTGCCGGACCTCGGCGAGCGCGCCGACCTGTACGAGGCCGCGTACGTCTTCTGCGAGGGCTGCAGGGGCCTGGTGTCCGCCGTCGGCGGGCCGCGCTACGGCGAGGACGCCACGCGTCCCGCCGTGGTCGGCGACCGCGCCGCGCTGCACAACCTGCTGGCGCTGCACGACCCGGCCGCGGAGGCGGCGCTGCTCGCCGGGAAGGCCGTGGTCACCGACCCGTCCTACCTGCACGACGGGCGGGCCGTGCTGCGGATGCAGGGCGCCGGGCAGCAGGTGCGCGAACTGCGGGTCGACGCCGTGCTGGTCGAGCGCCCGGCCGCGCAGCGCTACGCCCCGCTGGTGATCTCGCCCGAGGCGGTCCGCGGGCTGGGCCTGGCGGTCGAACCCGCCGGGGCCCTCTGGCTGCCGTCCGCACCGGTCGGCGAGCGCGCCGAGCAGCGCGCCGCCGCCACCGTCGCCCGGCTCGCCCCGCACGCCGAGTTCGGCGTGGAGCGCGGCTTCACGCCGCAGGACAGCACGGTGCGGATCGCGCTCGGCGGTTTCGCCGCGCTGGTCGTGCTCGGCGCCGCCGTGGTCTCCACCGCCCTGGCCGCCGCCGACGCCCGCCGCGAACGCGCCCTGCTCTCCGCGATCGGCGCCCGGCCGCGCACCCGGCGCACCGTCGCCGGGCTGCAGGCCGCCCTGATCGCCCTGCTCGGCGCGCTGCTCGGCACCGTCAGCGGCTTCGTCCCCGCCTTCGCCCTGCTGCGCTCCCGGGCCGCCGGGGTGCTGGGCGGCCCCGCGGTCAGCGCCGCCGACGCCCCGTGGGCGACGATCGCGCTGCTCGCCCTGGGACTGCCGCTGCTGGCCGGGGTGCTGGGCGCGCTGCGCCGGGACGACCCCGCGGGGTGGCGGGGGTAGGCACGCTCCGTGGCCGGGGCTGGCGCCGATAGGACGGTCGGCGATATATGTAGTCGCATGACCGAACGCGCCCTGCAGGAACCCACCCTGCTGCTGCTCACCGCCCTCGCGGACGCCCCCCGGCACGGGTACGCGCTGATCCAGGAGGTCGACGCGATCTCCGGGGGGCGGGTGAAGATGCGCACCGGCACGCTGTACGGCGCGCTCGACCGGCTGCTCCAGCAGGGCCTGATCGAGGTCGCCGCCGAGGAGGTCGTCGACGGCCGGGCCCGCCGCACGTACGCCCTCACCGGCGGCGGGCGCGACCTGCTCGCCGCCGAGGCCGAACGCCTCCGCTCCGTCGCCGCCGAGGCCCAGCGCCGCCTCGGCGGCGCCGCCGCGCCGCGGGGAGCCACGGCATGAGTGCCGTCGCGCCCGGCGGGCACCGCGGCGGCGTCGCGCTGCGGGCCGTCCTCGCGCTCTACCCGTCCCGCTACCGCCGCGACCGGGGCGCCGAACTCGCCGAGGTGTTCGCCGACACCACCGCCGGCACCGGCCGCCTCGGCACCGCCCGCGAAGCGCTCGACCTCGCCGCGTACGGCCTGCGGCTGCGCACCGGACTCACCTCCACCGCGCTCGGCGGCCGCCTGCTCGCCGCCGCCGCCCCGCTGCTGGCCGGCACCCTGTGCGGACTCGTCGCGCTGCCCGGCGACACCCGCTTCCGGCGGGTCGCCGACGCGGCCCGCTCAGGGTTCGACGTCCCGTGGCAGCAACTGCCCGACCGCCTCGCCCTGCTCGGCCTGACGGTCGTCCCCGTCCTGCTGGCCGTCGCCGCCGCCCTCGGCGCCTGGCGGGCGGCCCGCACGCTGGCCGGGACGGTCGTGCTGCTGGCCGCCGTCCGGCTCGGGATCCGGCTGCTGACCGCCAACGTCGTTCCCGGGGGCCCCTGGCTCACCGAGGTCAACGTCTGGCTGCTGCTCCTGGACGCCACCGCCCTGCTGCCCTACCTCGCCGCGGGCGCCCTGGTCCTCGCCGCCCCCGCCGACCTGCTGGAACGCCCTGGCCGCCTGCCGGTCGCGATCGGCGCGGGCGCCGGTCTGCTGGTGACGCGGGCTCAGGGCGGCTACGACAGCTGGCACTTGATGGACGGGTGGACACCGCTGCTCCTCCTGCTCGCCCCGCTGCTGCTGCTCCTGTGCGCCGCCCGCGGACGGCTGCTGCCAGCGGCGCTCGGCCTGGCCGTGCTGCCGCTGACCGCCTGGTTCAGCCTGTTCAGTCTCTGGGAGCAGGTCGGCGGGGTGTGGCGGCTGGCGCCCCTGGCGGTGGCCGGTGCGGCGGGGCTGCTGCTGACCGGGCAGGCCCTGGCGCCCCGTCAGGCCGGACGGGAGGGGGCCGCCTAGCGGGACGGGCAGGACGAGCGGGACGAGCAGGACGAACGGGACGCGAGCCGAACGCGAACGGGGGAGGAACCGGGGCCGAACGGCGGTGGGGGCTCGCCCGGGGCCAGCCGATGTGGCAGGCTATCGGATATGTCTAGACCAATGTTCGAAGTCATCGCGCTGACCCCCCAGGACGCCCGGGCCGCCGAATCGGCCGGCGCCGACCGCCTCGAACTGGTCACCGACATGGCCGCCGACGGGCTCACCCCGTCGGTCGCGGACTTCGTCGCGATCCGCGCCGCCGTCGACCTCCCGCTGCGCGTCATGCTCCGCATCCGCGACGGCTTCACCCCCGGCGACCTCGACGACCTGCTCGCCCGCACCGCCGCCCTGCGGGCCGAGGGCGCCGAGGAGTTCGTGCTCGGCTTCCTCACCCCCGACGGCGCGGTCGACCTCGCCGCCACCCGGGCCGTCGCCGACGCCGTCTCCGGCTGCCGCTGGACCTTCCACCGCGCCATCGACCACAGCGCCGACCGCTCCGAGGTCCGCGCCGCGGTCGCCGACCTCCCCGGCCTCGACACCTTCCTCACCTCCGGCGCGGCGGCGGGCGTCGACGCCGGGCGCGAGGTCCTGATCGGCGAACTCGCCAAGTCCGGGGAGCCCGGCTACCGCCAGCAGATCCTGGTCGGCGGCGGCCTGCGCGCCGAGCACGTCCCCGAGCTCCGCGCCGCGGGCTTCGACGCCTTCCACATCGGCGGCGCGGTCCGCGAGGGCGGCTGGGCGGGGGCGGTCGACCCGGCGAAGGTCGCGCAGTGGCGCGAGCTCATCGGCGCCTGAGCTGACCGGACGCGCACCGACAGGGGTGCGGGGAGAGCTGCTGCGCGTGCGGGATGGTGCGGACAGGGGCGCGGGGAACTGCGCGCTTCGGGAGTCGCACGTCAGCGGGGTCGCGAGATAGTGCAAGTGATCATCCTGCGTCGCGATCCGGCTGTGCGTGCTCGCCTGGCCGCGCAGTTCCCCGCGCCCCTGCTTGCGCAGGGTCCGGCGTGGCAGTTCGCCCCGTGCCTCTGCTTGGCGCCCCTCTGCCTAGCTCCCCCCGAGTTCCGCCGGCAGGGGGTCCGCGTGGAGGACCGTCAGGCCGGAGACCGCGCGGGTCAGGCAGACGTAGAGGCGGCGCAGGCCGGTGCGGTGGTCGGGTTCGCCGGTGACGATCGCGGTGGGTTCGTCGAGGACGACGTGGTCGTACTCGAGGCCCTTGGCGAGGGAGGCCGGGACGAGGGTGAGGCGGGCGTCGGCGGTGGTCTCGGTGCCGGGGTCGAGGTGGGGCAGTCCGGCGGCGGTGAGCGCGGCGGCGAGGGCCGGGACGCGGGCGTCGGCGGCGATCAGGCCGACCGAGCCCTCGTGCCGGAGGGCCTCGCGGCAGGCGTCCAGCACGGCGTCGTCCAGCCGGTCCGGCCCGTCCGGGACGTGCCGGAGGGCGAGCGAGCCGGGCAGGTCGCGGACGGAGGTGGCGGGGGCCAGGCCGGGGGCGATCGCGGGGAGGAGGCGGGAGGCGTAGGCGATGACCTCGCCGGGGACGCGGAAGCCCTGGGTGAGCTCCTCGATGTGGGCGCCGTCCTTGCCGAGGTGGTGCAGGGCCTCCTGCCAACTGCCGGTGGCCCACGGGGTGGTGCCCTGGGCGAGGTCGCCGAGGACGGTCGCGGAGCCGGTGGTGCAGCGGCGGCCGACGGCCCGGTACTGCATGGGGGAGAGGTCCTGGGCCTCGTCGACGACCACGTGGCCGAGCGAGGGGGTGCGGTGCACCAGGTCGGCGGCCTCGTCGATCAGGACGGCGTCGGCTGCGGACCACGGCGCGGTGCGGGCGCTGCGCGGGGGCTTGGCCCACAGCAGGGCGGCCTGTTCGTCGGCGTCGAGCAGGCCGTCGGCGGCGGCGGCCAGGAACGCGGCGTCGCTGAGCAGTCGGTGCACCAGCTTGACCGGGTCGACGGCGGGCCAGCAGGCCTTGACGGTGGCCTTGACCGCGGCGTTGCGGGCGACCGCGTCCTGCACCCGGTCGTCGGGGGCCTCGCCGCCCTGCTCCATCTTGACCAGGACGGCGTGCGCGATGCGCTGCGGGAGGGCCTCCAGGGCGGCGCCGTAGCGGATCTCGCGGTCCATCAACTCACGGACGATCTCTTCGAGTTCGTACGCGGGGACCCGCCAGCGGCGGGAGCCGCGGACGACTACGCAGGGTTCGGTGGGCAGGGCGATCCCGGCGCGGACGGCGTTGCGCAGGACGCGGGCCATCCGGGCGTCGCCCTTGATCCGGGCGGTCTCGGCGCTGTCGGTGCCGCGGATCTCGACGTGGCCGACGAGTTCCTGCACGGTGGCCTGGGCGACGTCCAACTCGCCCAGGGCGGGCAGGACCTGCTCGATGTACTGGAGGAAGGAGCGGTTCGGGCCGACCACCAGGGTGCCGGTGCGGGCCAGGCGCTCGCGGTGCGCGTACAGCAGGTAGGCGACGCGGTGCAGGCCGACGGCGGTCTTGCCGGTGCCGGGGGCGCCCTGGACGCAGATGGTGCCGGTGACGTCGGCGCGGACGATCTCGTCCTGCTCGGGCTGGATGGTGGCGACGATGTCGCGCATCGGGCCGACGCGGGGTTTCTCGATCTCGGCGGCGAGCAGGGCGGAGCGGGTGTCGGCCTCGTCCGGGTCGGAGAGGTTCTCGTCCTCGTAGGCGGTCAGTTCGCCGCCGGTGTAGCCGAAGCGGCGGCGCTTGGCGACGTCCATCGGCTCGGTGCGGCTGGCCCGGTAGAACGGCTGGGAGACCGGGGCGCGCCAGTCGATCACCATCGGGTCGCCGTCGGCGTCGTGCACGTGGCGGCGGCCGATGTAGAAGCGCTCGCCGCCGCTGCCCTCGGACTCGGCCTCGCTGATCGCGTGCAGGTAGTCGAGGCGGCCGAAGAACAGCGGGGTGTGCGCGAGGTCGGCGAGGGCCTTGATCCGCTCGTCGATCTGCTTCTGCAGCACCTGGGCGGACACCCAGGTGCCCGCCACGTCGCGCAGGTCGAGTGCCTCGACGTCCTCGCGCATCGCGGTCAGGGCGGCCCGGGAGGCGGCCAGGTGGGCGCGTTCGCGGCCGAGCGGATCGGTGGTGGCGGCGGTGGGGGCCTCGGTGGAGGTGGGGGAGTGCACGGCGGACCTTCCCGGCCGCGGTCGTGGAGGGACGGCGGCCGACTCGTCGGAGAGCTCACGGTGAAGGACACCGGCCGGTTGCCGAGCGGCCGGTACTCCCACGGCTGCCGACGGCGCTGGCACCACGGTTCGGGAGGGGCAGACGGATGATCCTAGACCCGGCGCCGTCCGGGGGCGAATCCTTTTCCCCCGGGATCCCCCCGGTACCCGGGTAGGGGGCCGTACACCCGCAGGACGAGGCGCGCCACCGCAGGCTCGGGTCTTTCGGCTGATGTGCCGACCCGGTTCGTGAACCTACCGTGGAGACATGACCACCGAACGAGTGAACCCGCAGGCCAACGGCGTCCACGGCGCGCACCCCTCCGAGGAGCGCCGCCGCCACCCCGTGGCCAACGCCGTCCGCAACCTCGGCATCGTGCTCGACACCGCCGCGCGCGTCCTGTTCCTCGGGCGCGACGGCGTCAAGCTCTAGCCGCGGTCAGAGGTCGTCGGCGTCGACGATCCGGTACGCGTAGCCCTGCTCCGCCAGGAAGCGCTGGCGGTGCGCAGCGAAGTCCTGGTCGACGGTGTCCCGGGCGACCACCGAGTAGAAGTGCGCCGCGTGCCCGTCCGCCTTCGGGCGCAGCACCCGGCCCAGCCGCTGGGCCTCCTCCTGGCGGGAGCCGAAGGTGCCCGAGACCTGGATTGCGACGGTGGCCTCCGGCAGGTCGATCGAGAAGTTCGCGACCTTCGAGACCACCAGCACGCCGATCTCCTTCGACCGGAACGCCTCGAACAGCTTCTCCCGCTGCGCGTTCGAGGTCTCGCCCTTGATCACCGGGGCGCCGAGCGCCTCGCCCAGCTCGTCCAGCTGGTCGATGTACTGGCCGATCACCAGGGTCTGGTCGCCCGCGTGCTTCTCCACCAGCCGCTCCACCACCCGGCGCTTGGTCGCCGTGGTCGAGCAGAACCGGTACTTCTCCTCCGGCTCGGCCGTCGCGTACGCCAGCCGCTCCGAGTCGGTCAGCGTCACCCGCACCTCGCAGCAGTCGGCGGGCGCGATGTAGCCCTGCGCCTCGATCTCCTTCCACGGGGCGTCGAACCGCTTCGGGCCGATCAGCGAGAACACGTCGCCCTCCCGGCCGTCCTCGCGCACCAGCGTCGCGGTCAGGCCGAGCCGGCGGCGGGCCTGCAGGTCGGCGGTGAACTTGAACACCGGCGCGGGCAGCAGGTGCACCTCGTCGTACACCACCAGGCCCCAGTTGCGGGCGTCGAACAGCTCCAGGTGCGCGTACACGCCCTTCCGCTTGGTCGTCATCACCTGGTACGTGGCGATGGTGACCGGGCGGATCTCCTTGCGGGTGCCGCTGTACTCGCCGATCTCGTCCTCGGTCAGCGAGGTCCGCTTGACCAGCTCGTGCTTCCACTGCCGGGCCGAGACGGTGTTCGTCACCAGGATCAGCGTCGTCGACTTGGCCTCCGCCATCGCCGCCGCGCCCACCAGCGTCTTGCCCGCGCCGCACGGCAGCACGACCACGCCGGAGCCGCCGTGCCAGAAGCCGTCCACCGCGTGCCGCTGGTACGGGCGCAGCTGCCAGCCGTCCTCCCGCAGGTCGATCGGGTGCGCCTCGCCGTCCACGTACCCGGCGTGGTCCTCGGCGGGCCAGCCCAGCTTGAGCAGCACCTGCTTGATCTGCCCGCGCTCCGAGGGGTGCACCAGCACCGTGTCCGGGTCGATCCGGGCCCCCACCAGCGGGGTGATCTTCTTCGAGCGCAGCACCTCCTCCAGCACCGGCCGGTCGGTGGTGGTCAGCACCAGCCCGTGCACCGGGTGCTTCTGCAGCTGCAGCCGCCCGTAGCGCGCCATGGTGTCCGCGACGTCCACCAGCAGGGCGTGCGGCACCGGGTAGCGCGAGTACTCCACCAGCGCGTCCACCACCTGCTCCGCGTCGTGCCCCGCTGCCCGCGCGTTCCACAGGCCCAGCGGCGTCACCCGGTACGTGTGCACGTGCTCCGGCGCCCGCTCCAGCTCGGCGAACGGCGCGATCACCCGCCGGCACTCCGCCGCCCGGGGGTGGTCGATCTCCAACAGCAGCGTCTTGTCGCTCTGCACGATCAGCGGTCCGTCCACGCCTGTGCATCCCCTTCCGCGCGGGCCAAACCTCCAGTGTGCCGCATCGCCCCGGCGGCCGGGCCCGGGGCAGGGGCCAGGGCCGGGGCCGGTGGACCGGGGCCGCGGTCAGCCGAGGAAGAAGTTGTGGCCGACGTCCGGGGGGATGACCTCCTCGTACGGGGTGGAGCCAGGGCCGGGGAGGTGGGTGCCGGGGACGGGGTCGGTGCCGGTGCGGTGCAGCAGGGTGACGCCGTCCTGGTCGAAGAGCCCCTGGTAGCCGTGGGCCAGCAGCAGGGCGCGGTACTCGGCCTGCTCGGGGTCGCGCTGGAACGGGAAGGCGCGCTGGGTGTAGCGGAGGATGACGTACTCCTGGCCGCGCGGGGTGCCGTCGGCCAGCACCACCTCCGTGCGGTTGGTCAGGCGCGGCGCGATCTGGTTGTCGGCCTCGACGGTGGCGCCGTCCGGGATGAGCTTCGCGGCCCGGGCCAGCGCCGCGGTGGGGGCCTTCGGCTGCCACTCGTACGGGACGGCCAGGTGGTACAGGCCGAGCGCGGCGGACGCGGCCAGCGACAGGACGGCGGCGGTGGCGCCCAGGCGGCGGGCCTGCGCGCGCCTGCCGCGGGCCCACAGCACGCCCAGCGCCTCGATCGCGGCGGTCACCAGGACCGGCCACAGGAAGGCGTCGTAGTGCCGGGCGATCGACCAGTGGTTCGGGTTGTCGGAGAACACCCGCTCGGCCAGCAGCGGCAGCGCGACCAGGGCCGTGCCCGAGCGCAGCGGGAGGGCGGCCGTGGTGAGCACCAGCCAGCCCAGCAGCATCGGCTTCAACGGGCTGGAGAACGCCGACTCGACCAGCAGCCAGGGGTTGCCCAGCACGTGCCGCAGCGCCTCGCCGCCGTCCGCGCCGAGCTGCTCGTAGTTCCAGTAGTAGCCGGGGACGCCGCCCATCGCCGGGATCAGGGTGGAGATCTCCACCGCGCTGGACAGCGGCCCCCCCAGCAGCAGCGCCCAGCCCAGCACCTTCGCCCGCCGGTCCGCGCCGCCGCGCTCGCGCCACAGCAGCACCGCGCCGTACGCGCCCACCGCCAGGCCGACGTCCTCCTTGGTCGCGCACAGCAGCAGTGCCGCGAGCGCGGCCCCGCCCCAGCGCCGCGCCCCCGCCCGTTCGAACAGCAGCAGGAACAGCGGAACGGCGAACCCCACCTCGTGGAAACCGCTCCGGGAGGCGATCAGCAGCGGCCAGCCCAGGCCGTACACCAGCGCCGCGACGTCCCGCACCCGGGTGCGGACCCGCTGGTCCGCGTCCGCGAACGCCCGGGTCGCGATCCGGCGCACCAGCGGGACGCCCGCCGCGAACAGCGCCGCCTGGCCGACCAGCAGCATCCGCGGGTCGTCCCACACCCAGTACAGCGGGGCCATCAGCGCCAGCACCGGCGAGAAGTGGTCGCCCAGCAGCGAGAACCCCGGCGGGAACTCGTGGTGCACGCTCTTCAGCGTCGACACCGGCAGCCCGAAGTGCGCGTAGCCGCGCACGCCCTGGTCGAAGATGCCCAGGTCGAAGCCGCCCAGCTGGAGCGAGGTCCACTGCTGGAGGCCCAGCGCCAGGCAGGCGGCGAAGCACAGCAGGGTCAGCAGCACGGTGCGGACCCGGCGCGAGGACAGCCGGACCCCCGACGCGCGGGCCGCCGCCCCACGGGCGGCGGGGGGTTGCAGAGCGGAGGTAGTGGTCACGGCTTCGGTCCTGTCGGGGGCCGACGCGGCCCGGTCGCACGGGTGGACCCAACCACCCCCGGTCGCTCCGCAGTCTAACCGCCGGTCCCGGGACGGCTCCGGCCTCCCGGCGAAGCGGAAGCCGGTCCGCCGGACCAGTGACCCGCACCGCGCTCGCTCGTTGGACATGGCATGATCAAGCCCAACCGATTCCTGGCCGGCCTGGCGCTCTCCGGCGCGGCCCTCGCCACCGCCCTCGGGGCGGCGCCCGCCCACGCCGCCGACACCGAGGCCATGGCCCTCGACCAGGTCGCCGACATCGGCCAGCCCGGCGGCCTGATCGGCACCGTCGCCTTCACCGGCACCGGCCTGCTGACGGGCGTCGAGCCGAAGATGCCGGACCCGCACGCGATCGTGGACGAGGCGAAGAAGCAGAAGGCGGAGGAGGACGCGAAGCAGGCCGCCGGCAAGTAACGCGGACCTGCGAGCGCACCGACAGGGGCGCGGGGAACCGCACGCCGCAGGAGGAGCCCGTCGGCGAGGTCGCGGAACAGGGCGGGCGACCGTCCCGCGTCGCGATCCGGCCGCGCGTTCCTGCCCGGCCGTGCGGTTCCCCGCGCCCCCGCGCTACTCCTCGACCTCGGCGACGCCGGTGATCCGGTGGAGGGCGAAGGTGCGGACCTCGTCGGAGAGGTGGTCGTAGGCGGTGACGAAGCCGCCCTCGACCTTGACGGGGTCGATGACGCGCTGGGAGGAGAGTCCCTCCGCGTTGATGTAGCCGATCCACATGCGCTCGCCGAGCAGGACGGCGGTCTGCAGGGCGGCGAGGGTGTCGGCGGACGCGGTGCGGGGCACGGCCGCGCTGGTGCGTGAGGCGGGCCCCGCGACGGGGTCCTTGCGGACGGCGGTGGCGGCCCGGTCACCGGCCCGGATGGCGCGGACGGCGGCGGTGAGCAGGGCGTCGTCGGGGCGGGCGGGGCCGTCCGGGACGGGCAGCGGCGGGGTGCGGGGCGGGGTGCGGCGGCTGTCGGGGCGGGTGATGACGACGTCGCCCTCGGCGGACTCCGCGGCGGGCGCGTAGCCCATGGTGCGCAGGACGGCGAGCAGGGTCTCCGGCCCGGCCTGGGCGGCGAGGACGGTGGGGGCGAGCAGCCGCAGCCGCAGTTCGGCGGCGCGCCGGTCGGCGAGGACCTCGTCGAGCAGGCGGGGGTCGTCGCAGCGCAGGTAGGAGGAGGCGGCGCCGACCCGGAGGATGCCGTGGCGGCGGGCGACGTCGTCGATCAGGTAGGCGAGCGGCTGCGGGACGGGCGTGCGGGAGTGCTGGGCGAGGAAGGCCCGCAGGTCGGCGGCGGTGCGTCCGGCGTCGAGGGCGCGGCGCACCGACTCGGGGGTGAAGCGGTAGACGGTCGCGCCGCCCTTGGACTCGATGTCGGCGGCGAGGGCGAGGGCCTGGGCGAGCGGGGTGAGCAGCGGGCCGGGGGCGATCGCGGTGAGGTCGGGCTGCAGGATGACGTGGTCGAGGGGTTCGGGCAGCAGCGGCGCGAGGACGAGCGCCGGGTCGGCGCCGTCGAGCAGCGCCCGGACGGGGGCGGCGAGGGCGCCGCGGCCGGTGGCGCCGAGCAGCTCGGCCTCGTGCAGCGTCCAGCCGGTGAGCTGGTCGCGCAGGTCCTGGCCGTCGGGGCCGGTGGGCCCGCCGCGCAGCGGGCGGTGCCAGCGCAGGACGGGCAGCAGGGCGTCGGCGGACGCGGCGGTGCCGGGCGGGAGCTCGGCGAGCCGGGCGAGGACGGCGCGGCGCACGGACGGGGCGAGGGTGCGGTCGAGTTCGGGGCCGAGCACGGCGCGCGGGCGGCCCTTGCCGTCGGGGGTGCCGGTCAGGCGGCCGACCCGGGTGGCGGCGAGCCAGGCGCGGGCGAGCAGGGTCCAGCGCTCGGCGGTGTCCTGCTGGAGCCACTGGTCGTACGCGGGGGTGGGGGCCCAGACCTCGTCGATCTCGCCGTCGGGGGCCAGCAGGCCCGCGGTGTGGGCGAGTTCGATCCAGAACGCGGCGTCGCCCTCGGAGCACTCCAGCAGGGCGGCGGTGCGCTTGAGGTCGCGCACGCCCAGGCCCCCGGCCCGCAGGGTGGGCGGCGGGGTGAGGCTCCAGGACTCCAGGAGCTCCTCGACGGTGCGGACGGCGGTGGCGGCCTGCCCGGCGGCGGTGCGGTCGGTGGTGGCGGGGTCGCGCTCGACGACCGGGGCGACGGCGGGCGGGACGGGGTCGACGCTGCGGTGGGTGCGGCCGCCGCGCAGGTGCAGGGCGAGTTCGCGGGGCAGCACGACCGAGGTGGGGCTGGAGGGCAGCAGCAGGCCGCGGGCGAGCAGCCACTCGACGGGGCTGTGCGCCTGGGCGGCGGTGACCTGCCGGGCGGCGTCCGGGACGGTGCCGGTGGGCGGGCCCCAGACCAGGCGTTCCAGCAGGCCGTGGGCGGCGGGCGGGGCCTGGTCGAGCAGGGCGCCCAGCCGCTTGCGGTCGCCGAGCAGGGCGGTGAGCGCGGCGACGGCGGTGACCGGGTCGGGGGTGGGCGGCAGCCCGGTGTCGGCGAGCAACTGCTGCAGGCGGGCGGGCGACATGCCGGTGGTGGCCTCGGCGAAGGTCGGGCCGAGGCCGGTGCGGCCGGGGTTGAGGGCGCTCGGGGCCAGCGCCTCGCGGACGGCGAGCACCAGGCGCAGCGCGGAGTCCGGGCCCCACAGCAGGGCCTGCTCGCGCAGCCGGTCGAGCGCGGCGGGCAGGGCGGCGGTGACGGCGGCCCGGTCGACGGGCTCGGCGCCGGGGTGCGGCTTGACCCGGGCGGGCCCGGTCAGCAGGTTGCGCACCGTGGTGTCGGAGGCGCCCTCGGGGGCGGCGGCGAGCGCCTCGGCGACCTGCAGGGTGAACCGGTCGAGCCGCTCCAGGGCGCGCAGCACGGATGCCCGGCTGGAGAGCCGCGCGGACAGCTGGGTCAGGTCGGTCGGCACCGGGTTCAGCAGGTCGGGACGGGCCCGGAGCAGCGCGGCGACGGCCTCGTCGCTCCGGCCGCGGAGTTCCTCGGCCAGGGTGCGGGGGGCGGTGGCGCGGGTGGCGCGCGGCGCGCTCTGCGGTGCGGTCATCCGGTCCAGACTAGTCAACGCCTCCCGTCGCGGCCCAGAACAGCGGCGGAACTCGGGGCGAACCGGTGCCCGCTCAGCACCGCCGGGCGTGCCGGGCCCAGCTGTCGGGCGGCTCGGCGAGGGCGCGTTCCACGGCCCACCGGACGCCCTCGGCGAGCGCGGTGACGGCGGCCACCGGGTCGTCGAAGGTGCGCTCGGGGAGTTCGTGGACGCGGTGCGACCCGCAGTCGACCGGCGCCGCGCAGCGCACCGCCGTCCGGACGGACAGCTCCCACGGCGGTCCGGGCAGCGGGTGCCATTCGAGCGGGTCGCGGGGGGCGTCCAGTTCGGCTTCGCACCACAGGCCGGGCCCCTCGGCGTACCCGGCCAGCCCGCAGGGCCCGGCGGGCAGCTGGTGCCAGCTCAACTGCCAATTCCCGCCGAAGCGTTCGGCGAACCCGCGCAGCGCCTCGGCGGCGGCGCGCAGCGGCGGCAGCAGGGCTGACGGGTCGTCGAGGGCGGGGAACAGGCGGTCCGGGTCGCCCTCGTCCCAGCGGATCGTTCGCACGAGGGGCAGTGTGCCAGGGGCCGGACGGGGCTCGCTTCGGTAGGGCGCGGGTGGGTACCGTCTCGGTGGGCGGCGGGTTCGTGGACGTGTTCGTGGACGTGAGGGCGGGTGGCGGGGCGATGGCGGGCGGCTCGTGGTGGCGCGAGGGCGGATCGGCGGACGGCGCGGACGGCGGGGAGAGCGTGTACCTGCCGCGGCAGTCGGTGGATTCGCCGCCCCCGAAGCCCCCAGCGCCCCCAGCGCCTCCGAAGCCCCCGGAGGCCCCGGCGGTCGGTCCGGACCGGCCGCGGCCGCCCGCGATGTCCTCCCCGGCCGAGGTCGAGCGGGCCTTCGCGTACTCGGAGGACCCGGACGGCCCGGGGCTGGGCGCGGTCCAGCCCGGGTGGACCGTCACGTACGACGACCTGCCGGAGCCCGAACCCGCGTCCGCGCCGGAGCTGGCGCCGGAGCCCGACCCCGACCCCGAGCCGGAGGCGGAGGCGGCGCCGGAGCCCGCGGCGGCGCCCGGGCGCGAGCGGCGGGGGCTGGGCCGGACGGTCCTGGCGGTGCTGTTCGGCACGCCGAAGACCGCCCCCGGGCCCGCACCGACGCCCCCGCCCGCCCCTGCGGCGGGCGGGGCCCGCAAGCCCGCGCCGCTGCTGCTGCTGGGCGCGGCCCTGCTGCTGGGCGGGGCGGCGACGGGCACGCTGCTGGCGATGCTGCTCGGCTGGGCGGCGGCGTACCTGTCGCAGGGCTGGACCGACCTGATGAAGAAGTTCGCGGTGCTGGGCATCCCGCTGATCACGGTGACCGGCCTGACGGTGTGGAACTGGGGCCGGGAGAAGGGCCGTTGGGGCAGCCAGCTGTCCCCCGGCACCGACGTGGGCGCGATGACCTGGGCGTCCGCGCCGGGCGTGCTGCGGGTCGCGGCCGTGCTGTCGGCGCTGTTCGTGCTGGCGGTGACGCTGCGCCGCCGCAAGGGCTGACGGCACGCCACCTGACGGGGGGTCCGGCCGCGGCGTCCTCGCGACGTGGACGGCACGGGGGCACAGGCAGCGGGGACGGTGCGGTGCGGGCGGTGCAGAGGGCGCGGTGGTAGCGGAGCCCGGGCCTCGCCGAGGCCGTTTCGCCGTCCGTCCGCGCCCACCAGGCCCGGGCACCCGCGTCCGTCCGCGCCCGTCCGCGCCCGTCCGCGTCCGCCCGGGATCGTTCGGGATCGTTCGGCGGGCCCGCCGCGGTGGTGTCCGGCGCCGTTCCCGTCCGTGGCCGTCTTCTCCCGGCCGCGCCCCGCCGCCGGGCGGGGTCTCAGCTCGCGCCGAGGAGGTGCAGCAGTTCGGCGATCAGGAAGTGCGCGCCGGTGTAGCCGATGCCCTGGAACCACAGCTGGTCGTCGACCGGGAAGGCCCGGTGGCCGCGGACGGCGCCCAGGGCCCGCCAGGCGGGGGAGGCGAGGGCGGCGTTCAGGCCGTTGCGGTCGGGATCGCCGTAGCCGGCGTACAGCAGGAGGTCGCCGTCGGCGGCGGCGAGTTGGTCGGGGGCGGTCTCGACGTCGAAGCGGTCGGCGTTCTGCGGGTCGGGGCGGGGGAGGCCCAGGTCGGCCAGGACGCTGCCGGGGAAGTTCTGCCGGGCGTACAGCCGGACGGCGGGGGAGCCCTCGACGAAGCGGACCAGGCTGATCCGCTGCCCGGCCGTTCCGGAGGAGGACAGCGCGTTCCGGGCCTGGTCGACGTGGTGCCCGTACGCGGCGACCACGGCGGCGGCCTGTTCGCGCCGGTCCAGGGCGGCGGCGTGCAGGTGGAAGTTCTCCTTCCAGGGCGCGCCGGTGGTACCGGTGGCCACGGTCGGGGCGATCGCCCGCAGCGCCGCGGTGTGCGCGGCGTCGCGGGCCAGGTTGGTGAGGATCAGCTGCGGTCGCAGGGCGGTGATCGCCGCGGTGTCGGGGGCGGCCCCGACGTCGCCGACCACGGTGACGGCGGCCAGCCGGGAGGCGGGCCAGTAGGAGGGCAGGGTGCGGTCCAGCGGGGCCTTGGCGGCGCCGACCGGGGTGATGCCGAGGGTCATCGCGGAGTCGAGTTCGGCGGTGTCCAGGGCGACCACCCGCACCGCCCCGCCGGGCACGGTGACCGGTCCGTCCGCGGCGGGGACGGTGACGTCGGGGCGCGGGCTGGGGCTGGGGGCGGCGGGCGTCGCGGTGCCGGTGGCGTCGACGGCCCCGGGCAGCGGCGGGCCCTCGGGCAGCACGCGCGGGCCGCACCCGGTCAGCAGGGCGGCGCCGAGCCCGGCGAGGACGGCCCGGCGGGAGAGCGGCGGGGGTGGCACCTGGGGACCTCCGGCAGCGGGGGCGGACGGCTGCGGCACCGCCCGGGCCCGTGGCGGGGCAGTCGGCGCGGCACTGGCCAGTATGTCCGCCTTGCGGCTTTGCACCCGGCTTTTCCGGCCGGAAACCCCGCTGGCTAGGCTGGCGGCATGGCTCTCACCGTCGGCTTCGACCTCGACATGACGCTCCTCGACACCCGCCCCGGCATCAAGGCCACCTACGACGTGCTGGCCGCCGAGACCGGCACCGTCATCGACTCCGACCTGGTGGTCAGCCGGCTCGGCCCGCCGCTGGTGCAGGAACTGGCCAACTGGTACCCGCCGGAGCGTCTGGAGGCCGTCACCGACCGCTACCGCGAGCTGTACGTGGAGCACGCCATCGCGCCGGCGTTGGAGCTGCCCGGGGCGCTGGCCGCGGTGGCCGCGGTCCGGGCGGTCGGCGGCCGGGTGCTGGTGATCACCGGCAAGTGGGAGCCGAACGCCCGCCGCCACCTGGACGGCATCGGCCTGGAGGTGGACGTGCTGGTCGGCGACCTGTGGGCGGAGACCAAGGGCGAGGCGCTGCGCGCGCACGGCGCGGACGTCTACGTCGGCGACCACCTGGGCGACATCCGGGGCGCCCGGGCCGCCGACGCCGTCGCGGTCGGCGTGGCCACCGGCCCGTACGGCGCCGCCGAGCTCGCCGCGGCCGGGGCGGACGCGGTGCTGCGCGACCTCACCGAGTTCCCCGCCTGGCTGGCCGGGCACCTGGCCTGACGCGCGCGGCTCAGCCGCGCGGCTCAGCCCGCGGCGGCCGCCTCCCGGGCGCGCCGCCGCCGGGTGTTGGCCCGGGCGTCGGCGAACAGTCCGCCCAGCGCGACCAGCAGGCCCAGCGGCATCAGCATCGCCATCCAGTAGGCGAACGAGGGCAGCCTGGTCAGGTCGAAGACGTACGGCACGAAGACGGCGATCACCGACAGCATGCCGACGCCGAACACGATGCCGCCGACGCGGACCAGGACGTCACCGGGGCCGTCGGACCGGTCGCTCACTCCCACCACTCCTTCTTCACGCGGGTCGCTCCCCCCGATTGTCCCACCGCGCGCCCCCTCCGATCGGCGGGGGCGCGGCGCTGTGCGTTCCGACTGAACGCTCAGGATTCCCAGGAATTCCTCAGGCATGCTGATGATCGGAACGGGGAACGGCGACGGGCGAGCGGGGCGTACGGCGGGATGGGACTGACCAGTCACAAGGTGCTGGCGCTGGCGGCGCTGCTGTCGGTGCTGATGGTGGCGGCCACCGTGCGGTACTGGCCCCGGCTGGCCGGGCCGGGCTGGCGGGCGGTGCTGGGGCGGATCGCGACCATCGTCGGCACCCAGCTCTCGGTGATCTGCACGCTCGCCCTGCTGGCCAACAACTCCTTCGCGTTCTACAGCAGTTGGGACGACCTGCTGGGCACCGGCGAGGACGGCCCGGTCACCGTCCAGAACCAGTTGGGCAGCCACGCCCCGGGCGTCCAGCGCCTGTCCACCGAGAACGTCCGGGACACCGGGGCCAGCGGGCGCGCCCCCGAGCGGTCCGGCCGGCTGGAGAAGGTCCGGCTGCCCGGTGCGGGCACCGGCCTGTCCACCGAGGGCTACGTCTACCTGCCGCCGCAGTACTTCCAGCCCGCCTACCAGGGCCGGCGCTTCCCGGCGGTGATCGCGATCACCGGCTTCCCCGGCGACGCGAAGAACCTGGTCACCAAGCTCAACTACCCGTCCGTGCAGCTGAAGCTGACCGAGCAGGGCAAGGCCCGGCCGACCGTGCTGGTGCTGATGCGGCCCTCCCCGGCGATGCCCCGGGACACCGAGTGCGAGGACGTGCCGGGCGGCCCGCAGGTCGACCGGTACTTCAGCGCCGACGTGCCCGCCGCGCTGCGCGCCTCGTACCGGATCGCGGACGGGCCGGGCAGCCTCGGGGTGATCGGCAACTCCACCGGCGGGTACTGCGCGCTGAAACTGGCGATGCGTCACCCCGGGGTGTTCGCCGCCGCGGTGTCGCTGTCCGGCTACTACCGGGCCGCCGAGGACGCGACCACCGGCGACCTGTTCGGCGGCGACCGGCAGCGCCGCGACCAGGCCGACCTGGAGTGGCGCCTCGCCCACCTGCCCGCCCCGGCCACCGCGCTGCTGGTCGGCGGCAGCCGGGAGGGCGACGGCGACTACTACCAGCAGACCGAGCGGTTCCGGGCCGCGGCGAAGGGCACCGCGACCAAGGTCTCCGCGATCACCCTGGACAGCGGCGGCCACAACTTCACCACCTGGTCCCGGATGCTCCCGGCCGCGCTCGGCTGGCTCTCCGACCACCTCGCCGACCCCGCCTGACCGGCCGCGCGTCACAGCGCGCAACTCCTCGCGCGCAGGGAGTTTCGACCCGCGCCGCGCCCGGGTATGCAGCCATCGCGCGGGCGGACCTGACGGATGGTCCACGAACGCCCGCCCGTTCACCGATCGGGGGTGTGAGCCAGTGGAGGGCGCAGCAGGCGCGGGGCACGGCCACGCCCGGGTCCGGAATCCCTTCGCCGTTCCGGTGAGCGCTGAGGGATCATTGCTCCACTGAGCGAAACCGGCCGCCCGATCGGGGCGCCCGTCCGCACATCCACCCGCGGCCCGACGGGGCCGCACGCACCCGATACCGAGGACTGTTCGAGATGCCCACCGGCCAGGTCAAGTGGTTCAACGAGACGAAGGGCTACGGCTTCCTGTCGCGCGACGACGGCGGCGAGGTGTTCGTCCACACCAAGGCGCTGCCCGCGGGCGTCACCACGCTGCGGCCGGGCCAGCGTGTCGAGTTCGGCGTCGCCGCGGGCCACCGCGGCGACCAGGCGATGAGCGTCCAACTGCTGGAGGCGCTGCCCTCGGTGGCCGCCGCCCAGCGCAAGAGCGCCGACGACATGGCCCCGATCGTCCAGGACCTGATCACCAAGCTGGACAGCGTGCTGCCGGGCCTGCAGCGCGGCCGCTACCCGAGCAAGCCGGAGGGCCAGAAGATCGCCATGGTGCTGCGCGCCATCGCCGACCAGTTCGACGTCTGAGCGGGGCCCGGCCGCTCCCCGCTCAGGGGAAGGCCAGCGCGCCCGGGCCGACGGCGGGGACGAGTCCCTGCTCGGCGGCCCGGGCGAGCAGCACGCGCACCGCCGCGTAGCCCTCCTCGCCGAGGTCCGCGGTGAACTCGTTGACGTACAGCCCGATGTGCTGCTCGGCGACGGTCGGGTCCATCTCCTGCGCGTGCGCCAGCACGTACTCCCGGGACGCCGCCGGGTCCGCCCAGGCCGCCCGCACCGACTGCCGCACGGTGTCGGCCAGTTCGCGCAGCCGCTCGGCGCCCAGCGAGCGCCGGGCCACGATCGCGCCCAGCGGGATCGGCAGCCCGGTGGCCGCCTCCCAGGCCTCACCCATGTCGGCCAGGCAGTGCAGCCCGTACTGCTGGTACGTGAACCGGGCCTCGTGGATCACCAGTCCGGCGTCCACCTCGCCCGCCCGGACGGCCGGCATGATCTCGTGGAACGGCAGCACCACGATCTCGCCGAACCCGCCCGGCACCGCCTCCCGCGCCCACAGCCGGAACAGCAGGTACGCCGTCGAGCGCTCGCTCGGCACCGCCACCCGCCGCCCGGCCAGCGCCGCCGCCTCCAGCGGCCCCGCCGTCAGCACCAGCGGCCCGCAGCCCCGGCCCAGCGCCCCGCCGCACGGCAGCAGCGCGTACTCCTCCAGCACCCAGGGCAGTTGGCCGTACGAGATCTTCAGGACGTCCAGCTCGCCGCGCTCGGCCAGCCCGTTGGTGACGTCGATGTCCGCGAACCGCACCTCGGGCGCGTCGGCGCCCGGCACCAGGCCGTGCGCCCAGGCGTGGAAGACGAAGGTGTCGTTCGGGCAGGGCGAGTACGCGACGGAGAGCGGCTCGGCCATCTCAGACCTCCTGGAGCAGACGCGGTACCGGCGGCAGCGCCGCGAAGGCCCGTTCCAGGGCCGTCAGCGCCTCGCCGATCCGCCAGGCGGCGCGGTCGCGCGGCCCGACGGCATTGGACACGGCCCGCAGCTCACCGGCCACGAGCCCGAACCGGGCGGCCGCCTCGGCCACCCCGAAACCCTCCATCGCCTCGGCCAGCGCCCGCGGGTGACGCCGCCTCAGCAGCTCGGCGCGCTCCGCCGAACCCGTCACCGTGGAGACCGTCAGCACCTCGCCGACCGCCCCGCCGCAGGCCCCCGCGAGGGTCTTCACCAGCGCGGGCGGCACCGGGTGCCGGACGGTGCCGAAGCCCAGCTCGGTGACGTCCGCGAAGCCGTCCGGCGTCTCGGCGCCCAGGTCGGCCGCCAGCACCGCGTCCGCGACCACCAGCGACCCGAGCGGCGCGCCCGGCGCGAAACCGCCCGCGATGCCCGCCGACAGCACCAGCCGGTGCCCGCCGCGGGCCAGCGCCACCGCCGTGCCCGCCGCCGCGGCCGCCGGGCCGACGCCTACGGCCAGCACCTCGGCCCCCGAACCGGGGCCCAGCCCGCGCCGCACCGCATCGGCCTCCGCCTCCACCGCGACCACGACGAGCAGCCCGGCCGCGGGGCCGGGCTGCTCGTCGGTGCGCTCAGCGGTCATCGACCGGAAGGTCAGTCGGTCTGGTTCTTCAGCTCGAAGAACCAGACCGCGTAGATGTCGCTGCTCTCCTGGTCGCGGACGGCCACCGTCACCGAGGTCTTGTCGATGGAGGACATCACCGTGTGCGCGGGCACCGTGCCGGAGAAGGTGGTGCCGCGGGCCGAGTTGATGATCGGGGCACCGCCCTGGGACTGGCTGGAGCCGCCGTCCGTGTACGCGAACCAGCCCTTCTTGGCCAGGTCCTTCGGCACGCCGACGCCGATCCGGTCACTGGCCCGCACGTCCAGGAGCGGCAGGTCGTTCTTCTTGCCCGCCGCCTCGGCCGCGTCGGAGCAGGCCTTGAGCGCGGCCTGCCCGATCGGCTTGCCGTCGTTGTAGCAGAAGGGCGCCGCGGTGGTGGACGAGGTGCCGACGACCAGCGTGGCCACGTTCTCACGGGGCTTGCCCGCGTCGTGTGCCCAGTAGATACCGGTACCGAGGGAGGCGGCGCCGACGACGACGACGCCGGCGATACCGGCGATGGCACGGGTGCTGAGGCTCATGCGCAAGAGGCTACTCGCCTTCCGTGATCACACGACGCCGGGGTGCCCGAGTCGTCCGAGGTTACGCCGTGCGCGGGCGCGCCGCGGGCCGCGCCCGGGCCCGCCGCTCAGGCCATCCGGGCCCGCGCCGCCGCCCGGCGCGGCCCGATCCGCAGCAGCGAGCGGAACGTCCACAGCAGCATCACCGTCATCACCGCCGCCGCCACCGTCAGCCCCAGCACCGGGTTCAGCGGCAGCGCGATGCCCACCGCGCCGCCCGCCACCCAGCACAGCTGCAGCACCGTCTCCGAGCGGGCGAACGCGGACGTCCGCACCGCCTCCGGCACGTCCCGCTGGATCAGCGCGTCCAGCGCCAGCTTGCCCAGCGAGGCCGACATCCCCGCGACGCCCGCCACCAGCGTCACCGTCACCGCCCCGTACCAGAGCGCCGCCGCGGCCGCCGCCACCGTCGCCAGCGCCAGCACCGCCGTCACCGTCACCTCCGACCCGCGGGTGCGCAGCCACGAGCCCAGCACCGACCCCAGCGCGTTGCCCAGCCCCGCCGCCGCCGCGACCAGGCCCAGCGCCACCGTCCCCGGCAGGCCGCCCGGCGGGTCCCGGCGGATCAGGAACGCCAGGAACATCACCAGGAACCCGACCAGCCAGCGCAGCGCCGCCACCCCGCGCAGCGCCATCACCACCGAGGGGCCGACCGCCCGCAGCACCCCCTTGGGCCGCACCTCCTGCGGCTCGGCGTGCAGTTCCGCCCGCTGCTCGCCCTTGGCCGAGTCCACCTGGTGCGGCAGGTGGAAGGCCATCAGCGTCCCGATCACGAACACCACGAACGCCCCCCGCAGCGGCCAGGCCGGCCCCAGCAGGTGCAGCAGACCGCCCACCCCGCCCGCCACCAGCGTGGTCAGCAGACCCGCCAGCGTCACCCGCGAGTTCGCCTTCACCAGCGACAACTGCGGGGGCAGCAGCCGCGGCACCACCACGCTGCGCACCACCCCGTACGCCTTCGAGGCGACCAGCACCCCCAGCGCCTCCGGGTACAGCGCCAGCCCGCCGCCGGTCACCACCCCCGCCATCACCCAGGCCAGCGCCGCCCGCGCCAGCATCGACATCGCCATCGCCGAGCGGCGGCCGTTCGGCAGCCGGTCCAGCAGCGGACCGATCACCGGGGCCAGCAGCGCGAACGGCGCCATCGTGATCAGCAGGTACAGCGCGACCCGGCCGCGGGCCTCACCGGTCGGCACCGAGAAGAAGATGGTGGACGCCAGCGCCACCGTGATCAGCATGTCGCCGAACGAGTTCAGCGCGTGCAGCTCGATCAGCTTCGCCAGGCCGGACTCGCCCGCGCCCTCCGCCGAGGTCGCCCGCCGGATCCGGCGGCCCGTCCCGTGCACCACCCGGCCGGTGCGCACCCCCGCCCCCGACGCGACGCGGGTCCAGAACCCGCGGGCCCGCACCGTCGGCGCGCCGTCCTCCGCCGCAGGGCCGGGGCCGTCCTGACGGGGCGTCGGACGCGAGGCATCCGCCTCCGGCTCACCGGGGGCCACGGGATGCTGCCGCGACACGGCGGACGCTCCCGACAGGCCCTCGGCCTGCCCGGGACGCAGTCCGTGTTGCGGTGGGTTCTCCTCCGCCACACACCCATCCTGCCCGAGAATCGCAGACCTAACGAGTGATTGGCCGGGCCTCGGCGCGCCCGCTCCCGCGGCCCCGGACTGTGCTGCACCACCGACCGGCGGGTAGCCTGCACTACGCGCGTGCCCGGCCTCCCGCAGGGGGGTGGCCGACCTGGGCGGCGCGGCCCGGCCACGGAGCGGCCCCGGGTCTAGCAGAATGGACCGGCCCCGTGCTCGCGGGGGCCGCCCCGGAGACGTGGCAGCGGCAGCCGGCGCGGGCCCGGAACGCCGGGCGACACCGGCAAGGCCGCAGGATGACAGGACTGGGAGAGAATCGACGCCGTGAGTGCTGCGATGCGAAGCCGTACCCCTGACCGGCTCTGTGCAGAGGCCGTCGACCTCGCCCGCCAGGCGGTGGTGGAGAGCGTCGGAGAGGCCGTCGTCGGCCCCCACGTGAAGGCGAGCGCGGACGCCGAGCGCGTCGTCACCCACACCTTCGAGTGCCTCGACCCGGCGTACCGCGGCTGGCACTGGGCGGTCACCGTCGCCCGCGCCCCGCGCGCCAAGAACGTCACCCTCGACGAGGTCGCCCTGCTCCCCGGCGCGGACGCCGTCCTCGCCCCGCAGTGGGTGCCGTGGAGCGAGCGCCTGCGGCCCGGCGACCTCGGCCCCGGCGACCTGCTGCCCACCGGCGCCGACGACCTGCGCCTGGAGCCCGGCTGGACCGGCGAGGACGAGCCCGCCCCCAACTCGGTGCTGGCCGAGGCCGCCGAGGAGGAGGCCCCCGCCGAGGGCATCCAGCCCGCGCCCGCCCGCGCCAAGATCAGCGCGATCGCCGAGGAGCTCGGCCTCGTCCGCCCCCGGGTGCTCTCCCGGCACGGCCTGCACCAGGCCGCCGAACGCTGGGAGACCGCGTACGGGCCGCAGACCCCGATGGCGCAGTCCGCCCCGGCCTCCTGCAACACCTGCGGCTTCCTCGTCCCGATCGGCGGCTCGCTCGGCCAGGCGTTCGGCGTCTGCGGCAACGAGTTCGGCCCCGCCGACGGGCAGGTCGTCTCGCTCGCCTACGGCTGCGGTGCCCACTCCGAGGCCGCGGTCCTCCCGGCCCCGCCCGTCCCCAGCGAGCTCATCCTCGACGAGACGGTGGTCGAACCCCTCCGGCTCCACCCCGACCGCGCCTCCGGCTCCGTCGAACCGGACGCGCCCGCCGAGGAACTCGGCCACGCGTAGCGCCGCGCGCCGGGCGGAACCAGGGCCGTGCGCGCCCTGGTCGCGCGTCCGCTGCGTACGGTGCCGTCGGCGACCCCTGGCAGAATGCCGACTCGTACGCAGACCACGCGAAGGGCGGCTCGGCACGTGGAGTCTCGGATCATCGGCAGTGCGGCGTCCCCCGAGGAATCGGACGTCTTCGACACGGCCAGACTGCGGCACACCGTGCTCACGGCCTGGACGGCCGCGCCCACCCGGTTCCGGGAGGACGCCAACGCCGAGGAGGAGCTCGCGCTCGGCGGCTACCGGGACCGCCTGATCGTCGAACTCGCCCAGAACGCCGCCGACGCGGCCGCCCGCGCGGGCGTCACCGGGCGGCTGCGGCTGACCCTGCGGGACGGCGTGCTGGCCGCCGCCAACACCGGTGCCCCGCTGGACGCGGCCGGGGTGGAGTCGCTGTCCACGCTGCGGGCGTCCGCGAAGCGGGAGGACGAGCGGGCGGTGGTCGGCCGGTTCGGCGTCGGGTTCGCCGCGGTGCTGGCCGTCAGCGACGAACCCGCCGTGCTCGGCCACACCGGGGGCGTGCGCTGGTCGCTCACCGACGCCCGCGCCCTGGTCGCCGAGATCCCGGAACTCACCGGGGAGTTGGCCCGCCGCGAGGGCCACCTGCCGGTGCTCCGGGTGCCGTTCGCGGCCGGGGGCGAACCGCCCGCGGGCTACGACACGGTGGTGGTCCTGCCGCTGCGCGACGCCGCCGCCGAGGACCTCACCCGCCGCCTGCTCGCCGAGGTCGACGACGCCCTGCTGCTGACCCTGCCCGGCCTGGCCGAGGTGGTCGTCGACACCGACGGCACCGAGCGCACGCTGACCCGCACCGCGCACCCGCCGCGCCCCGAGCAGCTGCCCACCGTGACGATCACCGACGGGGAGCGCAGCACCACCTGGCAGACCGTCAGCGCCTCCGGCACCGCCGCCCCCGAACTGCTGGCCGACCGCACCACCGAGGAGCGGGCCCGCCCGTACTGGACGCTCACCTGGGCCGTCCCCGTCGACGGCGAGGGCCGCCCGCAGCGCCCGCGCACCGCCGCCGTGGTGCACGCCCCCACCCCCAGCGACGAGCCGCTCGGCGTGCCCGCGCTGCTGATCGCCTCGTACCCGCTCGACCCGACCCGGCGGCACGTCGCGCCCGGGCCGCTCACCGACTTCCTCACCGAGCGCGCCGCCGAGGCCTACGCCGACCTGCTGCGCGCCCGCGGCGCCGACCTGCACTCGCTGGACCTCGTCCCCGCCCCGCTCGGCCGGGGCGCCCTGGACGGCGCGCTGCGCACCGCGGTGCTGCGGCGGCTGCCCGAGGTCCCGTTCCTGCCGCACCCGCGCGGCACCGAGGAGGGCACCCCGGCGCTGCGCCCGCGCGACGCCGTGCTGCTGGAGGGCGCCGACCACTCGGTGGTGGAGGCGCTGGCCCCGGTCTTCCCCGGCCTGCTCCCGGCCGGCCTGGAGCGCCGCACCGAGCTGCGCACCCTGCAGGTGCGCCGCACCCCGCTCGCCGAGGTGGTCGACCAACTCGGCGGCCTGGAACGGGAACCCGCCTGGTGGCGCAGCCTGTACGCGGCCCTGGCCGGGGCCGACCCGGAGTCCCTGGGCGCGCTGCCCGTCCCGCTCGCCGACGGCCGCACCGTCACCGGCCCGCGCCGCGTCCTGCTGCCCTCCGACCCCGCCGACTGGGCCGGTTACGAGGGCTACCCGGCCGCGCTCGCCGAGGCGCTCGACCTGCTCGACCTGCGGCTGGCCCACCCCGACGCGGCGCACCCGCTGCTGGCCAAGCTCGGCGCCGCCACCGCCACCCCCGCGGGCGTCCTGGACACCCCCGAGGTGCGGGCCGCCGTCGCCCGCTCGCTGGAACTCGGCGAGGACGACTACGAGGCCGCCGTCGACCTCGCCGACGCCGTCCTGGCCCTGGTCAAGGCCGCCGCCCCCGCCCCCGGCGAACACCCCTGGCTGGCCCGCCTGGCCCTCCCCGACGACGAGGGCGAGCTCGCCCGCGCCGGTGAACTCCTGCTGCCCGACAGCCCGTTGTCCCGCCTGGTGGACGAGGACGACGCCGCCTTCGTCGACGACGACCTGTACGACCGCTGGGGCCCCGAGGTGCTCGCCGCGGCCGGGGCGCTCACCAGCTTCACCCTGGTCCGCGCCGAGGACGTCGTCCTCGACCCCGACGACCTGGAGCGCCTCGACCCCACCGCCCCCGCCGACCGGGCCGCCGGGGGCCGCCCCACCGGCCTGATCGACGAGGCCCCCGACGGCCTCGCCGACTGGTGCGAGGACGCCCTCGAGGCCCTGCACGCCGACGACGCCGGGGAGTTGGGCGTCCCGCCGGTCGCCGCCGAACTGCTCGCCGTCCGCGACCTCGACCTGGTCGCCGACGACGCCTGGCCCGAGGCGCTCGCCCTGCTCGCCCAACCCCCGTACCGGGACGCCGTGGTGACGCCGGTGCGCACCCTGCTGCCCGACGGCAGCTACGCCGACCTGCCCCCGTACACCGCCTGGTGGCTGCGCGACCACCCCGTCCTGGACGGCCGCGAACCCGCCGGGCTGCGCGCCGCAGGCGCCGACCCGCTGCTGCGCGGCCTCTACGACGAGGCCCGCACCGACCTCGACCCGCAGTTCCTGCACGCCCTGGGCGTGCGCACCACGCTGAACGCGCTGCTCGCCGAACCGCACGGCCCCGAGGAGCTGATCGACCGGCTCACCGACCCGCTCTCCGAGGTCAGTCACCGCCAACTGCACGGCATCTACAGCCTGTTGGCGGCCCTCCCGGCCGAGCGGGTCGAAGGCCTCGACGTGGTGCGGGCGCTCGCCCCGCTCGACTCCGCCTCCGGTCGCCGGGACGACCGCACCGTCATCGTGGACGCCACCACCGCGGTCGTCGCCGACGCCCCCGACCTGGTCGAACTCCTCCACGACCACGCCGTGCTGCCCGTCCACCCGCTGCTGGCCCCGGCCCTGGCCGAGCGCCTGCACGTCTCGCTGGCCAGCGAGGTGGCGGGCGGCCGGGTGCTGTCCGAGGGCACCCTGCACCGCACCCCCGCGGTGGTCCGCGAACTCCTCCCCGGCTGCCCCGCCGTCTACGAGGAGCACGACGAACTCCTGGTCGTCGGCCCCGACGGCGAGGAGGCGCACGTCGCCTGGCGCTGGGACACCTCGGCGACCGCCCCCGAGCTCCCCTACGACCCGGAGGACGCCGAAGCGGCCGACGAGGACGACGAGTTCGACGTCCCGCCCGTCCCCGGCCTGCTGCACGCGGCCACCCCCGAGGGGCTGGCCGCGGGCCTGGCCTGGTCCGTCCACCAGTGGCACCGGCGCTTCGAGATCCTCGCCGCCCTCACCGAACCGGACCGGGCGTACGAGCTGCTGGCGGCGCGCGACTACGAATAGCGGGCCCCGAGGGCGCGTGTTCAGGGGCCCGAGCCCCTGAACGCGCATCTCGTCAGCTCTTCTCGACGAGGATCCGCGAGGTGACCTCCAGCAGGCAGCCCGCGATCAGGGCGATCGCGACGCCGGTCAACGGGTCGCGCCAGCCGACGAGTTGGAGCTGGAAGAAGTCGGAGAGCCAGGGGACCACCAGCACCAGCGCGAACGCGCCGGACATGGTGCCGATCAGCAGCAGGCGCCACCAGGTGTAGGGGCGGGCGACGATCGCCAGCACCCAGATCGCGCAGATGAACAGCGTCAGGGTGGCGACCGAGGTGTCGGCCTTCAGGGTGGTCTCGTCGTCGCCGCGGGCCAGCGCGTAGGCGGCGAAGGTCGCGGCGCCGCAGATCACCCCGCCGGGCACCGCCAGCCGCAGCACCCGGCGGACGAAGCCGGTGCGGGCGCGCTCGTTGTTGGGGGCCAGGGCGAGGAAGAACGCCGGGATGCCGATGGTCAGCGAGGAGAGCACCGTCGAGTGCCGGGGCAGGAACGGGTACGGGACCTGGGTGAACACCACCAGCAGGGCCAGCAGCACCGAGTAGACCGTCTTCACCAGGAACAGCCCGGCGACGCGCTCGATGTTGCCGATCACCCGGCGGCCCTCGGCGACCACCGAGGGCAGGGTGGCGAACCGGTCGTCGAGCAGCACGATCTGGGCGACGGCCCGGGTCGCGTCCGAGCCGGTGCCCATCGCCACGCCGATGTCGGCGTCCTTGAGGGCGAGGACGTCGTTGACGCCGTCGCCGGTCATCGCGACGGTGTGGCCCTTCGACTGCAGGGCGCCCACCAGGGCGCGCTTCTGCTGCGGGGTGACCCGGCCGAAGACGGCGGTGCGGTCGGCGACCTCGGCGAGCTGCTCGGGGTCGGTGGGCAGGGTGCGGGCGTCGGTCGCGGTCCCGGCGTCGGGCAGGCCGAGGTGGGCGGCGACCGCGCCGACCGAGACGGCGCTGTCGCCGGAGATGACCTTGGCCCGGACGTCCTGGGAGCGGAAGTAGCGCAGGGTGTCCGCGGCGTCCTCGCGCAGGCGCTGCCGCAGCACCAGCAGGGCCAGCGGCCGCAGCTGCGCGGCCGGGTCGGGGGCGTCCAGCGGCAGCGGGCTGCGGCCCAGCAGCAGGACGCGCAGGCCCTTCGCGCCCAGCTCGTCGACCTCGGCGAGCGCGGGGGCGCCGGGCGGGAGCAGCACGTCGGGGGCGCCGAGCAGCCAGCTGCCCTCGGTGCCGCCGGGCTCCAGCAGCTGCACGCCGCTCCACTTGCGGGCGGAGGAGAACGGGACCGCCTCCAGCACCCGCCAGCGGCCCTCCGGCGGCGGCCCGTACGCGTCGATGACGGCCTGCATGCTGGGGTTGGGGCGGCCGTCGGCGGCGCCGATCGCGCCGAGCGCCTCGGCCAGCAGGGGCTCCTCCGGCTGCGGGGAGCCGTCCGGGGCGGCGAGCGGGCGCAGGTCGACCAGGTCCATGCCGCCCTCGGTGAGGGTGCCGGTCTTGTCCAGGCACACGGTGTCGACCCGGGCCAGGCCCTCGATCGCGGGCAGCTCCTGCACCAGGCACTGCTTGCGGCCCAGCCGGACCACGCCGATCGCGAAGGCCACCGAGGTGAGCAGCACCAGGCCCTCGGGCACCATCGGCACGATGCCCGCCACCATCCGGCGCACCGCCTCCTTCCAGTCGTTGCGCTGCACCGCGAGCTGGCTGACCACCAGGCCGATCGCGGTCGGCACCAGCAGGTAGGTGATGAACCGCAGGATCCGGTCGATGCCGGTGCGCAGCTCCGACCGCACCAGGGTGAACCGGCTGGCCTCCTCGGCGAGCCGGGCGGCGTACGCCTCCCGGCCGACCTTCGTCGCGGTGAACGCGCCCGCCCCGGCCACCACGAAGGAGCCGGACATCACGTGGTCGCCGGGGCGCTTGTGGACGGGGTCGGGCTCGCCGGTCAGCAGCGACTCGTCGACCTCCAGGGCGTCCGCCTCGGTGACCGTGCCGTCCACCACGACCTTGTCGCCGATGCCCAGCAGCACCGTGTCGTCCAGCACCACCTCTCCGGTGGCGACCTGCACCGCGGCGCCGTCCCGGCGGACCTGGGGGCGGGCCTCGCCGATCAGCGCGAGGCCGTCCAGGGTCTTCTTGGCGCGCAGCTCCTGGACGATGCCGATCGCCGTGTTGGCGACGATGACCAGGCCGAACAGGCCGTCCTGGATCGGGCCGACCACCAGGATGATGCCGAACATCACCCCGATGATCGCGTTGAACCGGGTGAACACGTTGGCCCGGACGATCTCCCGCACCGAACGGCTCGACCGCACCGGGACGTCGTTCACCTGTCCGCGGGCGACCCGCTCGGCGACCTGGGCCGCACTCAGCCCGGGCTGGTACGCGCCGCCCGCGCCGGTGGGGTGCGCGCCGGGCCCCGGGAGGGGGCCGGGGACCGGGCCGGGCGCGGCGGTGCCTTCCGCTGAGTGCGTCATGGCACCGACTCTAGGTGGGCGTTTTGTCCGGTGCGCCCCGCCTCGGGAGGGTTTCCGGCCGGACGGGTGGCGGCCCGGCGACGGGGGCCGGGCGGCGGGGGTCGGGCGGCGGGGGCGGGCGGTGTGGGGTCAGGCCACCGGTTCCCCGGCCGCCTCGGCGGCGCGGGCGCGGCGGATCGCGGCCCGGCGGGCCGTGCAGTACTTGAGGCCGATCAGTCCGAGCAGGCCGCCGGACAGGCAGATCCACGGCCAGGTGCCGTGGCCGTGGTCGGACAGCCACCCCTGGAACGGCACCAGCGCCACGAAGCCGACGAACCACAGCACCGTGCCGGTGCCGACGATGGCGACGTCGTTCCCCTCGAGGGGCGGGGGAGCGGCGCGCAGCGCAGTCTTGGGCATGGGCCCTAGCCTACGGGGCCGCCCCGACGGGGGGCCGTGGCGGGTCGTGCGGCCATCCGTGACGGGCTGTGACCGTTCGTGGCCGTAATGGGCTTACTCTACGCGCGAAGATGGCGCGTGCACGACCGGAATCGACATACTGAAATGCCCCCCACCTTGCTTCGCCCGGTCTCCCCCGGCCTCTCCCGATCGAGGACTCCCGACATGTCTCCGCAGGCCCAGTCGACCACCGCGTCGCCCGAGCCCTCCCAGAACGCGCCGAAGCCCCCGTCCGGCGCCCTGGACCGCTTCTTCAGGATCTCCGAGCGGGGCTCCACCCTGCCCCGCGAGATCCGCGGTGGTGTCGCCACGTTCTTCACGATGGCGTACATCCTGGTGCTCAACCCGATCATCCTGGCCTCGGCCACGGACATGAACAACACGCACCTCAACGGTGGACAGCTGGTCACCGCGACCGCGCTCACCGCCGGTCTGACCACCCTGCTGATGGGCGTCATCGGCAACGTCCCGATCGGCCTCGCCGCGGGCCTGGGCGTCAACACCATCGTGGCGCTCCAGCTCGCCCCCCAGATGACCTGGCCCGACGCCATGGGCATGGTCGTCCTGGCCGGTTTCGCGATCATGCTGCTGGTCGCCACCGGCCTGCGCGAGCGCGTCATGAGCGCCGTCCCGCTCGGCCTGCGCAAGGCCATCGCGATCGGCATCGGCCTGTTCATCACCCTGGTCGGCCTGGTCGACTCCGGCTTCGTCACCCGCATGCCGGACGCCGCCCACACCACCGTCCCGCTCCAGCTCGGCGCCGGCGGGCACCTGCACGGCTGGCCGGTGCTGATCTTCATCCTCGGCCTGCTGCTGACCCTGGCCCTGGTCGTCCGCAAGGTGCCCGGCGCGATCCTGATCTCCATCGCCGTGATGACCGCCGTCGCGGTGGTCGTCCAGCAGTTCGCCGACCTCTCCGCCGACAGCTGGGGCCTCACCGTCCCCACCTGGCCCGGCAACCCCGTCGCCACCCCCGACTTCGGCCTGGTCGGCCACTTCAGCCTGTTCGGCGGCTTCCAGCACGTCAGCGTGCTGACCGGCATCCTGTTCGTCTTCACCGTGCTGATGAGCTGCTTCTTCGACGCGATGGGCACCATCCTCGGCGTCGCCGACGAGGCCCACCTGCTCGACGAGAAGGGCGACCTCCCGGGCATCAACAAGGTCCTGATGGTCGACGGCATCGCCACCGCCGCGGGCGGTGCGACCTCCGCCTCCGCGAACACCTGCTTCGTCGAGTCCACCGCGGGCGTCGGCGAGGGCGCCCGCACCGGCTTCGCCTCGATCGTCACCGGCGCGCTCTTCCTGCTCGCCCTCTTCCTCACCCCCCTCGCGACCATGGTCCCCGCCCAGGCGGCCACCCCCGCCCTGGTCACCGTCGGTTTCCTGATCCTGGCGAACTCCATCAAGGAGATCGACTGGTCCGACTACACCATCGCGATGCCCGCCTTCGTCACCATCGTGATGATGCCGTTCACCTACTCCATCACCAACGGCATCGGCTTCGGCTTCATCACCTTCTGCGTCCTGCGCCTCGTCGCGGGCCGCGGCCGCACCGTCCCGATCGCGATGTACGCCGTCGCCGCCGTCTTCGCCTTCTACTACCTGATGCCCGCGCTCGGCCTGCTCTGACGCCGCCCGGCACCGCGAACGGCCCTCCCCCGCAGCACGCGGGGGAGGGCCGTTCGCGGTGTTCGATATCAGATGAAGGGCGACCTCGATATCACGGGAGTCGCCAGCTGACGGAAGGACGACCATGACGCGCACGGTCATCGACCTCGACGACGACCTCCTCGCGGAGGCTCAGCAGCTTTTCGGGACGTCCACCAAGGTCGCCACGGTGAACGCCGCCCTGCTCGAAGCCGTCAAACTCGCCCGCCGGATAGAGTTCGCGGACGCCGTGGCCAGTGGGGAGTTCGACCTCCTCGGCGAGCCCGGCGACCGGGCGGTGGCGTGAGCCGGGAGCGCTTCCTGATCGACAAGTCGGCCCTGGCACGGTGGGGTAAACCGTCCGTACGGCCGGTGCTGGACGACCTCTCCCAGCGAGCCCTGCTCGCCGTCAGCCCGACGGTGGAGATGGAGGTGTTGTTCAGTGCCCGCACACTGGCCGAGGCGGAGCGCATGCGCCACCTGCTCCGGGGCTTCGACTACCTGCCGTGTCCCGACGAGGTGTGGGACCGGGCGAAGCAGGTGCAGCAGCAGGCGCTGTTCCGCGGGAACCACCGGGCACTGCCGATGGCGGACCTGCTCATCGCGGCCACGGCGGAGCGGCACGGGGCCACCGTCCTGCACTACGACGGCGACCACGACATGATCGCGGCGATCACCGGTCAGCCGGCCCGCTGGGTGGTGCCGGCCGGGACGGCCGACTGAGGGTGCCTGCCCGGGCGGGCGCGGGCGCGGGTGCGGGAAAAACCTGAGGTGGGGAGAGGTGCGGGCGGGATAGCGTGGGCGCGTCCCGGGGCGGCTGTCTACCGCTCCTCTCGTGGCGCGACCAACGCGCCCGCAACCCAGGGAGTTGCTTCTTCATGGTGCGTGTCCTCGTCGGTGAGCTGCCGTCCGCGATCGGGCGGACGGTGACGGTCAAGGGGTGGGTCAACACGCTGCGGCTGCAGAGCAAGGTGCAGTTCGTGGTGGTGCGGGACCACACGGGGGCGGTGCAGGTCACGCACCGGCGCGGGGGTGAGCAGGACGCGCTCGGGGAGCTGCTGCGGGGGCTGACCGTCGAGTCGGCGGTGGTGGTGACGGGGCGGGTGGTGGCCAACCCGGTGGTGAAGCTCGGTGGGTTGGAGATCGTCCCGGAGCGGGTCGAGGTGGTGTCGGCGGCCGAGCCGGGGCTGCCGATCGGACCGGAGACCGGGGCTGAGCAGCGGCTGAACTGGCGGTTCCTGGACGTCCGGCGCCCGGAGCGGCGGCTGGTGTTCGAGGTGCAGACCACGGTCGAGCGGGCGATGCGCGAGGTCGCCGCCGAGCAGGGCTGCACCGAGCTGCACACGCCGAAGCTGATGGGGACGGCCTCCGAGTCCGGGGCGGAGGTGTTCGAGGTCGGGTACTTCGACCGCAAGGCGTACCTGGCCCAGTCCCCGCAGTTCTACAAGCAGATGGCGATCGCGGGCGGCATCGACCGGGTCTTCGAGATCGGTCCGGTGTTCCGCGCCGAGCCCTCCTTCACCTCCCGGCACTCCACCGAATTCACCGGCATGGACGTCGAGTTGGCGTGGATCGACGGCGTGGAGGACGTGATGTCCTTCGAGGAGCGGATGCTGCGCCGGGTGCTGGAGCAGGTCGCCGAACGGCACGGCGAGGAGATCCGGCAGCACTGGGGCGTCGAGGTGGTGGTGCCCGAACTGCCCTTCCCCCGGCTG
The DNA here is from genome assembly GCF_042894345.1 of Kitasatospora sp. NPDC001540. NCBI lineage: Bacteria > Bacillati > Actinomycetota > Actinomycetes > Kitasatosporales > Streptomycetaceae > Kitasatospora > Kitasatospora sp. NPDC001540. The sequence goes on from NZ_JBIAVO010000006.1 coordinate 115,461, forward strand.
ACGATGGCCGAGGCGGTGGAGAAGTTGCGGGGCGCCGGATGGGACGCGGAGGGCGTCCGGGAGGACCTCGACCCGGAGGGCGAGCGGCTGCTCGGCGCGCTGGTCGCGCAGGAGACCGGGCACGAGTTCGTGTTCGTGACCGGGTTCCCGGCCTCGGTGCGGCCGTTCTACCACCTGCGTTCGGCCGCCGACCCGACCGTCACCGACTCCTTCGACCTGCTGTGGAAGGGCGTGGAGATCACCACCGGCGCGCAGCGCGAGCACCGGCACGGCCAACTCGTCGCCCAGGCACGGGAGAAGGGCATGGACGCGCGCCCCGAGGGCCCGCTCGGCCGGTACCTGGACTGCTTCCGGTACGGCATGCCGCCGCACGGCGGGTTCGGCCTCGGGCTGGCCCGGGTGCTGATGCTGGCGCTCGGCCTGCCCTCGATCCGGGACGCGGTCTTCCTGTTCCGCGGCCCGAACCGGCTGGAGCCGTAAGGGGGTTCACCGGCCGGTGCGGGCCGCGCCGGGCGGCCACAGGACGTCCACCGGCAGCCCGGCGGCCCGGGCGGCGGCGACCATGTCGGCCGTCCCGCCCGGACCGTTGCCCGGACGGCCGTCCCAGACCGCGACCAGGCGGTCGGCGAGCTGCAGCAGCCGGTCGTTGGCGGCCACGTACGCGGCCGGGTCGAGCCGGGGCGCGGGCAGCACCTGCACCTGGTGCGCGGCGGCGAGCAGCCGCTGGAACGCGGCGCGTTCGGCGGCGGTGACCTGCGGACCCGGGTGGGACGGGCCGGGCAGGACGGCGACCAGGCGGCCGCCGCGGGCCAGCACGGCGTCCGCGAACAGCGTGTCGGCGCCCGGGGCGAGGCAGGAGACGCCCGTCAACTCCCCGGCCGGGTGGGCGGACAGCAGCGCGTCCAGGGCCGCGCGGACGGCGCGGGCGGTGGCCGGGGCGAGGTCCAGGTGCCCGGTCACGGCGATCACGGGCATGGTGGGCGCTCCCCGGGCGGTCGTCGGTGCTCGGTGAGATCCTGCCAGGACGGGGCCGGGGCGCGGGGCAGTCGGCCCGGACCGGTCCGAAGGCCCGCGGGCCGCAGGGCGGTCGCCCGCCCGGTCGGGGGCGGGTGACGTGCTGGACAGCGCGGACCGCCCGCCCGACAATCACGCTATGGCCGCTCAGGAGTTCAGCACCCAGCTCGCCCGCCCCTCGCAGGCCGAGCGGGACAGCGCGCTGGAGGTGCTGCGGGACGGGGTCGGCAGCGGCCGACTCTCGCACGACACCTTCATCCGCCGGATGGAACTGGTGCTGACCGCCCGCAGCCGCGCCGAACTCGCCGAGGTGGTCGGCGACCTGCGCACCTACGGCCCGCTCTCCCGGGCCCTGCTGCGCGGCGTCGCCAAGCTCTCCGCGCTCCAGGTCCGGCTGCGGCAGACCTGGCACGCCGAGCAGCTGACCCGGCTGCGACTGCCCGACCCGGCCGTCCGGCGGCTGCGGATCGGCCGGATGACCGGCTCCGACCTCCGGCTGGGCGACTCGACCGTCTCCCGGCACCACGCCGAGCTGCGCTACGAGACGGGCGACTGGGTGCTGTACGACCTCGGCTCCAGCAACGGCACCTTCGTCAACGACCGCCGGGTGGCCGGCGGCACCGTGGTCCGGGCCGGGGACCGGCTGCGCTTCGGCCGACTGGGCTTCCACCTCACCGCGGACTGAGGGCGTCCGCCCCGGTGGGCGGGGCGCGGCGTTAATCAATTTTCCTTAGACTCGGTAATGACGTAGGCTAAGTACATGCCCGAGATGTCCGAGGACGACCTGCTGGCGGTCAGCCAGCTGCGGTCGTCCGCGATGCGCCTGGCCCGACGGTTGCGACACCAGCGGGTCGAGGAGTCGCTGAGCCCCACCGAGATGGGGGTGCTCGGCACGCTCGCCCGCTGCGGCAGGGCGACACCAGGCGAGCTGGCCCGCAAGGAGCACGTCCAGCCGCCGTCCATGACCAGGATCATCGCGATGCTGGAGGAGAAGGGCCTGGTGCGGCGCGAGCCGCACCCGGAGGACCGCCGACAGGTGGTGGTCAGCAGCACGGAGCAGGCCGAGGAGATCCTCAACGAGTCCCGCCGCCGCCGGAACGCCTGGCTGGCCGCGCTCGCCGAGGGCCTCGACCAGGAGGAGTGGGAGCGGCTGAAGGCGGCCGCGCCCGTGCTCTACAAGCTGGCCAACCTGTAGCACCACCGACCGGCACGACCAGGGTCCGTCCCGTCCCGGGCACACGAAGGAGAACCGCATCACCGCAGCACCCACCAGCACCGCACACCGCGCCGCGACCGTCCGACCGGTCGCGGCGCGCAGAGGGGAGACCATCTTGACACCGCCGGCCGCCCGCGCCGCCGCGATCCGCACCGCGACCGTCCACACCGACCTCCGCACCGACCCCCGGCGCCTGACCACCCGCCCCGCGGGAGCGCGCCACGACGAACCGCTCACCGACGAAGCGGCCGCCACCGGGACCGCGCCCACCGGCGCCCCCGCCGCGCAGAGCCAGGCACCCGCCCCCACGGGCCTGCCGGCCAGCGGCGACGACGACCCCGAGCATCGCACCGCGGCGGAGGCCCCCGCCGCTCAGCCGGGCCGGTTCACCCGCCCGGGAGGGATGTTCTCGTCCCTGCGCATCCGCAACTACCGGTACTACTTCGCCGGTCAGGTCGTCTCCAACACCGGCACCTGGATGCAGCGCATCGCCCAGGACTGGCTGGTGCTCAGCCTCACCGGCAGCCCGTTCGCGGTCGGCATCACCACCGCCATGCAGTTCCTGCCCATGCTGCTGCTCGGCCTGTGGGGCGGCGTCCTCGCCGACCGGCTGCCCAAGCGCCGCCTGCTGATCGCCACCCAGGGCGCGATGGGCCTGCTCGCCGCGGGCCTGGCCCTGCTCACCGTCACCGGCGCCGTCACGCCCGTCGCCGTGTACCTGTTCGCGCTGCTGCTCGGCCTGGTCACCGTGGTCGACAACCCGACCCGGCAGGCCTTCGTCAGCGAGATGGTCCCGGCCAAGGACCTCGCCAACGCCGTCAGCCTGAACGCCGCGAACTTCCAGACCGCCCGCCTGGTCGGCCCCGCCGTCGCGGGCGCGCTGATCGCCGCGGTCGGCAGCGGCTGGGCGTTCGCCGTCAACGCGCTCTCCTTCGTCGCGGTCATCGGCGGCCTGCTCGCCATGCGCAGCAGCGAACTGCGCCCCGTCGAGCGGATCGCCCGCGAGCGCGGACAGCTCCGCGAGGGCCTGCGCTACGTCCGGGAACGCCCCGAGCTGCTCTGGCCGATGGTGCTCGCCGGATTCATCGGCACCTTCGGGTTCAACTTCCCGACCCTGCTCTCCGGCTTCGCGCACGACACCTTCCACGTCGGCGCGGGCGAGTACGGCCTGCTCAACACCGCCATGGCGGTCGGCTCGCTGACCGGCGCCCTGCTCGCCGCCCGCCGCGGCGCGCCCCGGCTGCGCCGCCTGGTCTTCGCCGCGCTCGCCTTCGGCGCCCTGGAGGTGCTGGCCGCGTTCGCCCCCGGGTACTGGACCTTCGCCCTGCTGCTCACCCTGATCGGCGTGTTCGGCCTGACCTTCAACACCTCGGTCAACTCGGCCCTGCAGCTCGGCACCGACCCCGAGATGCGCGGCCGCGTGATGGGCCTGCTCGTCCTGGTCTTCACCGGCGGCACCCCGATCGGCGCCCCGCTGGTCGGCTGGATCACCGCCGCGTACGGCCCGCGCCCGGGCCTGCTCGCCTGCGGCCTGGTCTCCGCCGCCGCGGCCGGGGTGGTCGCGCTCGTCCTCGGCCGGATCGGCGGCCTGCGCCTGCGCCTGGACCCGCACCCGGTGCGGACCCGCGGCCGGGTGTTCTCGGTGGTGCAGAAGGACGACCTGGCGACGGCCTGCTAGGCCCTGTCCGGTGCCCGCCGACCGGGCCGGTGCCCGGCTGCTGGACTGCCCGGTGCGCAGCTCCAGCAGCCGCCCCGGCGGCCGGTTCTCCCGATCCGACCGGGGCACGGGGGAGGGGTGCGGCAGGATGACGGGATGAGGCTCTTCGTCGCCGTGAACCCTCCGGCACCCGCCAAGCAGGAACTCGTCGACGCCGTGGAACCCCTGCACCGACTGCCCGGCGCGGACCGCCTGCGCTGGACCGAACCCGCCGGCTGGCACCTCACCCTGGCCTTCCTCGGCGAAGTCCCGGCCGACGAGGTGCCCGCCCTGGAGCACGCCCTGGCCCGGATCGCGGGCGCACACCCGAAGCACCGGCTGCGCCTGTCCGGCGGCGGCACCTTCGGCGAACGGGCCCTCTGGGCGGGCGTCGAGGGCGAGGTCCGGGTCCTGCGGGAACTGGCCGCGGCCGTGCGGGGGGCGCTCGGCGCCGAGGACGAGGAGCGCGGCTTCCACCCCCACCTGACCCTCGCCCGCTCCGGCACCACCCGCAGCCGCACACCGGCCGGGCCGGGGGAGCTGCGGGCGATGGCCGACGCGCTGCGGGGCTTCCGCGGCCGGGAGTGGCGGGCCGGACGGATCCAGCTGATGCGCAGCGAGACGGGCTTCGGAGCGGCCCGCTACACGGCGGTGGAGGGGTGGCCGCTGGGCACGTGAAGGGTGTGCCGCCCGTGTTCGCCCCCGGCCCGGCGTCCCGGTTCCGCGCCCCCGGAGGCTCAGCCCCCGATCCCGGGGGCCTCGCGGAGCGCGATGCGGGTGGGGGTGGTGGGGCCGAGCTCCAGGAGGGCGAGGGTGTTGGGGCCGGGGCGCAGGAGCGGCAGCGGGCAGTAGAGGGCGGACTGCGGGCCCCTGCTGTCGTAGCGGCCGAGCAGGAAGCCGTTGACCCAGAGGTAGCCGTGGTGGCCCTCGGGGACGGCGAGGAAGGTGTCGCCGGGGGCGTCGAGGTGGAGGGTGCCGCGGGCGAGCGTCTCGGGGGCGGGGGTGCCGGGGGTCCAGGCGGTGGCGGCGGGGAGCGGGTCGAGGGCGAGCGGTTCGGCGTGCCAGCCGTGCAGGTACTGGCGTTCGTGGCGGACGCCGGTGATGCCCTTGGTCTCGCCGACCCGCGGGCCGTAGTTGACCCGGCCGAGGGATTCGACGAGCAGCCGGACCCGGGCGCCGCCGCCCGCCGTGACGGGTTCGTCGGCGGCCACGCCGCGTTCGAGCGCGGTGGCGGGTTTGCCGTCCACCTGGAGGGCGGCCCGGTCGCGCAACCCCTCGACGGTGAGCGGGAGTTCGGGGGCGGCCGCGGGCACGGTGGTGGTGTAGCGGACGAGGCCGTGCTCCAGGCCGAGTTCTTCGAAGGACGGGGGGACGGGCGAGGCGACGGCCGGGCCGAACGGCAGCTCGGCGTACTCGTCGAGGGTGACCTCGCGGGCGTCCAGCAGCGGTGCGGGCTCCGGGAGTTGCGGGATTCGACCGTCCAGGTAGCGGGCCTCGTCGGGGTGTTCGGCGGCGAAGTCGGCGATGACCTGTCGGAAGGCGTCGAACTTGGCGGTGGGCAGGCCGCGTTCGTCGAGGGGGGCGTCGTAGTCGTAGGAGGTGGTGGTGGGTTGGTAGGGGGAGTGCGTCCAGTCGGTGGAGTTGAACGGGGGGTCGGCGTGGTTGGCTCCGGCGGTGGTGCCGAAGTTGGTGCCGCCGTGGGCCATGTAGAGGTTGACGGAGCCGCCGGCGGCGAGGATCCGGCGCAGGGTGTCGGCGGCGTCGGCGGCGTCGCGGGTGTGGTGGGGACCGCCCCAGTGGTCGAACCAGCCGTTCCAGTACTCCATGCAGAACGGCGGGTCCTCGGGGCGGTGGCGGCGCAGGGCGGCGAAGGCGCCCTGCGGGTCGGAGCCGAAGTTGACGGTGGCCAGCACGCCGGGGACGGTGCCCGCGGCGAGCATGTGGTCCTCGGGGCCGTCGGAGGTGAACAGCGGGACGGTGACGCCGCGCTCGCGCAGGCCGCGGGCCAGGTGGGCGAGGTAGGCGGCGTCGCTGCCGAAGGCCCCGTACTCGTTCTCGACCTGCACCATCAGCACGGTGCCGCCGGGCCGGCCCCACTGGCGGTCGACGACCTGGGGGAGCAGCGCGTCGAAGTACGCGTCGACGGCGGCCAGGTACGCCGGGTCGCTGGTGCGGGCGCGGCGGCCGACCCGGGCGGTGAGCCAGCCGGGCAGGCCGCCGTTGTCCCACTCGGCGCAGATGTACGGGCCGGGCCGGACGATCGTCCACAGGCCCTGGCGGTGCGCCTCGTCGAGGAAGGCGCCGAGCTCGTCGAGCCGTTCGCGGCGGCCCGGCGCGGGTTCGTGCAGGTTCCACGGCACGTACGTCTCGACGGTGTTCAGGCCCATCGCGCGCACCGCCGCCAGCCGGGCGGGCCACTGCTCGGGGCGGCTGCGGAAGTAGTGCACCGCCCCGGACAGGATGCGCAGCGGTCGGCTGTCGAGGCGGAAGCCGGTCGAGTCGTAGGTGAGCATGCCCCTAGCCTGCCCAACCGGGGGGCGTTCAGCCGCGGTGACATGCGCCGCGGCGGGCCCCGGGCACGGGGTGCCCGCCCGGGGTGCGGGGCCGGGCGGGCGACCGACTAGTCTCGAAGCGTGGACCCGAAGACCCGTATGCGGATCGTGACCGGCGCGTTCGTTCTGTTGCTCGCCGTGGTGATCGTCGGCGCGCTCATGCAGAAGTAGTTCGTGCGGAGGTGGCGGACGCGGCGTCCCCGTCCGCCGCGGTCGGCGGCGGGGTGGTGCGCAGCCGGCCGATCATGCCGGGGTTGGCGATGCCGGGCAGCAGCATCCGCCACAGGGCGGTGAGGCGCTCGGGCAGGTCGGCGCGGGCGGTGTAGACCTGGGACATCACCCGGACGCCGGTGAACGCGGCGATGATCACGTCGGCGGCCTCGTCGAGGTCGAGTCCGGGCAGGGTCTCGCCCTGGTCGGCGGCCTCGGCGAGCAGGGTGCGGACCACGGCGCGGGACTGCTCGTACGGGGTGTCGCCGGGGCGGGGCAGCGAGGTCTGCTCGACGGCGAGGCGGACGGCGGCGCGCAGGACGGCGTCGGTGTGCAGGCGGTCGGCGAAGGCGAAGCACAGGTCGATGACGGACTGCAGGCGGCTGGCCTGCGGGGAGCGCTCGGGGAGGGCGAGGCCGTCGCCGTGGGCCTCCAGGACGGCGAGCGCGATGGCCTCCTTGGACGGGAAGTGGTGGTAGAGGGCGCCCCTGGTCAGGCCGGTGCGGGAGAGGATCTCGTTGGTGCCGGCGGCGTCGTACCCGCGCAGGTCGAAGACCTCGGCCGCGGCCTCCAGGATGGCCCGCCGCGAACGGATGCCGCGTTCCTGCTTGGTCATGCTCGGTCTCCTCGGTCGCGTTGGGGCACCGCTGAGGATGCCGACCTGTCTGCATCCTATCGCCAGGACGGGCGGCCACAGGAGGCTGCCTTTCCGCTTCCTGGTCCGCCCTTGGCGCATTATCAGACAGATCTGTCGGTATGGTGGGCGGCGCCGCGGCCCGAGCGCCGGGCCCGCCGGGGGATGAGGGGGCGGTCGCCCATGGAGTGCACCCGGCTCGGCCGCGGCGGCCCCGCCCCGGAGGCGTACGCCTGGTGACGGACCCCGCCCCGGCCCGGTGGACGCCGCAAGGCCCCGGTCCGTGCGCGGACCGGGGCCTTGCGGGGTGACGGGGTGCGTCAGTCGTTCAGGTGCTCGACCACGTAGTCGATGGCGCCGGTGAGCTTCTCGACGTCCGCCGGGTCGACCGCGGGGAACATCGCGATGCGCAGCTGGTTGCGGCCCAGCTTGCGGTAGGGCTCGGTGTCCACGATGCCGTTGGCACGCAGTGCCTTGGCGACCGCGGCGGCGTCGACCGAGTCGTCGAAGTCGATGGTGCCGACGACCTGCGAGCGCTCCTCGGGCTTGGCCACGAAGGGCTGCGCGAAGGAGGACTTCTCGGCCCAGGAGTACAGGATCGAGGAGGACTCCGCGGTGCGGGCCACCGCCCACTCCAGGCCGCCCTGGCCGTTCAGCCACTCCAGCTGGTCGGCCAGCAGGAAGAGGGTGGAGATGGACGGGGTGTTGTACGTCTGGTCCTTCGAGGAGTTGTCGATCGCGGTCGGCAGGTCGAAGAACGGCGGGACGTACCGGCCGGAGCCGGCGATCTCCGCGGCGCGCTCCAGCGCGGCCGGCGAGAAGGTGGCCAGCCAGAGGCCGCCCTCGGAGGCGAAGGACTTCTGCGGGGCGAAGTAGTAGACGTCCGTCTCGCGGATGTCGACCGGCAGGCCGCCCGCGCCGGAGGTGGCGTCGACCAGGACCAGCGAACCGGCGTCCGCGCCCTCGGGGCGGCGGATCGGCATCGCGACACCGGTGGAGGTCTCGTTGTGGGTGAGGCCGTAGACGTCCACGCCCGCCTCGGCGACCGGCAGCGGGTGGGTGCCCGGGGCGGTCTTGATCACCGTGGGCTCGGCCAGCCACGGGGCGGCCTTCACCGAGGAGGCGAACTTGGACGAGAACTCGCCGAAGTCCAGGTGCTGCGACTTCTCGCGCACCAGGCCGAACGCGGCGATGTCCCAGAACGCGGTGGAGCCGCCGTTGCCGAGCACCACCTCGTAGCCCTCCGGCAGCGAGAACAGCTCGGCGACGCCCTGGCGGACGCGCTTGACGAGGTTCTTCACCGGGGCCTGGCGGTGGGAGGTGCCCAGCAGGGAGGTTCCGGTGGCGGCGAGGGCACTCAGGGCCTCGGGGCGCACCTTGGAGGGGCCGCAGCCGAAGCGGCCGTCGTTGGGCAGATTGTCGGCGGGGATCTGAATCTGAGCCACCCGCGCAGCCTATCGCCCGGGCGCGCGGCGGCGGTACGGCCGTCCGGCCGCTGAGACGTGATCTTGGCCGCCCGGACAGGCCGCACCGGAGCGCGTGACCCCTGGTCAGGGAAGGTCCACGCGCCCGGTGGCGGCGCCGTCCGGACCGGCGACCGGACGGCTTTTCACCCGGAAGTGGGTCAGCCGGCGATCTGCTCCCAGCCCTCGATCTCCTGCGGCTTGCGGGAGCCCGGGCCGATGTAGCGGGCGGCCGGGCGGACCAGTCGGCCGGTGCGCTTCTGCTCCAGGATGTGCGCTGACCAGCCGGCCGTGCGGGCGCAGGTGAACATCGAGGTGAACATGTGCGCCGGGACCTCGGCGAAGTCCAGCATGATGGCGGCCCAGAACTCGACGTTGGTGGCCAGCACGCGGTCGGGGCGGCGGTTGTGCAGCTCCTCCAGCGCGGCCTTCTCCAGCGCCTCGGCGATCTCGTAGCGCGGCGCGCCGAGCTCCTTGGCGGTGCGGCGCAGCACCCGGGCGCGCGGGTCCTCGGCGCGGTAGACGCGGTGGCCGAAGCCCATCAGGCGCTCGCCCTTGTCCAGGGCCTTCTTCACGTAGCCGGCCGCGTCGCCGGTGCGCTCGATCTCCTCGATCATGCCGAGCACCCGGGACGGCGCGCCGCCGTGCAGCGGGCCGGACATCGCGCCCACCGCGCCGGACAGCGCGGCCGCGACGTCCGCGCCGGTGGAGGCGATCACCCGGGCGGTGAAGGTGGAGGCGTTCATGCCGTGCTCGGCGGCCGAGGTCCAGTACGCGTCGACGGCCTTGACGTGCTTCGGGTCCGGCTCGCCGCGCCAGCGGATCATGAACCGCTCGACGATGGTCTCCGCCTTGTCGATCTCGCGCTGCGGCACCATCGGCAGGCCCTGGCCGCGGGCCGACTGGGCCACGTACGACAGCGCCATCACGGCGGCCCGGGCGAGGTCGTCGCGGGCCTGCTCGGCGGAGATGTCCAGCAGCGGCTTGAGGCCCCAGACCGGGGCGAGCATGGCGAGGGCGGACTGCACGTCGACCCGGATGTCGCCGGAGTGGACCGGGATCGGGAACGGCTCGGCGGCCGGCAGGCCGGGGGCGAACTTGCCGTCCACCAGCAGGCCCCACACGTGCCCGAAGGAGACCTGGCCGACCAGGTCCTCGATGTCCACCCCGCGGTAGCGCAGCGCCCCGCCCTCGCGGTCGGGCTCGGCGATCTCGCTCTCGAAGGCGACTACACCCTCAAGGCCGGCTACGAAATCCGACATCAGAACGGCTCCTTCAGTGATCCGACGCGGCGCGCGGCCGTGGTGGGGCGGCACGCCGGTGGCCGATGGTGGTTGGCACTCGGTGTCAGAGTGGCAGGCACGGAGTGCATTGCGCCATACACCACGACGGTGATGTTTCCCCCACGGGCCGCTCGCACCCCTGTCGTCTCCGGCGTCGTCGGCGGATTTTCGGGGCGTTCCCGGCGGTGGCCGGACGGTTCCCCGGCAGGCGGGTCGTGAAGCGGTGGCGAGCCACCCTACTCCCGACCGGCCCCGGAGGCGGCGGCGCCCGGCGCTTGTCGTACGGGATGATGGGGGCGTGCCTACCGCGGAACGCCACCCGAGCACCGAGCCGAGTGCCCTGCCCCTGCCCACGGAACCCGTCGAACCCCCGGAGCCCGTAGCGCCCGTCGGACCCGTCGGGGCCGCCGGGGAGCGGCCCGGGCCGGACCCGTCGGCGATGCGCGAGCACTACCTGCACGAGGGGCTCGCCGAGGGGGAGCTGGCCGACGACCCGTACCAGCAGTTCACCCGCTGGTTCCACGAGGCGGGCGAGGCGGGCGTGCCCGAGCCCAACGCGATGGTGCTCTCCACCGCCGACGCCGAGGGGCTGCCCTCCGCGCGCACCGTGCTGCTCAAGGGCTACGACCGGCGCGGCTTCGTGTTCTTCACCAACTACGGCTCCCGCAAGGGCGCCGACCTGGCCGCCAACCCGAACGCCGCGCTGCTCTTCCCGTGGATCGTGCTGGCCCGGCAGGTCATCGTGGCCGGCCGGGTGGAGAAGGTCGGCCGGGACGAGACCGCGGCCTACTTCCGCACCCGCCCGCACGGCTCCCAGCTCGGCGCCTGGGCCAGCGAGCAGTCCAGCCCGCTGGCGGACCGCGGGGTGCTGGAGCGGCGGTACGCCGACCTGGCCGCCCGTTACCCGGAGGGCGAGGGCGTGCCCGTCCCGCCGTTCTGGGGCGGCTACCGGGTCGTCCCGCGGACCGTCGAGTTCTGGCAGGGGCGCGAGAACCGGCTGCACGACCGGCTGCGGTACGTCGCCGCGGGGGCCGGGTGGCGGGTCGAGCGGCTGTTCCCCTGACGGATCATCAACTTCCGTGACTGTCAAGCTTTCCCGACTGCTCCGAACGAGGTAAATTTTCTCGAACGGCGCAGCGAAAGCACAGGTTTGGGCGGGCTGGAAGCAGGGAACGGCGCTACAGTTTCGCGGTGGTGAGTCTCGGCAATCGGATGCCGGGATCCTGCTTCGCGCGCCCGCTGCCGGGCGCAGAAACGAGTCATCATGGTCGCCGCCACCAAGCCCGCCGACAGCGCGCGCGCCGAGGAGTCCGCCCCCTCGCTGGCAGCTCTGGCCGCTCTCGGTACCGAGGAACTCGCCGCCGGACTGCACCGGGCCCTCCCGGGCGGCGAGTCGGGACAGGTCGCGGTGGCCGCGTTCAACTCCTCGATCTGAACCGGTACCGGAGCACCGAGACCGACACGACGCCCCACCCCTGATCCCCGTGCCGCCCGCGCCGCGCCCCCTGGTCCCGTTCTCGCAGTACGTCGTCAAGATGCACGGCCGGTGCGACCTGGCCTGCGACCACTGCTACGTCTACGAGCACGCGGACACCAGCTGGCGCGGCAAGGCGAAGGTGATCGACGAGGCGGTGCTGGCCCGCACCGCCGAGCGGATCGCCGAGCACGCCCGCGCCCACCGGCTGCCCGCCGTCCACGTGGTGCTGCACGGGGGCGAACCGCTGCTGGCGGGCCCCGCCCGGCTCGGCCGGGCGGCCGAACTGCTGCGCGCCGCGCTCCCCGCCGACTGCGCCCTCGACCTGCGCATCCACACCAACGGGGTGCGGCTGCGCACCCGCCACCTCGACCTGTTCGCCGAGCACGGCATCAAGGTCGGCATCTCGCTGGACGGCGACCGGGCGGCCAACGACCGGCACCGCCGCTTCGCCGACGGCCGCAGCAGCCACGCCGAGGTGCTCGCCGCCGTCGCCCTGCTGCGCCGCCCCGAGTACCGGCACCTGTACGCGGGTCTGCTGTGCACCGTCGACGTGGAGAACGACCCCGTCGCGGTGCTGGACGCGCTGGTCGCCCTGGAACCGCCCCGGGTGGACTTCCTGCTGCCGCACGCGACCTGGGACGAGCCCCCCAAGCGTCCCGCCGGGCTCGGCGGGACGCCGTACGCGGACTGGCTGCTGGCCGTGCACCGGCGCTGGGAGGAGCTCGGCCGCCCCGTCCCGGTGCGCACCTTCGACTCGATCCACCGCACCCTGCGCGGGCGCTCCAGCCTGACCGAGTCGCTCGGGCTGGACCCGGCCGATCTGGTCGTGGTGGAGACCGACGGGTCCTTCGAGCAGGCCGACAGCCTGAAGACCGCGTACGACGGCGCGCCCGCGACCGGGTTCACCGTGTTCGAGCACAGCCTCGACCAGGTCGCCGCGCACCCCGGCATGGTGGAGCGGCAGTCCGGGCTGGCCGGGCTGGCCGAGCGGTGCCGGGCCTGCCCGGTGGTGCGCTCCTGCGGCGGGGGCCTCTACGCGCACCGCTACCGGGGCGACGACGGCTCCGGCTTCCGCAACCCCTCCGTCTTCTGCGGGGACCTCTTGAAACTGATCACCACCATCCGGGACCGGACGGTGCCCGCCGCCACCGTCCCGGCGCAGGACGCGCCCGGCGGCGGGCTGACCGGGCGCCAGCTCGACGAACTGGCGGCGGGCTACGGCGGGGCCGACACCGTCCGGGCCCTGGCCGGGGCCCAACTCGGGCTGACCCGGCGGCTGGTGGCCGCGGTCGGGGCGGCCTCCCCGGCCTGGGAGCTGGTCACCTCGCTGGACGCGGGCGACGGCGCCGCGCTGTCCGCGGTGCTGACCCACCCGTACGTCCGGGCCTGGGCGGTGCGCTGCCTGGGCGGCGGGGGCGGGACGGGCCCCGGCGGGACGGGCTCCGGCGGGACGGGACCGGGGGCGGACCTCGGCGGGGTGGCCGAGCTGGCGGCGGCGGCGGCGCTGCGGGCCCGCCGGTCCTTCGAACTGCCGCTGCCGGTGCGGGCCGGGGCCGTGCACCTGCCCACGCTGGGGCGGGTGCTGGTCGGCGGCGCGGGCGAGACCGTGCTGACCGGCGACCCGGAGGGCTTCGCGGTCGGCGGCGTCCGGATCGGCTGGGACGCGCCCGGCGACGAGCGCTGGCAGCCGGTGCGGCGGGTCGCCCTCGCCGACGGCTGGACGCCCGCGCTGGAGGACACCGACCCGCAGCGCGACAGCCACCAGTGGCCGGTCTCCGGGCGCCTGGACGAGGCCGAACTGCGGGCCTGGACGGGCGCGTTGCGGGAGGCCTGGGAGCTGATCGGCCGCGACCTGCCCGGCTACGCGCCCGGCATCCGGACCGGCCTGTCCACCGTCACCCCGCTACGGCCGGGGCCCGCCGGGCGGGACGTCTCGGCCGCCGCCCGGCAGGCGTTCGGCGCGGTCGGCATCGCCCGCCCGGCCGCCGCGCCGACCCTCGCGCTGCTGCTGGCCCACGAGTTCCAGCACGTCAAGCTGGGGGCGGTGCTCGACCTGCACGACCTGTACGACCGGACCGACCGGCGGCTGTTCCACGCGCCCTGGCGGCCCGACCCGCGCCCGCTGGAGGGGCTGTTCCAGGGCACGTACGCGCACCTCGCAGTCACCGAGTACTGGGCCGCCCGGGTGCGGGTGCTCGCGGACGGGCCGGAGCGCGAGAACGCCCGCTTCCAGCTGGCGCGTTGGCGCTCGCACACGATCGGGGCGATCGAGGAGCTGGACGACTCCGGGGCGCTCACCCCGCTCGGCGAGCGGTTCGCCGCGGGCATGCGGGCGGCCGTCGAGCCCTGGCTGGCGGTGCCGGTCGGCGCGGCCGCCGAGGCGGCGGCCCGGGAGGCGGCCGCGGAGAACCTCGCGCAGTGGCGGGCCCGGGTGGGCGCCGCGTCCGGCTGACGGGACGTCCGGCCCGGCGGGTGTGGAAGGGCCGGAAGCGCGGGCAGGGGTGAAGGACGACCGGCCGCCGGCGGGGCGGTGCGGCCGCGGCGCGTCGACTGTGGGGCCGGTGTGCCGGCCCGCGGCTGTGGGAGGCCCTGTTGTACTCCGTGACGGAGCTCATCGCGGATCTGGACCGGCTCGGCGTCCGGCCGGGGGAGACCCTGCTGGTGCAGGCCGCCCTGCGGTCGGTCGGGCCGGTGGTGGACGGCGCGCAGGGGGTGGTGCGGGCGCTCAGGGGGGCGCTCGGGGCGGACGGCACCCTGGTGGTCTACACCGCTACGCCCGAGAACTCCCGCACCTCCTCGTACTACCGGGCCGCCGTCGCCGGGATGACCCCCGCCCAACTGCGCCGCTACCACGCCCGGATGCCCGCCTGGGACGCCGCCGAGACCCCGGCCTCGCCCACCATGGGCCGGCTCGCCGAGGAGGTCCGGCTGCTGCCCGGCGCCCGGCGCAGCGGCCACCCGCAGACCTCCTTCACCGCGATCGGCCCCCGCGCCGAGGAGATCACCGCCCGCCACCCCTGGTCCAGTCACCTCGGCGAGGACTCGCCCGCCCACCGGCTCTACGAGGCGGGCGCCCGCTGCCTGATGATCGGCGTCCCGGTGTGGTGCTGCACGCCGCTCCACCTGCTGGAGTACTGGCAGCCGGACCGCGAGGAGCAGCAGTACCGGTGCGTGGTGCGCACCCCCGACGGCCGCCGCAGCTGGCGCTCCTTCACCGGCACGCGGCTGCACGACGAGCACTTCCCGGAGATGGGCGAGGTGCTCGCCGAGGGCCTCGCGGACGAGATCCGCACCGGGCCGGTCGGCGACGCCCGCTGCCACCTGATGCCGATCCGCGAAGCGGTCGACCTCGCCGACAAGTGGTACCGGAACAGGTCGAGTTGACGACGGATCAGATCAAGGCCCTATTCCATTCGGACCGCCGACCTTCCTACACTTGAGTCCCTTTCGGGGGAACAGGGACAGGCGGGCTCGGGGGAGGCGCGTGTGAGCAGCGGTGCGGGCCAGAGGAAGGACGCGCCCAGGCCGTACTTCTTCCTCAGCTACGCGCACACGCCGCGGATCAACTCGCGGGGCGCGGCCGACCCCAACCTGTGGGTGGCGAAGCTGTACCAGGACCTGTGCGAGGCGATCCTGCAGATCACCGACGCGCCGTCCGGGCACCCCGTCGGGTTCATGGACCGCTCCATGCACCAGGGCCAGAAGTGGGCCGAGCGGCTCTCCCGCGAGCTGGCCACCTGCCGGGTGTTCGTGCCGCTGTACTCGCCGCGCTACTTCAAGTCCGAGGCGTGCGGCCGGGAGTGGTACCTGTTCACCCGCCGCTCGGTCTACCAGCGGCGCCCCACCGCGGAGCGGATGACCGGCATCGTCCCGGCGCTGTGGGTCTCGATGGAGCACTACCAGCTGCCCCGGGTGGCCGGTGAGCTCCAGTTCAACCACGACAGCTTCGGCGCCGAGTACGCCGCCGAGGGCCTGTACGCGCTGATGAAGATCGCCGCGTTCAGCTCCGAGTACCACACCGCGGTGTGGCGGCTGGCCCGGCGGATCGTCGACGTCGCCGAGCAGACCGTCATCCCGGTCGGCCAGGTGCTGGACTTCGAGTCCCAGCCCTCCGCCTTCGACCCGCCCGACAACGCCGACCAGGTCCGGATCTCGGTGTTCTCCTACCAGGAGCGCGAACTGCCGCCCCAGCGCAGCGCGGTCTGGTACGGCGAGCAGCGCACCGACTGGCAGCCGTACCGGCCGGACTCCTCCCGGCCGCTGGCCCAGGACGCCGCCGACATCGCCCGCGGCATGGGCTTCCAGGCCACCGTGAACGAGTTCGAGGAGGGGGCGGAGCAACTGCTGACCGAGGAGCGGCCGTCCCGGCCCTGCGTGCTGCTGGTCGACCGGTGGGCGTTCCTGGACGGGCGGCGGGCCGAGGCGGTGCGCAGGCTGGACCGGCGCAACCTCGGCTCGGTGGCCGTCATCGAGCCCTGGAACCGCGAGGACCAGGAGAGCCGCGAGCACGAACGGATGCTCGACGAACTCGGCGACGGCGTGCTGGCCGTCAGCCGCGGCTCCCGGCAGCGGCCCAGCCTGCGCGAGGAGGGCGGCGCGGGCTCCCCCGGCAGCATCGAGGAGTTCCGCGGCGAGATGGAGCGCGCCGTGATGCGGGCCTGCACCGCCCACGAGCAGCAGCACGGCGGCCCGGACGACGGGCCGGTCGACCGCAGACCCAGCATCGGGCCCTGAGCCGGGCCCGGAACGGCACCTGCAAGGCACCGGGCGGTCGGGACTCCGGCCGGTGAGCACGGCGTGCGCACCACGACGGGCACCAAGGGCCCGGGGGAGGGAACGTCATGACCGAGAGGCAGGCGAAGGGCCCGCAGATCCAGGCGCGCCGCCGCGACGCCACGATCGAGAACCGGCACGGCCGGATCGTCACCTTCTACTCCTACAAGGGCGGCACCGGCCGCACCATGGCGCTGGCCAACACCGCCTGGATCCTGGCCGCCAACGGCTACCGGGTGCTGGTCGTCGACTGGGACCTGGAGGCCCCCGGCCTGGCCCAGTTCTTCCGGCCCTTCCTCAACCCCGAGGTGGTCGCCGCCACCACCGGGATCATGGACCTGTTCGGCGACTACCTCGAAGAGGCCCGCCGCCCGATCGACCGCGACCCCGAGTGGATCGAGGACTTCGCCCGGATCCACCCGCACGCCCTCTCGCTGGCCTGGCCGCACTTCCCCGGCGGCGGCCGGATCGACCTCGTCCCCGCCGGGCAGCGCAACCGCGACTACTCGGTGGCCCGGCTGGACTGGGACCTGCTGTACGAGCGCTACGAGGGCCGCCGGTTCATCCAGTCGCTGCGCGCCGACATGAAGCGCCGCTACGACTACGTGCTGATCGACAGCCGCACCGGCCTCACCGACACCGCCGACATCTGCACCGTCGAGATGCCCGACGACCTGGTGGTCTGCTTCACCCTCAGCGACCAGTCCATCGACGGAGCCTCCCGGATCGCCCGGGTGATCGAGGACCGCTACGGCGACCGCGACATCCGGATCCTGCCCGTCCCGATGCGCATCGACGAGGGCGAGAAGGAGAAGGCCGACGCCGGCCGGGCGCTGGCCCGGATCAAGTTCGCCGGACTGCCCGCGGGCTTCGGCGAGGCCGACCTGGCCCGCTACTGGGCCGGGGTGGAGATCCCCTACCGGCCGTTCTACGCGTACGAGGAGATCCTCGCCCCGTTCGGCGACCAGCCCGGGCTGCCCGGCTCGATGCTCGCCGCCAACGAGCGGCTCACCCGGGAGATCACCCAGGGCCGGGTCAGCGGGCTGCCGCCGATGTCCGAGGACCTGCGGCTGCGCTTCCTCGACGGCTTCGCCCGCCGCCGCCCCACCGCCCCCGCCGACCTGTACCTCAGCTACGTCCCCGAGGACCGGGCCTGGGCGGACTGGATCTCCGCGCTGCTCGCCGACGCGGGCTACCGGGTCGTCCCGCGCGACGTCGGCGCCGGGGCCAACCCGCGCGAGGCCACCGGGCGCGGCATCGACTCCGCGTACCGCACCGTCGCCCTGCTGTCCGCCGCCTACCTGCAGTCCCCGCAGGCCCAGGCGCTGTGGGACCGCACCGTGCTCGCCGACCCGGCCGGGGCCCGCCGCCAGCTGATCCCGGTCCGGGTCTCCGACGTCCGCCTGAACGCGCCGTACAACAACCGCAACCCCGTCGACCTGATCGGCCGCGACGAGGTCGCCGCCGCCACCGCGCTGCTGCGGGCGCTCGGCCGCACCGAGGCCGAACTGCCCGAGCGCAGCCCCGGCGCGCCGCGCTTCCCCGGCACCAAGCCCACCTACTGGGAGGTGCCGCAGCGCAACCACTCCTTCACCGGCCGGGTCAAGGTCCTCGACGACCTGCGGGCCCAGCTCGCGGGCGGCACCACGGCCGTGCTGCCGCCGCCGCAGACCCTGTACGGCCTCGGCGGCGTCGGCAAGACCCAGGTCGCGCTGGAGTACGCGCACCGCTACATGTCGCACTACGACCTGGTGTGGTGGATCGACGCGGAGCAGAGCGAGAACGTCGTGGTCGACCTCGCCGACCTCGCCGGACGGCTCGGGCTGCGGGTCGGCGACAACGTCAGCGAGGCCGCGCAGGCCGCCCGGGACGCGCTGCGGCAGGGCATCCCGACCTCCAACTGGCTGCTGATCTTCGACAACGCCGACGAACCCGGCGAGATCCGCCGCTTCTTCCCCGACGGCCCCGGCCACATCCTGGTCACCTCCCGCAACCAGGGCTGGTCCGGGCAGGCCGGCGTGCTCAACGTCGACGTGTTCGACCGCACCGAGTCCGTCGACCACCTCACCCGCCGGGTCCGCGGCCTCGCCCGCGCCGACGCCGACCGGGTCGCCGACGCGGTCGGCGACCTGCCGCTCGCCGTCGAGGTCGCCGCCGCCTGGCTGGAGACCACCCGCACGCCCGTCGAGACCTACGTCAGCCAGCTGAAGGCCGAGGCCACCAAGGTCCTGGCGGCCGGCGAGACCCCCGTCGACTACCCCACCCCCGTCGGCCTCACCTGGAACGTCTCCATCACCCGGCTGCGCGAGCAGTCGCCCGCCGCCGTCCGGCTGCTGGAGCTGTGCGCGTTCTTCGCGCCCGAGCCGATCTCGCTGCGGCAGTTCTTCTTCTCCGAGCAGATGCGGCTGGCCCTCGTCCCCTACGACCCGGAACTCACCGACACCTTCCTGCTCGGCAAGGTGCTGCGCGCCGTCAGCCGCTACGCGCTGGCCAAGACCGACGCCGCCTCCGACTCCTTCCAGGTCCACCGGCTGGTGCAGGCCGTCGTCCGCAGCGGCATGAGCGAGACCGAGCGCGCCGCCGCCATGCACCAGGTGCACCGCATCCTGGTCAACGCCCGGCCGCCCCGCGGCGACACCGACGACCCCGCCAACTGGCCCACCCTGGAGAAGATCTGGCCGCACCTCAGCCCCTCCCGGGCCCAGGACTGCGACGAGCGCGAGGTGCGCGAACTGCTCATCGACCGGGTCCGCTACCTGTGGAAGCGGGTCGACCTCGACCAGGCCCTGCAACTCGGCCGCCAGCTCGACGCCGCCTGGACGGTCCGCGCCGAGAACGAGACCGACCCCGAGGAACAGCGCCTGTGGCGCCGCCAGATCTACAGCCTGCGCTTCCAGGTCGCCAACGTGCTGCGCTCCCAGGGCTCCTACAACGACTCGCTGGCCCTCAACCAGGCCACCCTCGCCGGGCAGCGCGCACTCCTCGGCGAGCACCACCCGTACGCCCTGATGACCGCCAACTCGATGGCCGCCGACCTGCGCTACCTCAACCGCTTCCAGGAGGCGCTCGCCCTCGACCAGGACACCTACGACCAGTTCGTCGAACTCTTCGGCGAGGACGACCCGCGCACCCTCGCCGTCGCCAACAACCTCGCCATCGACCACCGCCTGGTCGGCAACACCGTCGCCGCCCGCGACCTCGACCAGGACACCGTCGAACGCCGCTCCGCCGTCCTCGGACCGCTGCACCCCTACACCCTCAGCACCAAGTCCAACCTCGCCCGCGACCTGCGCGAGATCGGCGACTACAAGGGCTCCGTGGAACTGCTCCGCGAGGTCACCGAGGCCTTCGACAACGTCGACGCCTCCGGCCTGCCCGAGGAACTGCGCAACGCCAAGTCCCTCGCCGTCTCGCTCCGCCGGGCCGGGCAGTACGCCGAGGCCCGCGAACTCACCGAACGCACCTACGAGCGCTACATCGCGCTCTACGGGCCCGACTTCGTCGACGCGCTGGCCTGCCGGCTCAACCTCGCCGCGGACTTCAGCGCCGCCGGGGACAAGGAGACCGCCCGCGACATCGCCGCCGACGCCTACGAGGGCCACCGCCGCCTCTTCGGCGACGACCACCCCTTCACCTTCGCCTGCGAGAACAACCTCTCCATCTACCTGCGCGGCTCCGGCGACCTGGCCGGCGCCGTCCGGCACGGCCGGGACGCGCTGGCGGGCCTGGCCCGCGTCCTCGGCGAGGCCCACCCCTTCGTCCTCAACGCCGGGACCAACCTCGCCAACGCGCTCGCCGAGTCCGGCGAACTCGCCGAGGCGGAGGAGCTCGCCCGCTCGACCTACGACAGCCTCGCCGCCCGCTACGGCGCCAACCACCCCGACGCGCTGGTCAGCCGGGCCAACCTGGCCGTCACCATCCGGGCCGCGGGCCGACGCGGCGAGGCGGAGGCGCTGCGGATGCAGGCCGTCGCCGCGCTCGTCGAACTCTTCGGCGAGGACCACCCGTCGGTCGTCGCCGCCCGCAGCTGGCAGCGCACCAACCGCGACCTGGAGCCGCAGCCGCTGTAGCGCAAGGAGCCGCGGGCGCACTGCGGGGTCGCGAGGTGGGCGGTGGGGTGCCGTTGCCTCGCGATCCTGCGGTGGGTGCCGGGTTGCTCGCGCAGTTCCTCGCGCCCCTGTCGGTGCGCGTCCTGCCGGTGCGCGTCCCGTGGGTGTGCCTGTTCGCGGGGCGCTACGCCTGGGCGGCCCAGCGGATGGCGTCCGTCATCTCCTTGAGGGAGCCGAAGTGCGCGGCGCCCGGTTCGAGGTAGAGCTGGGCGCCGGGGATGTGGTCGGCGAGCCAGGCGGAGTGGCCGACGGGGGAGAACCTGTCGTCGGCGCCGTGCCAGAGGCGGACCGGGACGCGGATGTCCTCGACGGCGAAGCCCCAGTCCGTGATGAAGGCCAGGACGTCGTCGATCCAGCCGTCCGCGCCGTAGCGGAAGGCCTGGCGGTAGGCGGACTGGAACATCCGGCGGATGCCGATGTCGGCGACGACGGTGCGGTCCGGCGGGCTGAGCTCGGGGACGAGGTTGCGGATCAGCTGGGCCGGGTCGCGGCGGATCACCCGGGAGCGGGCCTGGAACTGGGCGGCGATCCGGGGCAGGCCCAGCTCGGCCTGGCGGTAGGCGCGCTCGTTGGAGGCGGTCATGCCCGCGAACCAGTCGAGGCCCTCCGCGTGGCGGGGGGCGAGCGAGACCTGGGTGGCGGCCCGGCGGACCCGGTCGGGGAGCAGCGCGGCGCAGGCGAGCGCGTGCGGCCCGCCGCCGGAGCGGCCGACCACGGCGAAGCGGTCGAGGCCGAGGGCGTCGGCGATCACGGTGACGTCGTGCGCGGCGGCGGCGACGTCGCGGCCGGGCAGCCGGGTGGACTCGCCGTAGCCGGGGCGGTCGAAGGAGATCAGACGGACCCGGATCCGGGCCAGGACGGCGCTGCGCGGGGCCGGGCCGACCCGGCTGCCGGGGGTGCCGTGGAGCAGGAAGACCGGTCTGCCGGACGGGTCGCCCGAGGTGTCGACGGCGAGGACGCCGCCGTCCGGGGTCTCGATCCTCCGTGTCGCCACGCGGCGGCCCTCCTGCTCAGCTGGGGATGTCGAGGCTGCGCACCTCGCGGCGCGCCTGCCAGGTGGTGTGCTCCCGGGAGATGGCGTCCTCGGCGTCCCGGGCGAACCGGGCCCAGATCTCCTCGGCCTCCGCGGAGTCGAGGTCGAGGGAGGCCAACTGGGCCTCCACCTTGGCGAGTTCGGCTGCGGCGAGGGTGTAGGCGGCGGCCTGCGGCCGGTACTGGCGCAGTTGGGCCCAGGCGGCGACGGAGGCGGCGACGGCGGAGACCGCGCCGAGCGCGTCGAAGCCGAACTGGCCGAGGGCGCGCAGCACGGCCAGCAGCAGGCCCGCGGCGGGCAGCACGACGGCGAGCCGGCCGACCCGGCGGGTGGCGTTGCGGCACTGGACGGCCTTGGCCTGGTACCACTGGCGCTGGCTCTGCACCCGCTCGCGCAGGTAGACCTCGCGGCGGACGGAGAGCGGCTGCTCGCGCAGCTTCTCCATGGTGTCGGTGATCTGCGGGTGGCGGGCCGGGGCGCGCCAGCTGTCGAGCTCCTCGATGACGCCGGGGGCGACCAGGCCGGTGTCGAACTCGCCGAGGATGCCGGAGAGCTGGATGTCGTAGAGGCGTTCGGCGTCCGGCAGCTTGCGCGGCGGCGGCTGGTAGGAGTCGGCGCGCACCGCGTACTTCCACACCAGGGTCTTCACCGATTCGGCGACCGCCCGGCCGTCGTACCAGAGCCGCTGCGGGTTCTGCCGGGCGACGGTGAGGGCGATGAACAGCGCGCCGAGGTACGCCAGGGCGGCGGCCCAGGCCCAGACCGGGCCGTCCGCGGAGCCCGCGAAGGCGGCGCCCACCAGCAGGAGCAGCTCCCAGCGGGAGAGCGCCACCGCCCTGGCCTGGCCCTGCAGGGACGCGCCGTCGGCGGCCCAGAAGACGCGCGGGAGGAGGTCCTGCTCCCGCACGAAGCCGATCGAACGCCCCGCCCCAGCCGCCATGCCCGCCCCCGCAGCGCCGTCTCACCGGTCTCGGGAGTCCTTCCCAGTGCCGGGCGAACTTACGCGGGCGGCAACGGAGTTGGCCGAATGGGGCGGGTCGCCGCGGCGGCGTCACCAGGCGTAGAAGATCCGGTCCGCGTTGTCGGCGATCACCTTGTTGTTCCACTCGGTGCCGCCGTCCACGTTGCCGGAGCGGAACAGCGGCGGGGTGATGCCGCGGTCGGCCAGCTTGCCGATCGCCGAGGCCACCACCGACTGCATCAGGGCGCTGGTGGTGATGGTCGACACCGAGCCGAACGGGGCGCCCGCGCCGGGGTGGTCGAGCTCGCCGTCGCCGACCCCGATCTTGCTGTCCAGGACGACGTCGCAGTGGTCCTTGAGGTAGGTGCCGGACGGGTGGTTGGAGCCGACCTCGCCGGGATAGGCCAGCGAGGTCACGCCGACCACCCTCAGGCCGCGGGCGCGGGCGTGCTGCGCCAGCTCGACCGGCATCACCTGGCGGCCGGAGAGCGAGATCACGAACAGCAGGTCGCCGCTGCGGGCCGGGGTGAGGTCGAGGGTGGTGGTGGCCAGCCCGGAGACCCGCTCCAGGGCGCTGCCCAGGTGCGCGGGCATCACGTTCACGCCGGTCATCCCGGGCACGTTGAGCAGGTTGACCACCACCAGGCCGCCGGCCCGGTAGACCACGTCCTGGGCGGCCAGCGAGGAGTGCCCGGCGCCGTAGGTGAAGATCCGCCGACCGTGCTCGACGGCCTCCGCCAGCAGCTCCGCGGCGGCCTCGACGTTCTCCCCCTCCTCGGCGCGGATCCGCTCCAGGTGGGCCACGGCGGCGTCCAGGTACCGGCCGACCAGCTCGCTCATCTCTGCTCCGTACGGGCTCGGTGCGCGGCCGGGTGGTCCAGACCGCTATGGAGAAAGCTACGGCGTGCACGGTGGCCCGCGCCGGACCCGGCTGTCAACCACGACGAAAGGCGCCGGGCATAGCGGGCTCGCGGATCCGGTTGTCACTGCGGTACGTCAGAATTGGCGGTGAGGACACCGAAGAACGGAGCCAGGGGCGATGTCAGGGCTGATCGACACCACTGAGATGTACCTCCGCACCATCCTGGAGCTGGAGGAGGAGGGCATCACCCCGATGCGCGCCCGGATCGCCGAGCGGCTGGAGCAGTCCGGCCCGACGGTGAGCCAGACGGTGGGCCGGATGGAGCGCGACGGCCTGCTCCAGGTCGCCGAGGACCGCCACCTCGAACTGACCGGCGAGGGCCGTAAGTTGGCCGTCCGGGTGATGCGCAAGCACCGGATCGCCGAGTGCCTGCTGGTGGACGTGATCGGCCTGGAGTGGGAGCAGGTCCACGAGGAGGCCTGTCGCTGGGAGCACGTGATGAGCGAGACGGTCGAGCGCAAGGTGCTCGCCATGCTCGGCCACCCCACCCAGTCCCCGTACGGCAACCCGATCCCGGGCCTGGACGAGCTGGGCGACACCAAGGCGGAGGGCGAGGGCTACGACGCCGGGCTGGTGACGCTGGAGGCCGTCGCGGCCCCGGACGGGGCGGACGTGGTGGTCCGCCGGATCGGCGAGCCGATCCAGACCGACGGCGAGCTGATGCGCACCCTGCGCCGGGCGGGCGTCCGCCCCGGGGCGACGGTGCGGGTCTCCCCGGCGGCCGGCGGCGTGCTGGTCGGCACCGGCGAGAGCGCGGCCGAGCTGGGCAAGGACATCGCCGCGCACGTGTTCGTCGCCCACCTGTAGGCGGCGCGGCGGGCGGCCGGGCCGGGGACGGACGTACGGCGCAGGGCCCGGTGTCCCCACACCGGGCCCTGCGCCGTCCCCCCGTGCCCCCCCCCCCCCCCCCCCCCCCCCCGGGGGGGGGGGGGGGCGGGCCCCCCCCCCCCCCCCGCCCCCCCCCCCCCCCCCCCCCCCCCGGCCCCCCCCCCCCCCCCGGGGCGCCCGGGGCCGGGCCGGTGCCGCCCGGCCCCCCCCCCCCCCGCCCGGGGGCCCCCCCCCCCCCCCCCCCCCCGTCCCCCGTTCCCCCGCTCCCTCCCGTCCCCGCCCGGTCGCGGTCGTGCGCGGCTCCCCGGCCGCGCCCGGCCGCTCCCTCCCCGTTCCCTCCCCGTTCCCCCTCGCCCCTCCTGCTCCCTCCCGCCGCCGCATTCGGCTTCCCCGTCCGAACGCCCTCCCGGCAGCCCCCCACGCTCTCGGCCCGCTCGCTCCCTCCGCTCGGTCGGCCCCGTGCTGACGCTGAGGATGATCCCCTCGGCAACCGCGGCCAATCCTTGAGCGATGTCACCCGATCGGTGGGCTTCCCCCGTTGACCTGCGGGTATGACGACCGGTTCCGGAAGATCGCGCTCCGGACGGGCCGGAACGGGCCCCGGGTACGCGAACGGCGGGCCCCGCCCCGGGATCGGGGGGCCGGACCCGCCACGGCCGCGCGGGGTGCCGCGCGGGAACGCCCCCACCGGATCGGCCGGGGGCACGCTCGGGAGGTCAGCGCACGGCGGCCGCCGGGCGCTGCACGGGGCGCGGGGCCGAGGCCTCGCGCCCGCAGGCGTACGCGAGCGGGCTGACCAGTTCCATCGCGTCCGGCAGCCAGCGGTTCAGCGCGGACGGCGGCCGGGCCCACTGCGCGGAGGCGTACCCGCCGACCCGGGACGGCGGGGCCACCACCCAGTCGCCCTCGCCGCGCGCCACCAGGTCGAGCCGCTCCGGCGACCAGCCGATCTGCCGGAGCAGGTCCGGCAGCTTGTCGACCACGCCGGGCAGCACCAGGAAGTGCAGCCGCCGCCCGGTGCGCCCCGGCGCGGCGGGCGCCGCGACCACCGGGCCCAGCTGCAGCCCCATCCGCTCCATCCGGGCCAGCGCCAGGCAGCCCGCGACCTCCGGCACGTCCAGCACGTCGAAGGCCCGGCCGGTGGGCAGCAGGATCGAGGCCTCCGGGTTCTCGGTCCACCACGTGCGGACCACCCCGGGCCCGGCGCTCGCCCGGCGCAGCCAGTCCGCGCCGAGGGGGTGCGCGCCGGGGAGCGCGCACCCCTCCTCGCCGCAGGAGCAGCGGGCCGGGCCGTCGCCGTCGAGCAGCCAGGCGCCCGGCGCGACCTCCCAGTGCCGGTCCTCGGCGTAGCGGACGGCTTCGATCAGCAGCGGCGGCAGGTTCTGTTCGGGGGCTCCGGGGGTGTTGTCCACGTGCTGCACAACTACCGTCCGTGAGTGCGGGTTACGGCCCCGGGCCGAACGGTTCGAACGGGGCGCGCGTTGTCACCCGGGACGGTGATCCTGGTCGGAACCGGTCGTCCGAGCAGGGGCGGTAACGGGCGCAGTGGGGGCGCACGGAGGCATTCACCCGGGCGCGTGGGGAGTGGGTACGTCACCGTGGGTATTCCGCATGGTGTTGCACAGTCGTCGCCCTCCGGTCGGGTCCGGACGGCGTTGGGGAGGCGGAAAAATCCCATGGCCGCGAGACCACTCGTCGCACGAGAGCCGAACGAACGTCTGCAGCAGCTGATCCAGGAGGCGGGCTGCTCCAATGCGGGCCTGGCCCGCCGGGTCAACCTCTGCGGAGCAGAACACGGACTGGACCTTCGCTACGACAAGACCTCCGTCGCCCGCTGGCTGCGCGGGCAACAACCCCGCGGGCAGGCGCCCGCGGTGATCGCCGAGGCGCTCGGCCGCAAGCTCGGCCGCGGCGTGACCGTGGACGAGATCGGCATGGCCGACGGCAAGAGCCTCAGCTCCGCCGTCGGCCTCCAGTTCGCGCCCAGCCTGGGCGCCGCGCTGGAGCAGATCTGCGAGCTGTGGCGCAGCGACGTCGGCAAGCGGGACTTCCTGGCCGGCACCACCGTCGCCGCCTCCGCGCTGGTCGAGCCCAGCCGGGACTGGCTGATCACCCCGCCGGACCCGGTGGTCGCCCGCACCGGCGGCACCCGGGTCGGCCTGGCCGACGTCGCGGCGATCCGGGCGACCACCCAGATGCTGGTCGACCTCGACCACCGCTTCGGCAGCGGCCACGTCCGCCCCGTCGTGGTGCACTACCTCAACAGCGTGGTCTCCGGCTTCCTCGGCGGCTCCTACCGCGACGAGACGGGACGTC
This sequence comes from Kitasatospora sp. NPDC001540, assembly GCF_042894345.1. Lineage (NCBI taxonomy): Bacteria > Bacillati > Actinomycetota > Actinomycetes > Kitasatosporales > Streptomycetaceae > Kitasatospora > Kitasatospora sp. NPDC001540. Next base: position 141,948 of record NZ_JBIAVO010000006.1, read on the forward strand.
AACTCTTCGGCGCCGTCGCCCGGCTGACCGAACTGGCCGGGTACATGGCGGTCGACACCGGCCAACCCGGCCTCGCCCAGCGGTACTACATCCAGGCGCTGCGCCTGGCCCAGGCCGCCGACGACCGCGGCTACGGCGGCTACGTGCTCGCCGCCTCGATGAGCCACCTCGCCGCGACCCTCGGCAACCCCCGGGAGATCGCCCAACTCGCCCGCGCCGCCCAGGAGGGCGCCCGCAGCGTCGCCACGCCCACCGCGATGGCGATGTTCTACGCCGCCGAGGCCCGCGGCCACGCCCTGCTCGGCGACGCGTACGCCTGCGAGAGCGTCGCCGCCAAGGCGCTGGCCGCGATGGAGCAGCGCAACCCGGCCGACGACCCCGACTGGATCGTCCACTTCGACGAGGCCTACCTCGCCGACGAGTTGGCGCACTGCCACCGGGACCTGCAGCAGGGCGAACGGGCCGAGCACTACGCCCGCACCGCGCTGGAACTCCACCCCGCGCACCGGGTCCGCCGCCGCGCCGTCGACCTGGTCCTGCTCGCCACCGCCCAGCTCCAGCAGCGCGACCTGGAACGCGCCTGCGAGACCGGCACCGAGGCCGTCCGGCTGCTCAGCGGGCTGCGCTCCAACCGCGGCGTCGAGTACCTCGACGACTTCCGCAACCGGCTGGAGCCGTACCGCGGGCACCGCGCCGTGCGCGAGTTCCACGCCCGGATGGAGGGGGAGGCCGCGTAGCGCCCGGCCGGCGGCGGAACGTGAATCAATAGCACGGATCAGCGGCCCGCGTAGTCACCTGTGCCGGTGAACGGGTACCGTGGCCTCGCAGTTGTGGTCCGCCGTCAGCACTCCGGCGGGGCAACCGAGAGGCCCGGGATCCCGGAGCCGTGCACAGGTGAGGAATCGCGTTGAGCCAGCGCCGCTCGTACCCCAACTCCGGCGACTTCAATCTGGACGACCTGTTCCGCCCGGAGCCCGCCGCGGACGGCCAGGGCACCCCGGCGCAGGCCGCCGCGGAGCCCCCGTACGCCCCGCCGCAGGCCCCCGTCCCGCAGCAGCAGTCCGCGCCGCCGCTGGGCCAGAGCGGCAGCCCCGAGTACTGGGGCACGCCCCCGCAGCAGGCCGCGGCGGCCCCGCAGGCCGACGAGGGCGCCACCCAGTACCTGCCGCCCTACCCGACCGGCGGCCCGTCCGTCGGCGGCGCCCCCCAGCCCGGCTTCCCGCAGCACCCCCCGCAGCAGCCGCAGGCGCCCGCGTTCCAGCCGCAGCCGCCGCAGCCCGGGTACGGGGCTCCCCAGCCCCCCCAGCCGACGTACGGGGGCGGCGTGGGCTACGGGGCCCCGCAGGCGCCGCAGCAGGGGTACGCGGCCGACGGCGGCGGACGCAGGAAGCCCAACACCAAGGTGCTGATCGGCGCGGGCGTGGCCGGCGTCGTGGCGGTTGCCGTCCTGGTCGGGGTGCTGGCCGGCGGCGGCGACGACAAGAAGGACAAGAACACCGCGAAGGGCGGCACCACGGCCGGGCAGAGCGCCGCCCCCAGCCAGAACAGCGGTAACGCCGCCGTCACCCCCGAGATGAAGGCCCAGGCGCAGGCCATGTCCGACCTGCTCGGCACCGCCAGCGCCAGCCGCACCTCGGTGGTCAACGCGGTCGCCTCGGTCGGCAAGTGCCAGAACCTCCCCGACGCGCAGGGCGCCCTCACCGCGGCCGCGGCCCAGCGGCAGGACCTGCTCAAGAAGCTCGGCGACCTCAAGGTCGACCAGCTCACCGACGGCGCGAAGCTCGTCGCCCAGCTCCAGCAGGCGTGGCAGGCCTCCGCCACCGCCGACTCCGAGTACGCCCAGTGGGCCGGTGACCTGGTCGCGGGCTGCGACCCGGCCAAGTCGAAGGAGAACGAGCACCTGCGCAACGGCGACGCGGCGAGCGGCCAGGCGACGACGGCGAAGAAGCAGGCCTCGGAGCTGTGGGGCGCGATCGCGACGAAGACGGGGCTGCAGGGCAAGAGCGCGGGCGAGCTGTAGGGCGAACTCCAGGGCGCACCGACGGGGAGCGCACCGACAGGGGCGCGGGGAACTGCGCGCAGCGGAGTCGCACGTCAGCAAGATCGCGGGATAGTGCAAGTGATCATCCTGCGTCGCGATCCGGCTGTGCGTCCTCGGCTGGCCGCGCAGTTCCCCGCGCCCCCGGCTCGGCTCTGCCCTACGCGGGTGGCTGGCCGTTGGTGAGGACCCAGCGGACGTCGGTGAAGCCCTGGCGCTGCTCGGTGAGGCGGCCGTTCTGGACCTTCTGGAAGGTGACGGAGGTGTTCACCAGGCGGGGCGACTCCGCGCTGGGGAGCATGTTGGTGACGCCCCAGCTGAGCGGCGGGGTGGTGCCCGCGGTGTCGATGGGGTCGCCGCTGTCGAGGATGACCTGGAGGGCCTTGGCGGTGATCGGCTTGCTCCTGTCGATGCGGCCGACGGCCTGGCGGAGGACCGCGTAGGCGACCCAGGTGGTCTGCACGCCGGGGTCGGCGACGTCGATGGTGGCGCCGTTGCCGTAGGTGCGGACGGTGGCGCGGAGGTCGTCCCAGACGGCGGAGGACTCGGCGGGGAACCAGCCGGTGGCGTACGCGCCGCGCAGCGGGCCGTTGTCGCCGCCGGTGGAGTCGACCACGGACTGCTGGAAGGAGCCGATGACGGACGCGAGTTGGGTGTTCTTCGGGTTGGCGCGGCGGTACGGGTCGAGCAGGTTGGCGGTGGGTTCGGCGCCGAGCGCGGAGAGCATGCAGTTGCCGGGCCGGTCGTCGCCGATGGCCCGGCGGGTGTACGGGGAGTAGTCGTTGGACTTCTCGGGGGCCTTGACGTCGCTGACCTTGATGCCGGTCTTCGCGACGGCGCTGGTGAGGTAGTTGACCAGGGTGTCGCCGGCCCGGGTGTCGGGGCGGATCAGGGCGATCTGCTTGCAGCCGGCCTCGACGAGCTGGCGCCCGCTGCCCGCGACGAGGGCGGGGAGGCCGCCGTTGACGGGGTAGGAGAGCGGGCTGCTGAACTCGGGGCTGGAGAGGCCGTAGCCGCCGAGGAAGGGGATGCCGGCCTGTTCGAGGATCGGCACGAAGGTGCTGCCGTACTGGCTGGCCGAGCCGACCACGGCGACGGCGTGGGCGTTGACGGCCTGCTCGGCGCAGGCGGTGGCGCCGTCGGTGGTGTCGTGCTCGTTGCAGGTGAGGACGCGGACCCTGTGGCCGTTCAGGCCGCCGTGGTCGTTGAGTTCGCGACCGACGGCCTCGGCGAGGGCGGTCATGCCGGGGCGGTCGGCGGCCCCGGTGCCGGACGGGGCCCAGGTCATGACGGTGACGTCCTGGCCGGTGGCGTCGGCGGCGGCGGGTCCGCCGCAGGCGGAGGCGGAGAGCAGGGCGGGCAGGACCGCGGCGGAGGCCGCCAGGGCGGCGGCTGCGCGGCGTCGTCCGCTGACGGCGGGTAGCGGGTGGGGGGTTCCGTTCCGCGTCATGGCGCTTTTCCTCCCTGGAGGTGCTGCTTCGGGTCGTCCCGTGCTCCGTTGCGCAGGTGCGGCGGATCAAGGGTGGTCGCCACCGGGCACGCCGAGAGGGACGCGATGTGAACGGACCGCCAACGGGGGAGGAACACGGAGCGTTGTCGGTCGGTGACGCGTGTAGAGCCGGGCCGGGCGGGAACGTACGATCGACTCCCGTGTCCGACAGCATGGATTCTCCGCACCGGTCTGCCCGAAACGCTTCTCGAACGGGCGTCCGCTCCAGCACGATGGGCGGCATGCCCTTGAGTGATCTGCCCTGGTGGCGCTGGCGGGCCCGGATCCGCTCGGCGCTGCACATGTTCTCCGACCCCGCCTTCCAGCGTTCGGCCTGGCTGGCGGGCCCCGGCGGTTACGGGGACGTCACCGACGCGGTGTACCGGCTGGTGGAGGACAGTTGGCTGGACCGCTGGTCGGCGGAGAAGTACGTCGGCTCGGTCTTCCGGGACTCCGCGGAGGCGGTCGCGGTGGACGGCGCGGTGCTGCGGGTGCTGCGGATCCTGCACCAGGTCGGCGCGGACGCCCCGGCCGCGGCGTACCTGGGCCACCCGGACTGGCCGGAGGCGGTGCGGGCGGCCCGCGAGGCGCACCACCGGCTGGCCGTCAACGACGGCGACGACCCCGACCTGCCGCCGCTCCCGCTGGCCGAACTGCGGCGGCTGACCGCGCGCGACTGACCGCCGCCCCCGCCCGGGGGAGTCTCGGGTGGCGGGCGGCGTCCACGGCCTGCGGCGATCTGTGCCAGGCTGTGCCGTTGCCCGTCCTCACCCGAACCGAGGAAAACCGGAACCAGAAACGGGGCCCCGCGCCATGGAAGAGACCGCCCGCTCCCAGTACGTCCTGACGCTGTCCTGCCCCGACAAGCAGGGCATCGTGCACGCGGTCTCCAGCTACCTGTTCATGACGGGTTGCAACATCATCGACAGCCAGCAGTTCGGTGACGCCGGGACGGGCCTGTTCTTCATGCGGGTGCACTTCTCCGCGGAGGAGCCGGTCACCGCGGAGAAGCTCCGGGCGAGCTTCTCCGCGATCGGCGACTCGTTCCGGATGGAGTGGCAGATCCACGACTCCGCGGAGCGGATGCGGGTGCTGCTGATGGTCTCCAAGTTCGGGCACTGCCTGAACGACCTGCTGTTCCGCACCCGGATCGGGGCGCTGCCGGTGGAGATCGTCGGCGTGGTCTCCAACCACACCGACTTCCGCGAGCTGACCGAGTCGTACGGCATCGCCTTCCACCACGTCCCGGTGACCCGGGACACCAAGGCCGAGGCCGAGCGGCGGCTGCTCGACCTGGTCGCCGAGGAGCGGGTCGACCTGGTGGTGCTGGCCCGCTACATGCAGGTGCTCTCGGACGAGCTGTGCAAGGCGCTGTCCGGGCGGGTCATCAACATCCACCACTCCTTCCTGCCGAGCTTCAAGGGCGCCAAGCCGTACCACCAGGCGCACGCCCGGGGCGTGAAGTTGATCGGCGCCACCGCGCACTACGTCACCGCCGACCTGGACGAGGGGCCGATCATCGAGCAGGAGGTCGCCCGGGTCACCCACGACGTCACCCCGGAGCAGCTGGTGGCGCTCGGCCGGGACGTCGAGTGCCAGGCGCTGGCCCGCGCCGTGAAGTGGCACAGCGAGCGCCGGGTGCTGCTGAACGGTTCGCGCACCGTGGTCTTCGCCTGACGATCGCGCCGGTGCCCCTGCCGACGCCCGGTCAACGCCCTTGCGGCCGCCGGTGTTCGAGCGCGGCTGGACATTTGTAGGAAGGGTGGTTCGCACGTGGCGCCCCGGTGTCGGGCGCGCCCTCGGCGGTACGGTCTTGGGTACCCGCGAGGGCGGTGCCGCCGTCCGGTCGTGCGAACCCCGGCAGGGTGAGCGGGACAGTATGCACCGAGCCGTCCCCCGAACGCTGGAATATGCCCGAAGCTCTTGCTGCGACCCGGTCACGGAATCATTCTGGGGCGTATTCGTGTCGATGCCATGGGCAGTCCCGGTCGGTGACCTCCGCTGCGGGGGGCCGACCGGACCGGCGGGATCAAGCGGGCCGAATACCTAGTGCGGGTGGTGGAGCGGTGCAGGTACTCCAGGTACAGCTGGCGGTCCAGGCGGACCCGGCGGAGGTGTCACGGGCGCGGCGGTGGGTCCGGGACCGGCTGCGGGCGGGCGGGATCGACCAGGACTCCCCGGTGGCCGAGACCCTGGTGCTGGTGGTCTCCGAGCTGGTCACCAACGCGGTGGTGCACACCGGCCGCCCGGCGGTGCTCAGGCTGCTGCTGCCGGTCGACCCCGCCGCCGCGCCGCCCGCCGTCCGGGTGGAGGTCTTCGACACCAGCTGCGCCGCCCCCGCGCCCCGGCACGCCGGGGCCGACGAGGACGCCACCAACGGGCGCGGCCTGGAGCTGGTCGAGCTGCTCTGCGAGCGCTGGGGCTGGTACCCGGACGGCTCCGGCAAGCGGGTGTGGTGCGAGATCGGCGACCCGGACGCGCCCTGCGCGCTGGCGGCGCAGCCGGTGGCCCGGGAGCCCCGGGTGGCCTCGGTCGGCTGACCCCTCGAGGGCGGCGCGCGGTGCGGCGGGCGCCCGTCGGCGGGCCGGTCGCGCGCCCGCCGCGCGCGGCCCGCGCCCCGGACGATCCCGTCTGAATTTCGGACAACCCATTGACGTGACGTATCCGACTGATCACTCTTGGGTGCGGCGCCCGTTGCGAGGGGACGCCGAGGGAGACCGGGCGGTGCCGACACTCAGGGGGTCGTTGGCCGTCCCCGTCCGGAACCTCGGCGAAATCGGGCCGCCCGGGCGTCACGGCTTCAGGGCCCGGACGCCGACCGGACGGCGTCCCGCCGTGCCGTGCTCGGGGTGCGCACGGCGGGCCGCCGTTCCGCCACCGGCGGCGCGGAGGCCGCATCGTGACCCAAAACCACTGGAAACCAGTAGTGGTCTACACCAAAACTGAGGGGCGTGACCGCACCCGAACTGCAATCCGCCCCCACCCCGCTGGTCAGCACGGCGAAGACGCCCGCCATCTGGTCGGGCAACTTCCGGCTCTACTTCACCGCCCGGACGGCCGGGCTGCTCAGCGACGCGATGCTCCCGGTGGCCGTCTCGGCCGGCCTGGTGACCTCCGGCTACCGCACCTCCGAGGTCGGCTTCGCGATGGCCTGCCTGCTCGGCCCGTTCGCCGGACTGGTGCTGTTCGGCGGGGTGCTCGCCGACCGGTTCACCGCCCGGCGGCTGATGATCTTCGCCGACCTGCTCAACCTCGTCACCCGGGTGCTGCTCGCGGTGCTGTTCTTCCACGGATTCGACCGGCTCTGGCAGCTCTACCTGCTGCTCGCGCTGGCCGGCACCGCCGCCGCGATGTTCCAGCCCGGCGCCGCCTCCACCGTCCCGCTGGTCGCCACCGACGTGCAGGGCGCCAACGGCGTGCTGCGGATCTCCGAGGCGCTGACCGGCCTGGCCGGGCCCTCGCTGGCGGCCGCGCTGATCACCGTCTCCACCGGCTGGGTGATGGTGATCTCCGGCGTGACGTACGCGGTCAGCGCCTGCTGCCTGCTGGCCCTGCGGCTGGGCCCCGTCCCCGCCCCGCCGCCCGGCGACAGCCTGTGGCGCAACCTGGTCGGCGGCTGGCACGAGTTCTGGTCCCGCAGCTGGATGTGGGGCGTCATCCTGATCTGGATGGTCTTCACCGTGCTCTCCTGGGGCCCGCTCGCCCCGGTGGTGGTCGGCGACATCGCCAAGCGCGACGGCGTGGTCGTCTACGGCGTCATCAACAGCATGCTGGGCGCGGGCACCATCATCGGCGGCGTCCTCGCCATCCGGGTCAAGCCGGTCCGCCCGCTGGCCGCCGGTGCCGCCGCGCTGTTCCTGTTCGCCGTCCAGCAGTTCGCCTTCGCGGCGGGCCTGCCCTGGCCGCTGCTCGGCACCGCCCAGCTGGTCTCCGGCATCGGCATCAGCTTCTGGGGCGTCATGTGGGCCACCAGCGTGCAGACCCAGGTGCCCGGCGAGGTGCTCAACCGGATCCACGCGTACGAAGTGGCGGGCTCCGTCTGCATGTTCCCGCTCGGCTCGGCACTGGCCGGTCCCGCCGTCGACGCCCTCGGCGCCACCCGGGTCTACCTGATCGGCGGCCTGGTCACCCTGGGCACCGCGACCGCGCTGCTGCTCAGCCCGCCGATCCGCAACCTGCGCCGGGTCCCCGACGCCGGGGTGGTCGCGTCCGGGCACTGAGCGGCCCGAGCGGCCCGAGCGCTCCCGGCCGGTCCGGTGACCGGAATTCGGGCAGACGTGGCAGCCGGAGCCGTCGTCGGGCGGGCCCGCGGCCGGGAGACTCGGACGGGTGAAGGAACTGGACCTCGCCGCCCCCGCCCCCGCCCGCGACCCCGCCCCGCCCCGCCGCACCCCCCGCGTCCACTACGGCTGGATCGTGGTCGCCGTCTCGCTGGTCGTCCTGGTCGGCTCGGCCGGGTTCCGCTCCACGCCCAGCCTGATGATGGACGCCCTGCACGACGAGTTCGGCTGGTCCCGCGCCACCGTCTCCAGCGCGGTCTCCGTCAACCTGGCGCTGTACGGGCTCACCGCCCCGTTCGCCGCCGCCCTGATGGACCGCTTCGGCGTCCGCCTGGTGGTGGTCTGCGCCCTGCTCACCATCTCCACCGGCGCGGGCCTCACCATGCTGATGTCCCACCCCTGGCAGCTGGTCCTGTGCTGGGGCGTGCTGGTCGGGCTCGGCAGCGGCTCGATGGCCGGGGCCTTCGCCACCACCATTTCCGGACGCTGGTTCCAGGCCAGGCAGGGCCTGGTCACCGGCGTCCTGACCGCCGCCGGGGCCGCCGGCAACCTGGTCTTCATGCCGCTGCTGGCCGCGCTCGTCGAGCACCACGGCTGGCGCACCGCGGTCGTGGTGGTCTCGCTCTGCGCCACCGCGGTGGCCGTTCCCGTCCTGCTGCTGATGCGCGAACGGCCCGCCGACGTCGGCCTGTTGCCGTACGGCGCGAGCACCGCCCCGCCGCCGCCGGTCACCGACGGGTCGGCGGTGGCCCGTTCGCTGCGGGTGCTGCGGCAGGCGGCCGGGCGGCGGGCGTTCTGGCTGCTGGCCGGCTCCTTCGCGATCTGCGGCGCCACCACCGTGGGCCTGGTCGGCACCCACTTCATCCCCGCCGCCCACGACCACGGCATGCCCGTCACCACCGGTGCCTCGCTGCTGGCCCTGATCGGCGTCTTCGACGTGGCCGGGACGATCGCCTCCGGCTGGTTCACCGACCGCTTCGACCCCGTCCGGCTGCTGGTCGCCTACTACGCGCTGCGCGGGCTCTCGCTGGCCTTCCTGCCCGCGCTGTTCGCCGGGAGCCTGCGGCCGCCGATCCTCGCCTTCGTGGTCTTCTACGGCCTCGACTGGGTCGCCACCGTCCCGCCCACCGTCGCGCTCTGCCGCCGCCACTTCGGCGAGGACGCCCCGATCGTCTTCGGCTGGGTCCTCGCCGCGCACCAGGTCGGCGCCGCCGCGGTGGCCGGGCTGGCGGGCCTGGCCCGCGACCGCTTCGGCGACTACGACGCGACCTGGTACGCGGCGGGGGGCCTGTGCGCGGTGGCGGTGGGCTGCTGCCTGGCGCTGCGCGGGCGGTCCGCTGAGCGGTAATGGTCACGTACCCTTATTGACCATGACACTGCGATTCGTCCTGGACCCCGAGCCGACCCCCGCCCTGCGGGAGGAGGTCACCGCGCTGTGGACGGAGGTCTCCAACGCCGGCGGCGCGGTCGGGTTCGTGCCGCCGGTGACGGTGGAGGACGTCCGGCCGGTGGCGGAGCGGCAGTTCGCGGCGCTGGAGCCGGACCGGCTGCTGGTCGGGTACGAGTCGGACGGCCGGGTCGTGGCGGTGGTGTTCTTCGAGGACATGCGGTTCGGGCTGATGGACCACTGGCGGATGCTGAAGCGGGTGATGGTGCACCCGAAGTCGCAGGGCCGCGGCTACGGGGCGCAACTGCTCGCGGAGGCGGAGCGGGTGGCCCGGGAGTGGGGCCTGGCGGGGCTGAAGCTGACCCTGCGCGGCGGGCACGGGCTGGAGGAGTTCTACCGGCGCAGCGGCTACGTGGAGGTCGGCCGGGTGCCGGGCGCGATCCGGGTCGCCCCGGGCGACGACCGGGACGACGTGACGATGTGGCTCGACCTGCGCGACCCGGCGGTGTGAGGTCGTGCTTCACTGGGAGGGCCTGCTGCCTGACGCGGCACTAGTACCCCAGCGCGCCCGCGGCGCGACCCGGCAACGAAGGACGATCCCGGTGAGCAGCAAGAACCACGCCACGCTCCGCTACACCTCGCTGCGGGCCAGCATCTTCCTGGCCTGCCTGCTGGTCGCCCTGGTGCTGGGGCACTTCAAGGTGATCCCGGTGGTGGGCTCGCTCGGCGTGCTGCTGCTGTTCGCGCTCGCCGCGGTCGCCTCCTCGGCGATCAGCTACGTGCTGCTGAGCAAGCAGCGCGACGAGATGTCCGCGCAGATCGCCGAGCGGATCGAGGCCCGCAAGACCCGCGCGGTGGCGCGCGACTCCGCGGAGGACGCGGCGGACGACGCGGCCCGGGCGGCCGCGGCCCGGCAGGCCCAGGCCGGCTGACCGGCGTTGGCGGACAGCCCGCCCGGCGGGGGCGCGCGGCGCCGCCCGACCGGCCGTGACGTGGCCCGGCTGGCGGGGGTGTCGCAGGCGACGGTGTCGCTGGTGTTCTCCGGCAGCGCCGGGCACCGGGTCTCGGAGGCCACCCGGGAGCGGATCCACGCCGCGGCCCGCGAGTTGGGCTACCGCCCGCAGGCCGCCGGTCGGCAGCTGCGGCTGGGCCGCAGCGGGATGGTGCTGCTGGCGGTGCCGAACCTGCTGGGTCCGTTCTTCGGCCGGGTGCTGACCGGCGTGCACGAGGAGGCGGCCCGGCACGGCCTGGCCGTGGTGGTCTCCAGCGGCTGGGAGGCGGCGACGCTGGCCGAGGCGGCCGCCGCCGGGCGTTTCGACGGGCTGCTGGTGTGCTCGCCGGACGACCGGCAGCTGGGCGAACTGCCCGCCGACACCGCGGCGGTGTTCCTGGACGCCGACCCCGCCGACCGGCCCGGCCGCCCCACCGTCGAACTGGACCTCGCGGCGGGCATGCGCGCCGCCGTCGACCACCTCGCGCGCCTGGGCCACCGGCGGATCGGCTACCTGCGCTCGGCGCACAGCGCGTACACCTTCCGGGTCCGGCGGGCGGCGTTCGCGGCGGCGTCCGCGGGCCTGGAGGTGCGGGAGCTGGCGGTCAGCCTGAACGAGGGCAGCCGGGAGGCGGAGCGGGCCGCCCGGGAGCTGCTGGCCGGGCCGGGGCGGCCCGGCGCGGTGGTCTGCGACGACGACGTGGTGGCGTCCGGCCTGTACCGGGCCGCGGCGGGGCTGGGGCTGCGGATCCCGCGGGACCTCTCGGTGGTCGGCATGGACAACATCCCGGTCGCCGAGCTGCTCAGCCCGCCGCTGACCACCGTCGACCTGCCCGGCGAGCGGCTCGGCCGGGCCGGACTGGCCACCCTGGTCGCCCTGCTGGACGGCGAAGTGCCGCCGCCGGTCGACCCGTTGGCGACCACGCTGGTGGTGCGCGACTCCACCGCGGCGGCCTGAGCGCCCGCCCGTCGCCCGAGCGCCCGCCCGTCGCCCGAGCGGCCTACTGCTGCCCGAGGACCATCCACTTCTCCGTCTCGGTCATCGGCTCGAACCCGACCTTGGCGTACACCCCGTGCGCGTCCTTGGTGGCCAGCAGCAGGCGGCGCAGGCCCAGTTCGGCGAGCTCGTCCCGGACGGCGGCGGCCAGCGCGGTGCCCAGGCCCAGGCCGCGGGCCTCGGGGGCGATGAACACGTCGCACAGCCAGGCGAAGGTGGCCCGGTCGGTCACCACCCGGGCGTACCCGACCTGGCGGCCCGAACCCTCCTCGTACAGGCCGAAGTTGAGCGAGTTGTCGATGGCCCGCTCCTGCTTCTCGCGGGGCCGCCCGAGCGCCCAGTACGCCTCCTCGGAGAGCCAGCGGTGCACGGCCGCCCGGTCCAGGCGGTCGGGGTCGGTGGAGACGTGGTACCCGGGGGGCAGTTCGAAACTGGTCATGCGGCGCATCCAAGCAGGCGGGCCGGGGTGCGGGCGAAGGGTTTCCGGTCGGGGAGACTGGGCCGATGTGGCGTGAACTGATCGCAGGGATCCCGGCGGACGCGGTGCTCGGCGCCCCCGCCGGGCCGGAGGAGCTCGCGGAGGTCGAGCGGGCGCTCGGGCAGCGGCTGCCGCGCGGGCTGGCGGAACTGCTGCGGGAGTGCGGCGGGGTCGGCGAGGACGCCGCCCTGGAGGTGGTGTGGAGCGCGGGGCGGATCGCCCGGGAGAACGCGCAGCTGCGCGCCGACCCGTCCCTCGCGCGGCTGTACATGCCGTTCGAGCCGTTGCTGTTCTTCGGCAGCGGCCCCGGCGGCGACCTGTTCGGCTGCCCGCGCACGCCCGAGCGCGAGGAGGTGTTCGTCTGGGACCACGAGACGGACAGCCGCACCCTGGTCTGCTACCGGCTGGAGGACTACCTGCGGCGGGCGCTGACCGAGGGCGGCGGCGACTGGTGGCGCGCGGACTGAGTCAGGCGGGCACCAGGGCGGCGGGGGCGGCGGCCGGGCGCAGCCGGGCGCGGGCGGTGAGCAGCAGCAGGCCGCCGAGGGCGATGCCGCCGGCGGAGCAGAGCGCGACGGCGTGCAGCGAGGCGTCGACCAGGGCGCCGGAGACGGCGTAGCCCGCGGCGTTGCCGGTGGCGAAGAGGGTGACCAGCCAGGCGAAGGCCTCGGTGACGGTGCCGACCGGGGCGAGTTCGGCGACCAGCACGAACGCGGCGGCCAGCAGCGGGGCCAGGCCCAGGCCGGAGACGAAGGCGAGCGCGGCCATCGGCCAGGGGCCGGGCAGGAGCAGCAGCGGCAGGTAGCAGACGGCCATGCCGAGGGCGAGCACCCAGGTCCGGGTCGCGGTGTCGGCCCGCCAGCGGGCCGCGCCGTAGGCCAGCGCGCCGAGCAGCCCGGCCAGCGCGGCCAGGGCGAGCAGGGTGCCCGCGCCGCCGGGCAGGCCGCCGGGGTGCTGCTCGGCGTACGCGATGAACAGCACGTTCTGCGCGCCGACCGCCCAGCCCGCCCCGGCCAGGCCCAGCAGCAGCAGGACCAGCCCGGGCGAGCGCAGCGGGCCGAGCAGCCCGGCGGAGGCCGCCCGCGGCGGGGCCTGCCAGGCCCGGGCGGGCGCGGACCCGGCCACCACCAGGGCGCCGAGCAGGCCCAGCACGGCGGCGGTCCACAGCGCGGCGGTGGGGGAGGCGGCCCCGGCGATCCCGGCGACGGCGAGCGGCCCGGCCACGTACAGCACCTGCTGGGAGGCGGAGTCGAAGGCGTACGCGGTGTCGAGCTGCTCCTCGGCGACCACGTCGGGCCAGAGCGAGCGCAGGCAGGGTTCCAGCGGGGGCATGCACAGCCCGGCGACGGCGGCGCCGAGCGGGGCGGCGAGCGCGGAGCCGGGGGCGAGGGCGAGCAGGGCGTAGCCGGTGCCGGCCAGGACGGCGGAGGCGAGCAGGACGCGGGGCTGCCCGGTCAGGTCGACGATCCGGCCGAGGACGGGCCCGCCGACGGCGGCGGCGATCGCGTACGCGGCGGTGGCCAGGCCGATCCGGCTGTACGGCGCCCCGGCCTCGCGCAGGGCGAGGGCGATGACCAGCGCGGTCATCCCGGCGGGGAGGCGGCCGAGCAGGGTGCCGAGCAGCAGCCGGGTGACGTGCGGGGCGCGGAGCAGTGCGGCGTAGCCCATGGGCGTCCTTCCGGCGGTGGGGTGTCGCTTCAAGTTATACGTATAACCGATGGGCGTCAAAGCTGGCCGGGACTGGCTGACGGCCCGTCAGGGAAGGGTGGTTCGGGAACGACCTCAAACAAGTACTTTGAACATCTCAAAGGTTTGTTGCTAATGTGCTGGCCATGACCACCGCAGACGCCGCGCGCCAGGCCGGGACGAGCACCCCGCTCGTGCCGTGCTGCCCGCGTCTGCCCGGTGCCGTGGACGGCCCGCGCCGCTGTCGCTCCGGCGGCTGTATGCGGGCGGCACGCCCCTCCTGACGCACCGACGCCACCGCTGTCGGCCCCGGGACTCCCCGCCCGGCCCCGCGTCCGTCGTGCCGCCGCCCCCGCCCCCTCCCCCCGCCTGCTCCACCACCCCCCGGAGACGCACACCCATGTCCACCGCGCCCGCGCCCACCCTGCTGGGACGCCTCCGCCGCACCCCCTTCTGGGTCCAGATCGTCGGCGGCCTCGTCCTCGGCCTGCTGCTGGGCTGGATCGCCCGCTCCGGCGACGTGTCCTGGCTGAAGACCACCCTCGACACCATCGGCAAGACCTTCGTCCAGCTGCTCAAGCTGGCCGTCCCGCCGCTGGTCTTCACCGCGATCGTCGTCTCGGTCGCCAACCTGCGGAACGTCACCAACGCGGCCCGCCTCGCCGTCCGCACCCTGTTCTGGTTTCTGGCCACCTCGCTGATCGCGGTCGCCGTCGGCCTCGGCCTCGGCCTGCTCACCGACCCCGGCAAGGGCGCCAACCTCTCCACCGCGGGCGTCAAGGGCGTGGAGAAGGGCGGCACCTGGGTCGACTTCCTCACCGGCATCATCCCGACCAACATCGCCGACGCCTTCCTCAAGGTGAACGTCCTCCAGATCGTCTTCCTCGGCGTGGTCGTCGGCGCGGCCGTCCTCAAGCTCGGCGAGAAGGCCGAGCCGGTCCGCAAGCTCTCCGAGGCGATCCTCGAACTCGTCCAGACCGCCCTGTGGTGGGTCATCCGGCTCGCCCCGCTCGGCACCCTCGGCCTGATCGGCAAGTCCGTCGCCGCCTACGGCTGGGACCTGCTCAAGCCCTTCTCCACCCTCACCGTCGACGTCTACGTCGGCTGCGCGATCGTCCTGTTCGGCGTCTACTCGCTGCTGCTGCGCTTCGTCGGCGGCCTCAACCCGCTGAACTTCTTCAAGGGCGCCTGGCCCGCGATCCAGCTCGCCTTCGTCTCCCGCTCCTCGGTCGGCACCCTGCCCGTCACCCGCCGCGTCACCGAGCGCCTGGGCGTCCCGTCCGAGTACGCGAGCTTCGCGGTGCCGTTCGGCGCCACCACCAAGATGGACGGCTGCGCCGCGATCTACCCGTCGCTGGCCGCGATCTTCGTCGCCCAGGTGTACGGCATCGACCTCGGCGTCAAGGACTACCTGCTCATCGCCTTCGTCTCGGTGATCGGCTCCGCGGCCACCGCCGGCCTCACCGGCGCGATCGTGATGCTCACCCTGACCCTCTCCACCCTGGGCCTCCCGCTGGAGGGCGTCGGCCTGCTGCTGGCGATCGACCCGATCCTCGACATGATGCGCACCGCCACCAACGTGGCCGGTCAGGTCGTCGTCCCGATCCTGGTCTCCGCCCGTGAGAAGACCCTCGACCTCACCGCCTACAACACCCCCACCGGCGACCTCCTCGCCGAGGACCGCCCGGCCACCGTCCCGGCCCAGGCCACCAACGAGCCCGTCGCCGCCTGACACCCGGCCCGCTCCGGCGCACCCGAAGGCCCGCACCCCGCGAGGGTGCGGGCCTTCGCACGTTGGAGTGAGACCGCTCGGGGCGAGGTGGGGCGGGGCGGTGCGGTCGGTAGCGTGGGAGCGACGAAGGAGGGGCCGATGAGCGCGCTGCCCGGCGAGCGGTCGTACGACGCCGTCGATCCGGAACAGGCCCTGAAGTACGCGATCCGGCACTACGCCGGCGATCGCGTCCAGATCGTGGAGGGGGTCATCGAGCCGCTGTCGCGGGGGTGGGACCACGAGGCGCTGGCGGACGGCATCCGGCACCAGCTGTCGTGCCGGGTCCGCGAGTTGGGTTGCGTGACGGGCTCGGGCGACCTCGACCTGCCGGGCTCCAGCAACTGGTACGTCCCGGACGTGGCGGTGGTGCCCGCGTCGCTCGCCAGGGGCAGTGGCGCGCTGCTGCCGGACCGGACGCTGCTGGTGGTCGAGGTGACCTCGGAGTCCAGCGGCGACACCGACCGGGTGGTGAAGCGGCGCCGGTACGCCGAGTACGGCGCGCCGCTGTACCTGCTGATCGACCGTCAGGACCGAGCCTGCACGCTGTTCTCCGAGCCGGGTGCGCTCGGGTACACCAAGGCGATCGGGCCGCTGCCGTTCGGCGAGCCGATCGAGCTGCCGGAGCCGTTCGGGCTGCGGGTGGACACCTCCCGGCTCTGATGCGGGGGGTCAGCTGGGAATTCGTCCTTGCCGGGAGAGCGGTGGTTGGGCGGATGCGGCGAAACCCGTGCCGGGTCAGGGCAGTTCCTCCGTTCAGCCCAGGAACTCCCAGGGGTTCAGGACGGCGACGCCGGTGCGGCCAGGTGCTTCACGTTCCGGCTGGCCACCGTCCAGCCGTTGGCGATCGCGGTGGCGGCGATCAGGGCATCCGGTGGGTCGACGCCCAGCCCAGCAGCCTTGAGGCGGCGGTGGATCGCCAGGTAGGCCAAGGCCTCGGGCTCGCCGATCGGTGCGATCCGCCCCTGGAACTCGTGCCGGAGGCCGTCGAGGGCCCGCTCGAAGACCGCCCGTCGGCGCGGATCCGGCGCGGCCGCGATGCCCGCCTCGATCTCGGCGACCGTGATGACGCTCAGCTGGAGGTCGGGAGCCGGAACGGAGCGCGCCCACGCCACGACGGCGGGGTCGGGGCGCGGGCGGGTGGTGAGTTCGGCCACGACGTTGGTGTCGAGGAGGTGGATCACTCGCCCCCCGCTTCGCCGTCGTACGACCGGCCGCCGAGTTCCAGCCCTTCGAAGGGCGCCGAGAGCAGGAAGCCGAGGAAACCGTCGGAGCCCTGGGTGGCCCAGCGGTGCAGCACGGCGGGCAGGGCGTCGATGTCGGTGTCGGCCAGCTCCGCGTCGAAGTGTCCGACCTGGTCGGCCGGGAGGGAAGCCCGGATCTCCCGGATGGTGCGCAGCGGGTGCACTCCCCGGGACGGTTCGGGGTGCGGGGCGTCGGAGGCTGTCGTCATGGTCGGCTCCTCCCGGGCGGGCCTCTTCGGCACCTGGGTGCCCGAACTTCGGTACCGAGGTTAGCCGGACGGCGGCGGCCGCGTCAGCGGCGGGCGTGGCGGATCTTGAGGCGGCCGAAGCCCGGGGTGCCGGTGATGCGGATGGTGGGGCCGGGGGTGGCGGCGGGGGTGCGCGGGGGGCGGTAGCGGATGGTCTTCCAGGACTGCTGGAGCCCGTCGAGGTCGACGGCGGCGTCGTGCGGGACGGTGATGGTGGCGCGGCCGAAGCCGAGGCCGAGGTGGATGTCGACGACGGGGTGCTCGATGACCGCGGCGCCGAGGTCGAGGTGGACCTTGGCGAAGGCGGAGGTGACGGTCAGCGAGCGCGGGACGCGCCAGGGGCCGCGGCGGACCAGGCGGCCGTTCACGGCGCTCAGGGTGACGGCGCTGCCGGGGGCCTCGGCGGGGAGGTCGTGCAGGACGGCGTCGAGGTCGGCGCGGACGGTGGCGGTGAGGGCCGCGTGGACGCGCTGGTCGAGTTCGTCCTGGGTGATCCGCTCCTCGGCGTAGGCGAGGTTGAGGCGGTCCACGGCGGCGTCGCGGTCGGCGGCGCCGATCCGGGTCTGCGGGCTGTCCGGGCGTGAGGTCACCCGGGCAGCGTAGCGGGGGGACGACCGGCGGACGGGAGGGGATGCTTCCTGGACGGTTGTCCGGATATCCTGGACACCTGTCCAGGAAGAGGAGATGGCCGTGACGGTCGTGGCGACGGTGCTGGTCGGGGCGGTGGCCCTGTTGCACGGGTACATCCTGGTGCTGGAGATGTTCCTGTGGGAGAAGGCCCCGGGCCGGGCGCTGTCCGGGTTCGACGCCGAGCTGGCCCGCCGGACGGCCCCGCTGGCGGCCAACCAGGGCCTGTACAACGGCTTCCTGGCGGCCGGTCTGGTGTGGGGCCTGCTGGCGGACGACCCGACCGGCTTCCGGGTGCGGGTGTTCTTCCTGGCCTGCGTGCTGGTGGCGGGCCTGTACGGCGGGCTGACCGCGAACCGCCGGATCCTGCTGGCCCAGGCCCTGCCGGGCGCGGTGGCGCTGGCCGCGGTGCTGGCGGCCGGATGAGCCGGCCGGGCGCGGCGGGCGCGGCGGGCGACCCGCGGGCCGAGCGGACCAGGGCGAAGCTGCGGTCCGCCCTGCTGGCGGAGTGCGCGGACCGCCCGCTGGCAGAGCTGGGCGTGGCGGCGGTGGCGCGCCGGGCGGGCGTCGGCCGGGCGACGTTCTACCTGCACTACCCCGACCTGCCGGCGCTGGCGGTGGACGCCTGCGCGGGCGTGGTCCGGGAGGCGGTGGACGCGCTGCACGCCTGGCGCGGCGTCGCGGACCCGGCGGCGCCCCCGTCCGCCCTGGTGGAGTTCTTCGGCCGGGCGGACGCCCACGCCGGGCTGTACCGCGAGCTGCTGGCGCCGGGCGGCGGCGGCCCGCTGGGGCCGGTGCTGCACCGGGAGCTGCGCGAGCGCAGCCGGACGGAGCGGGAGCTGGCCGGGGCGCCGGACGCGCCGCTGATCGCCTCGGCGGTGGCGGGCGCGTTCACCGGCGTCCTGGCCGACTGGCTGCACGGGCTGGTCGAGGAGCCCCCGGCGGCCGTCGCGGGACGGGTGTGGCGCCTGCTGATCGGCCTGCACCGCACGCCGCTGGCCTGACCGCGCACCGCGAGGGGAGGAGTCGTGCGCGGGCCGCGGTGCGCGACCGGCGTCGGGTGGGGACGGTGCGGGCCACGGCGGGAGCGCGGGGTGGGGAACGGCGCGCCGGTGAACGGCACGGGGTCGCAGCCGCCGGTGCCTGGTCCCGAAAGGGACGGCGCGGGGAAATGCGGGCGCAAACGGCGGAATGCGGCGGGAATGCGCGGAAAAGGCAGGAGGCCCGCCGGGGCGGGCCTCCTTGGGAACTGCTACTCGTACGGACCCGAGGGGCCGTGAGCGATCAAACGGGAGATCCCGTCTCAGACGGGGGTGACGTTCTCCGCCTGCGGGCCCTTCGGGCCCTGGGTGACGTCGAAGCTGACCGCCTGGTTCTCCTCCAGCGAGCGGAAACCGCTCGCGTTGATGGCGGAGTAGTGGACGAAGACGTCGGGGCCGCCGCCCTCCTGGGCGATGAAGCCGAAGCCCTTCTCGGCGTTGAACCACTTGACGGTTCCGGTCGCCATACCGTTCTCCTTGCGAGGGACGTTGTGGACACCACACCTTGTGGCGCCCGGGTCCGCTGCGCTGATCGCCCCGCCTCCGGACGAGTCCGGAGTTTTTCGCACAGTGCTCAATCAAACATCAATTGATGCCCTGATACTGCTGAAAAATTACAAAAAGCCTGCGGTTACATGCTCCGCAGGCTCCAAGTACTGCAAGGGGAATCAAACTGCAACTGAGTGGAACGGTAGCACGCGGTGGCTGCCCCGACCAGGGGTGAACAAGGGTGTCGGGCGGTGTGTCGGGCACCGGGTGCGAACCGTCCCAATCAGCGGGCATACCCTGCCGGGAGAGCACCAACGGCAAGGGAGCACACGGTGAGCAGTAGCGATGCCGGACGGCCGGAGAGCGCGGTCAGGCCGCGGGTCGGCCATATTCAGTTCCTCAACTGTCTTCCCCTCTACTGGGGCCTCGCGCGCACCGGGAACCTGCTCGACCTCGACCTCAGCAAGGACACCCCGGAGAAGCTCAGCGACCGGCTGGTGGCCGGAGAGCTCGACCTCGGGCCGATCACCTGCGTGGAGTACCTGCGCAACGCGGGCGAGCTGGTCGTCCTCCCCGACATCGCGGTCGGCAGCGACGGGCCGGTGATGTCCTGCGTGATCGTCAGCAAGGTCCCGTTGGCCGAACTGGACGGCCGCAGGGTCGCCCTCGGCTCGACCAGCCGCACCTCGGTCCGGCTGGCCCGGCTGCTGCTGGAGGAGCGCGAGGGCGTGCACCCCGAGTACTTCTCCTGCCCGCCCGACCTGGACGCGATGCTCGCCGAGGCCGACGCCGCCGTCCTGATCGGCGACCCCGCGTTGCGCGCCTCGCTGGAGCAGGCCCCCCGGCGGGGGCTGGCCGTGCACGACCTCGGCGCGATGTGGAAGGAGTGGACCGGGCTGCCGTTCGTCTTCGCCGTCTGGGCCGCCCGCCGCGAGTACGCCGAACGGCACCCCGAACTGACCGCCGCCGTCCACCGGGCCTTCCTGGAGTCCCGCGACCTCTCGCTGACCGAGGCCGCCAAGGTCGCCGAACAGGCCGCCCGCTGGGAGGAGTTCGACGCCCCGCTGCTGGAGACGTACTTCTCCGAGGCGCTCGACTTCTCGCTCGGCGAGCGCCAGTTGGCCGGGATCGCCGAGTTCGCCCGCCGGGTCGCCCACGACAGCGGCTTCGCCCCGGACGTGCCGATCCGGCTGCTGGCGAGCGCGCCCGCGGCGGTCTGAGCGGTTCGGCGTCCCGACCGGCCGCCGCCCTGGGATGATCGGACCCGGCCGGGAGGCCCGGAACGGGGAACGAGGGGGGCGGGCATGGAACCGTTGACGGTCGACGACCCGGCGGTGATCGGCGACTACCGGCTGCTGCGCCGCCTCGGCGCGGGCGGCATGGGACGGGTCTACCTGGGCCGGACCGCGGGCGGCCGGACCGTCGCGGTCAAGGTCGTCCGCCCCGAACTCGCCGACGACCCCGAGTTCCGGGCCAGGTTCCGCCAGGAGGTGGCCGCCGCCCGGCGGGTCGGCGGCCGGTGGACCGCCCCCGTGCTGGACGCCGACACCGACGGCCCCCGCCCCTGGGTCGCCACCGGCTACGTCGCCGGGCCCTCGCTCGGCGAGGCCGTCCGCACCGCCGGGCCGCTCCCCGTCCCCTCCGTGCACGCCCTCGGCAGCAGGCTCGCCGAGGCGCTGGAACAGGTGCACGCCCTCGACCTGGTGCACCGGGACGTCAAACCGTCCAACGTGCTGCTCGCCCTGGACGGGCCCCGGCTGATCGACTTCGGCGTCACCCGCGCGCTCGACGCCGCCACCACCCTCACCCACAGCGGCTACGTGGTCGGCTCGCCCGGCTTCATGTCGCCCGAGCAGGCCGCCGGGTCACCCACCGGACCGGCCGGCGACGTCTTCTCGCTCGGCGCGCTGCTCGCCTTCGCCGCGACCGGCACCGCCCCGTTCGGCGAGGGCGTCAGCGCCGCCGTCCTGCTCTACCGGGTGCTGCACGAGGAGCCCGCACTCGACGGCCTGGACGGCGAACTTCGCGCGGTGGTGACCGCCTGCCTCGCCAAGGACCCGGCGCTGCGCCCCACCCCCGCCGAACTGCGCGCCCGCCTCGCACCCGCCGCCACGGACGGCCCCGAGGGCTGGCTGCCCGGCCCGCTGGCCGCCGCGGTCGGCCGCGCCGCCGTCGAACTCCTCGACCTGGAGGGCGCCACCGGCCCCGTCGGCGCCGCCCCCGCGGACCGGGTGCCGACCGTGCTGGACGGCGGGCGGCGACCGGCGCCGGAACGGGAGCCGGAACGGGAGCGGGAGCGGCGCACCGGACGGCGGTGGGTGGCGGTCGCCGCCGCGGTGGTGCTGGCGGGCGCGCTGTACGGCGGGCTGGCGGCGAGCGGCAACCTGCCCTGGTCGCCGGACGGCCCCGGCCCGAGCGCCACGCCCGGGCAGGACACGGTCACCGGGACGGCCGGTGCCCGGGCGACCGCGAGTGGGAGTGCGAGTGCGAGCGGGACGGCGACGCCGGGGAAGGGCAGCGGGAAGGCGCTGCCCGACGCCTTCGTGGGCACCTTCAAGGGCACCATCACCACCAAGATCGTCCCGCTGGGGTCCACCTTCACCGTCACCTTCGCCCCGGGGAGGGTCGGCGACCAGGTCGGACGCACCAGCAACGCCTCCGCGTTCGACAGCACCGTCTGCCGGGGCGTGCTCACCCTGCTCTCGGTCGAGGACGGCAAGGTGCTGCTGCAGGAGCGTCCGGACGGCAGCGACAGCGCCTGCACCGGCGTCCCGGAGAAGCAGACGTACACCCTGCTCGGCGGCGGCGGACTGCACGTGACGGTCTCCGAGGCGGCGTTCGGCTCCGACCCGGAGGGCGACCTGGTCAAGCAGTGAGCGGCGTGGAACGGGCCTGCGGTGGGGCGGAAATGTGCTGGCGTAGGCTGGGCGGGTCCGGCCCTTCGACGAAGAAAGCAGGCCCGCCAGGTGTCCGAGCAGAACCTTTCCGCCACCCAGTTGCAGGCCGTGCTGGACCGCGCGGCCGAGGGCGGCCGGATCACCGCCGAGGAGGCCCTGGAGCTGTACCGGTCGGCGCCGCTGCACGCGCTCGGCTCGGCGGCGGACGCGTCCCGGCGGCGGCGGTACGCGGGGGTGGAGCACATCGCCACGTACATCATCGAGCGGAACATCAACTACACCAACGTCTGCGTGACGGCGTGCAAGTTCTGCGCGTTCTACGTGCCGCCGAAGAGCGACAAGGGCTGGTCGCGGGAGCTGGACGAGATCCTGCGCCGGTGCGCGGAGACGGTCGAGCTCGGCGGCACCCAGATCATGTTCCAGGGCGGGCACCACCCGGACTACGGGGTCGAGTACTACGAGGAGAACTTCGCCGCGATCAAGGCGGCGTTCCCGCAGCTGGTGATCCACTCGCTGGGCGCCTCCGAGGTCGAGCACATGGCGAGGATCTCGGGCGTCTCCGTGGAGGAGGCGATCACCCGGATCCACGCCGCGGGCCTGGACTCCTTCGCGGGCGCCGGGGCCGAACTGCTGCCGGAGCGGCCGCGGAAGGCGATCGCGCCGCTGAAGGAGTCCGGCGAGCGCTGGCTGGAGATCATGGAGACCGCGCACCGCCTCGGCGTCGAGTCGACCTCCACCATGCTGATGGGCACCGGCGAGACCAACGCCGAGCGGATCGAGCACCTGCGGATGATCCGCGACGTGCAGGACCGCACCGGCGGGTTCCGGGCGTTCATCCCCTACACCTACCAGCCGCAGAACAACCACCTGAAGGGCTCGACCCAGGCCACGGTCTTCGAGTACCTGCGGATGATCGCGATCGCCCGGCTCTTCCTCGACAACGTCGCGCACATCCAGGGCTCCTGGCTCACCACCGGCAAGGAGGCGGGCCAACTGTCGCTGCACTACGGCGCGGACGACCTCGGCTCGGTCATGCTGGAGGAGAACGTGGTCTCCGCGGCCGGGGCCAAGCACCGCTCCAACCTGCACGAGCTGATCCACCTGATCCGCACCGCGGGCCGGGTGCCCGCGCAGCGCTCCACCACCTACGAGCACCTGCGCGTCCTGGACGACCCGGCGAACGACCCGGTCGACCCGCGGGTCGCCTCGCACATCGCCTCCACCGCGATCGAGGGCGGCACCGCGCACCCCGAGCTGACCATCCTCGCGACGAACTGACCCGCGCGACGTGCTGACGCTGCACCGGGCCCGCCTGCTGTTCACCGGCACCGGGACGGCCGGGGACGGGACGGCCGGGGACGGGGCGCTCGAGGGCGGGACGCTCGCGGACGGCGCGGTGCTGGTCGACGGCGCGCGCGTCGCCGCGATCGGGCCCTTCGGGGAACTGGCGGGCGGCCCGGCGGGCGGCTCGGCGCGGGTCCGCGAGTGGCCCGGGGTGCTGGTGCCCGGGCTGCTCAACCGGCACGGCACCTGGCTGCTGGAGACCGCCTACCACCCGGACCCGCGGGAGGGGATCGGCGACCGGCCGCTGCTGCCGGAGCGGGAACTGACGGACGAGCAGCGGGGCGGCAGCGCCCGCCGCGGGTTGCAGCGGCTGCTCGCCCACGGCGCGACGGCCCTGGCCGGGCCGCTGCACCGCCCCGCCGTCCGCACCGCGCTGGCCCGCTCCGGCCTGCGCCACCTCCCCGGCCCGGACGCCGGACCGGGCCCGCTCGACCCGCTGGACGGGCGGGAGTTGGCGGAGGCCGTGCACCGGCCGCTGGCGGTCGGGGCGGCGGCGGACTTCGCCGTGTTCGCGGCCGGGACGGTCGAGGAGCTGGCGGGCGGCGGGGCGGACTGTCTCGCGACCGTGCTGGACGGGCGGCTGCTGTACCGGCGGCGGTAGCGGCGCGCGTCCCCCGGCCCGGCGGCGCTCAGTGGGTCAGGGCGGCGGCCGCGGTGGCCGCGTCGGTGGCGGGGGTGCGGGGGGCCAGGTCGGCGAGCAGGTCGTGGAGGCGGGTGCGCAGGGGGCCGGGGGAGGTGGCGACGGAGCCGCTCAGGACGAGGGGGCGGCCGGGGCGGGCGGTGGCGCGGACCAGGGCGGCGAGGTGGTCGGCGGCGCTGTCGGTGAGCGCGCGGGCGTCGGGGTCGCCGGTGGCGGCCAGGGCGCAGACGGGGGCGGCCAGTTCGGCGAGTCGGCGGGGCGCTCCGGCGTAGGCCCAGCGGAGCAGCGCCTCGGGGGTGTCGGCGGCGCAGTGCGCGCGGACCAGGGCGCCCAGCGGGCTGCCGGGGCGGGCGTGGGCCCGGCGCAGGGCCTGGCGGCCCAGCCAGAAGCCGCTGCCCTCGTCGCCGAGCAGCCAGCCGAGTCCGCCGTGCCGGTCGGCGACCCGGCCGGCGTCGAGCCGGACGCAGACCGCGCCGGTGCCCGCGATCAGCACCGTGCCGGTGCCGTCGGTGACGCCGCCGGAGGCCAGCGCGGGGACGCTGTCGGGGACGAGCAGGACGGGGACGTCGAGGCGCAGGGCCGCACGGCAGCGCTCGGCGAAGGCGGCGGGGTCGGGCAGGGCCCGGTGACCGGCCAGGCCGATCGCGCAGCCGGCCACCCGGCCGGGCGGCCGCCCGCCGAGTGCGGCGGTGGCGGCGGCGGCCAGGTGGGCGAGCGCGGTGCCGGGGTCGCCGCCGGCGGGGTTGGCGCCGGGGGCGCCGCCGCGGCCCAAGACGGTGCCGGCGCGGTCGGCGAGGACGGCGCGGGTGCGGCTGCCGCCGGCGTCCAGGCCGAGGTGGAGGGTCACCGGGTGGTCCCGGGGGTGCGGGTGAGGGCGCGGACGGCGGCGAAGGGGCGGCCCCGGTGGGCGGCGAGGGCGGTGCGGGCGTCGGCGGGCGGGCGGCCGGTGGTGAGGACGACCAGGGCGGTGGCGGTCTCGCCCGCGCAGGCGTCGAGGCAGGCGACGGCCTCCTCCGCGGTGACCTGACAGGACGTCACCAGGGTGCGGACGGCGCGGTCGCGGAGCTTCCCGTTGCGGGCGGAGGCGGTCACCATCAGGTTCGACCAGGTGCGCCCGGTGCGGACCATGAGGGCGGTGGAGAAGGCGTTCAGGGCGAGCTTCTGCGCGGTGCCGGCCTTCATCCGGGTGGAGCCGGTGACCACCTCGGGCCCGGTGTCGAGGACGACCAGCAGGTCGGCGTGGGCGGCGGCCGGGGTGTCGGGGTCGCCGGTGAGCAGGGCGGTGGCGGCGCCGGTGGCGCGGGCGGTGGCGAGGGCGGCGAGGACGTAACGGGTGCGGCCGCTCGCGGAGACGCCGATGACCAGGTCGGCGGGGCCGGGCCGGTCGGGGTCGGCCGGGTCGGGGGCGTCGTCCTCGGCGCGCTCGGCGGCCCGGTCGGCGGCCCGCGGGCCGCCGGCCAGGTGGGCGACCAGGGTCTCGGGGCCGACGCCGTAGGTGGGTCCGAGCTCCAGCGCGTCGCCGAGGGCGATCCGGCCGCCGGCGCCCGCGCCGTAGTAGTGCACCCGGCCGCCGCGCTCCAGGGCGCCGACCGCGGCGTCGACCAGGGCGGTGAGCTCGGGCAGGGCGGTGCGGACGGCGGGGGCCACGGTGGCGTCCTGGGCGTTGATCAGTTCCAGCAGGGCCCGGGTGCCGAGGGTGTCCAGTCCGGTGCTGAGCGGGTGGCGGCGTTCGGTCGGGGGCAGCCGGTCGAGGGTGTCAGACGGCGTAGGCATCGAGGCTCCACAGCGAGTAGGCGTAGGCGGTGCCCCGGGCGGTGAGGTCGAGCCGCAGGTAGCGGCCGGTGCCGTGCAGGCCGGTCAGGTACTCGACGCCGCCGGTGCCGCCGGTGACGGTGCGGACGGTGCTCCAGACGGTGCCGTCGGTGGACAGCTGGACGCGGTAGGCGCTGCCGTAGCCGGTGTTCCACACCAGCCGGACGCCCTCCACGGCGCGGACGGATCCGAGGTCGACGGTGATGTCCTGCGGGTCGGCGTAGGCGCTGGCCCACCGGGTGTACGGGTTGCCGTCGACGGCGTTGGGCCCGGTCAGGGTGGAGGCGTAGCTGCTGGAGACGGTGACGGGCCGGCCGGCGGCGAGGTCCTGGGCGGTGGCCTCGGGGCCGGCCGACCAGTCGAGGAAGGCCCGGGTGGCGGGGAGCCAGCCCTGGGCGCCGGCGCCGTCCTGGCAGGCGGTGTCGCAGACGGCGGGGTTGGAGCCGCCCCAGATCACGGCGCCGGGCAGGCCGAGGTCGCGCAGGGTGGCGAGCTGGAAGGCGAACTGGGCGGCGGGCACCCAGGTGAGCGAGAGCGCGCCGGTGCCGTCGTGGTACTGCGGCCAGACGTACGGCAGGACGGGCACCGCCGGGTCGATCTGCGCGGCGGCGGCCAGGTTGTCGCGCAGGGTGGACAGCCAGCTGTCGTAGCCGGTGGCGTAGGTGTACGCGGACGGGAAGAACGCGGTGTTCCGGTCCTGGGCGATCAGCTGCCGGTACAGGCCCTGGTGGGCGGTGGCGGTGTTGCCCAGCAGGCCGTACCAGCCGATGGTCTGGGTCGGGGCGACCTGCCGGGCCCAGGCCTGGAGGGTGGCGAGCCGGTTCAGGTGCTCGGCGGCGGTGGCGGCGGTGCCGGTGAGGTAGAGGCTCTCGCAGTCGAGGACCAGCGGGGCGCCCGGGTGGGTGTCGTACTGGGCGACCAGGGCCTTCCAGTCGGCTTCGGCGGGCAGGGCGCCGCCGGTCACCAGCGGGGTGCAGACCCGGTTGGGCACCAGGTTGGCGGGCACGGCGCCGTGGCCGACGGCGGCGGTGGCGTACGCGGTGTCGTCGTACAGGGTGAAGCCGGCCGGGGCGGCGTGCGCCGGGGCCGGGACGAGCGGCAGCAGGGCGGCGGCGAGGGTCAGCAGCAGGGTCAGGACGCGGCGCGGCCCGGGGGCCGGGCGGGGGGTGGCGGGCATCGGCGGGCTCCGTACGGGCTCGGGGTCAACGGGGGCGGCGCAGGCTGTGGCGGCGGACGGCGTCGTGGGCGCGTTCCAGGCCGTCCAGGATGCGGGCGTGGTCGTGCTGGGCGAGCGTGACGTAGAGGGCGTCCACGACGGTGAGCTGGGCGGTGCGGGAGGCGGTGCCGCCGCTGCGGAACTCGGTCTCGCGGGCGGCGGTGAGCAGCACCAGGTCGGCGGGCGCGGCGGCGGGGGAGCGGGGGTTGCTGGTGACGACGGCCGTGGCGGCCCGGGCCAGCCGGGCCTCCTCCAGCACCTCGACCACCTCGCGGGCCCGGCCGGAGTGGCTGATGCCGAGGGCGAGGTCGTCCGGGCCCAGCAGCGCGGCGGTCATCAGCGCGGCGTGCACGTCGCTGGCGAACACCGCGGCGTAGCCCAGGCGTTGGAGCTTCTGGGTGGCGTCGAGGGCGGCCAGGGCGCTGGAGCCGACGCCGACCACCAGGATCCGGCGGGCCTGCCGGACACGGTCGCCGAGGGCGGCCAGTGCGGCCAGGTCGAGGGCGGCGGCGGTCTCCTCGGCGGCCCGGGCGTTGGCCCAGCCGACCTTGCGGACCAGCTGCTCGGGGGTGTCGTCCGGGCCGAGGTCGGTGCCCAGGCCGAGGTCGGGGCGGGTGTCGGCGCGCAGCCGCTCGGCCTCGGCGGCGAGGCCGAGCCGCAGTTGGGCGTAGCCGCGCAGTTCGAGGCTGCGGCAGAAGCGGTGCACGGTGGCTTCGGAGGTGCCGGCGGCGCGGGCGAGTTCGGTGATGGTGCGGGTCGCGGCGGCGCCGGGGTCGGCGAGCACCAGGTCGGCGATGCCGCGTTCGGCCCGGGGCAGTTGGTCGCGGCGGCTGCGGACGCGGGCGAGGAGGTCATCGGGCACGGAGCGGTCCTTCCAGCGGGCGGTGCGGCGGTCGGTTCCGGGCCAGTCGCCCGGCCAGGACGTCCCACCGGACGGGGCCGAGCCCCTCGCCGGGGAACAGGCAGATGCTGCCCGATCCGGCCGCCAGGGTGTGGTCGAGCAGCGCCGCGAACCCGGCGTCGCCGACCGGCGGGCCCCAGTCGGCGTCCCGGCCGAGCACGGCGGCCGCGTCGGAGGTGGTCTGCACGACGGGCACCAGCGGGACGGCGGACTCGGTGGCCAGGACGGCCCGGGCCGGCCAGTCGGGGCCGCGGTGCAGGATCGCGTGGTACGTCATCGGCAGCAGCAGGTCGAGGAAGCCGGCCAGCCGGCGGGCGTCCTGGCCGACCGCGGCGCGGCGCCCGGCCTCGTCCGCGGCGGGGACCAGGAAGGCGCCGACCGGAAGGCCGGGGCGGGCGGCGCGGGCCGCCCCGGTGAGGAGGCGGGCGGCGGCGGTGACGGCGGCGGTGCGGAACTCCTCCCAGGCGGCGGCGTGGTGCGCGGCGATCCAGCGGGCGGCGGCCGCGCCCGGTCCGGGGGGCCGCAGGCCGGTCCGGGCGGTGAACTGCCGCAGCGTGTCGGGGTCGTAGGAGGCGGAGCGGGGCCGGGCGCCGGGGCGCAGTTCCTGCTCCCAGTGCAGCGGCCAGCGCAGGAAGTCCAGCAGCAGCCCGTCGACCGGGGCGGCGCGCAGGACGGCGGCGAGCCGGTCGGCGAGGCGGGCGTTCCACCCGGGGTCGTTGGGGCGGACGCCGGTGTACCACTCCATGGGCCGCCAGGTGCGGCCGTCCTGGTCGACGGCGGGCGGGCCCTTGGGGCCGCGGAAGCAGGCGAAGCTCCCGTACACCCGCAGGCCGCGGCGGCGGGCCCGGTCGGCGAGGGCGGGGGTGACCGCGTCGAGCTTGGTGACGACGGTGTCCAGCCCGGTCGCGGCGGCCCGGTCCAGCAGCCGGGGCAGCGACGGCGAGCCCGGATCGAGGAGGTAGCAGGAGCGCACGGGCCGACCCTAGCCACGTGGCAGAAAGTCGTAAATAACTTTCACGTCGATTCGAGAGATAGCAGGCCATCGCGTAGTACGGCGCAATGCTGGGAAACACTTCCGCAATTTACCGAGTGAGATTGAAAGTTATTTACGAGATTTCGTTGACACCGGCGGAACCCCGCACCCAGCATGAGGCCACCTCACCCCCAGCCCACACGGCCCGTCCGGGAGTCCCGCCATGCCCACGTACCGCCAGACCGCCGCCGCCCTCGGCACCGCCGTGCTCGCCGCCGCGGTGCTCTCCGGCTGCTCCTCCACCACCGGCCGGGCCGCGCCGGCCGGGCCCGTCGACAAGCCGCTGTCCACCGCCGTGCCGGCCGGCTTCACGCTGCGCGTCGCCGACCAGAACGACCTGCTGAGGACCACGCTGGCCGCCGCCGGGCAGGACAAGGACCTCCCGTACGGGATCAGCTGGTCCTCGTTCCAGGGCGGCCCCGCCGTGCTGGAGGCGTTCCGGGCCGGTGCCGCCGACGTCGGCTTCGTCTCCGACGCGCCGGTGGTCTTCGCCCGGGCGCACGGACAGGACGCCCGGGTGGTCGGCGTGGTGCAGAACAGCCCGGACGCCGTCCACCTGTGGACCTCGCCCGGCAGCACCGCGAGGACCGTGGCCGACCTCAAGGGCAAGAAGATCGCCTACACCGAGGGCACCACCTTCCAGCCGGCCGTGCTCAACGCCCTGGAGAACGCCGGCCTGAAGCCCGGCGACGTCACCCTGGTCAAGCTCAACCCGCCGGAGATCCCCGCCGCACTGGCCGCGGGCCAGGTCGACGCCGGGACCCTCACCGAGCCGCTGGTCAGCAAGTACGCCACCGGCTACCAGGACAGGGGCGCCCACGAGCTCGACGGGGACAAGGGCCTCACCAGCGGCCTGCAACTGCTCATCGCCCCCGGCAAGGCCGTCGCCGACGACGCCACCGCCGCCGCCCTCGCCGACCTGGCCGCCCGCTTCACCCGCGCCGAACTGTGGATCACCCAGCACAAGGACGCCTGGGTGCAGTCCTACTACGTGGACTCCCAGAAGCTGCCCGCCGAGGTCGGCCGCGCCGTGGTCGCCAACAACGGCACCGCCACCATTCCCGACCAGGCCACCGCCGCCGCCCGGCTGCAGAAGATCGCCGATGTGCTGACCGGGGCCGGGGTGATCGGCGGGCTCGACGTCTCCGCCGTCTTCGACCGCCGCTTCGACGCCGTCCAGGCCGCCGCGGCCAGGGGCTGACCGATGACGGCCACCGAAGCCCCCGCCGCCCGACGCCCCCGGGCCCGGCGCACCGGCCCGAGGCCCGGCCCGGGCGCCCGGCGGCGGATCCCGTTCGCCCGCGCGCTCGGCCCGCTGCTGCTGCTCGCCCTCTGGCAGCTCGCCTCCGCCACCGGCGTGCTGGACCCGCAGACCCTCGCCCCGCCCGGCGCGGTCGGACGGCAGGCCTGGGACCTGCTGAGCAGCGGCCAACTCGGCCACCACCTGTGGGTGTCTCTCCAGCGCGCCGCCCTCGGACTGGCCTTCGGCACCACCGCCGGGGTGCTGCTCGCCCTGCTGGCCGGGCTCTCCCGGCTGGGCGAGGCCCTGATCGACGGGACGGCGCAGTTGTTCCGGGCGCTGCCGATCCTCGCCCTCGTCCCGCTGGCCATCCTCTGGTTCGGCATCGGCGAGGAGGTGAAGGTCGTCCTGGTGGCGCTCGGCACCTTCTTCCCGGTCTACGTCAACACCCACGCCGCGCTCACCGGCCTCGACCTGCGCTGGGCCGAACTCGCCCGCACCGTCGGCCTCGGCCGCCTCGGCTTCCTGCGCCGGATCGCCCTGCCCGGCGCCGCACCCGGCTTCTTCACCGGCCTGCGACTGGCGGTCACCGTCTCCTGGCTGGTGCTCGTGGTCAGCGAGCAGATCAACGCCGACAGCGGCATCGGCTACCTGATGGAACAGGCCCGCACCTTCGGCCAGACCGACGTCATCGTGGTCGGCCTGGCCGTCTACGGGCTGCTCGGCCTGGCCTCCGACACCCTGGTCCGACTCCTGGAGAGGCGAGCCCTGCGATGGCGCACGACACTCGGCTGACCACCCCGACCCCGGCCCCGGCCCCGTCGCCGGGCGGGGTGCGGCTGC
Organism: Kitasatospora sp. NPDC001540; assembly: GCF_042894345.1. NCBI lineage: Bacteria > Bacillati > Actinomycetota > Actinomycetes > Kitasatosporales > Streptomycetaceae > Kitasatospora > Kitasatospora sp. NPDC001540. The sequence continues at coordinate 172,636 of NZ_JBIAVO010000006.1, forward strand.
GCGGCCTGCGCCGCTCCTACGGCGGGCGCACCGTCCTGGACGGCGTCGAACTCGACATCCCCAAGGGCGGGTTCACCGCATTGCTGGGCCACAGCGGCTCCGGCAAGTCCACCCTGCTGCGCGCCGTCGGCCACCTGGACGACGGCGCGGACGGGGACGGCCTGGTGGAGGTCCCCGAACCCAGCGCGGTGGTCTTCCAGGACGCCCGGCTGCTGCCCTGGGCCCGGGTCCTGGACAACGTGGTGCTCGGCCTGCCGGGCCCCCGCGCCGCCGCGCGCGCCCGCGGCCGGGCCGCCCTGGCCGAAGTCGGCCTGGCCGACCGGGAGCGCGCCTGGCCCGGCACGCTCTCCGGCGGCGAGGCGCAGCGCACCGCCCTCGCCCGCGCCCTCGTCCGGGAACCGGAACTCCTGCTGCTGGACGAGCCGTTCGGCGCCCTCGACGCGCTCACCCGGATCCGGATGCACGCCCTGCTGCGCGACCTGTGCGCCCGGCACCGCCCCGCGGTGCTGCTCGTCACCCACGACGTCGACGAGGCGCTGCTGCTCGCCGACCGGGTCCTCGTCCTCACCGACGGCCGGTTCTCCCTCGACCTCCCCCTCCCCGGCCCCGCCGGACCGGACCGGCGCCGCGACCCGGCCTTCGCCGTCCACCGCGAGCGCCTGCTGGCCGCGCTCGGCGTCCCGGACGGCGGGAGGTGAGGGCCGGTTCCCGGAGCCCCGGTCGCCGCCCCGCTTTCTGACTCCCCGTGACCCGGGGAGCCCTTTGCGGCTAACATCCCGGTTCAGACCTCAGCCCGAGTCAGGAACAGGACGTATGCGAGCCGCGACCCCCGAACGTCCTCGGAGCCGCACCGGCCGGGGGTGGTACGTCGGAGCCGTGCTGAGCGCGGTGGTGGCGGTGGCGATGTGCCTGCTGGGGTGGCGCCAGGCCGACCAGGCCGACCGGATCGACGCCCATCCGGTGCGGGTCGAGGGGACGGTCACCCAACTCCCCGGCGGCAGCGGCACGTACAGCCAGGTCGCGTACCCGGTGGACGGGCGGCGGCTGACCGCCGCGGACCTGTGGCTGCCGTCGGACGCGCGGGTCGGCGACCCGATCTGCCTGGAGCACGCGGCGGACGACCCCGGCGCGGTGCGGGTGTGCGGGAAGACCTACCCGCAGCCGGTGGGCGTCGGGTTGGCGCAGACCAGCGTGCCCGCGGCGGTGCTGCTGTGCGCGCTGTGCCTGTGGCGGATCCGACGCGGTCGGGCGGGCGCGGAGCGGGAACGGGCCGCGTTCACGGTCGCGTTCGCCGCGGAGGGGATGCCCGCGCTGACCCACGGCAAGCGCTCCCGGCGCCGCCGCAAGGGGGGCCGCCGCGCCCTGCGGTGAGCCCTGGTGGAGGTTCCCGGCACCGCAAGGTGAACAATGGGCCCGTGACCCGAGCCCATCTGGACAAGCAGCCGCAGGACGTCGCCGCCATGTTCGACGACGTCGCGGCCAAGTACGACCGCACCAACGACGTGCTCTCGCTGGGCCAGGCCCGGCTGTGGCGGCGGGCGGTGGCCGATGCGGTGGGGGCCGTCGCGGGCCAGCGGATCCTGGACCTCGGTGCCGGCACCGGGACGTCCTCGCTGCCGTTCCTGGAGGCCGGTGCCGACGTGGTGCCGTGCGACTTCTCGATCGGGATGCTGACCGAGGGCAAGAACCGCCACCCCGAACTCGCGCTGACCGCGGGCGACGCGACCCGGCTGCCGTTCGCGGACGAGTCCTTCGACGCCGTGACGATCTCGTTCGCGCTGCGCAACGTGCAGGAGCACGAGGTCGCGCTGCGGGAGATGCTGCGGGTGACCAAGCCCGGCGGCAAGTTGGTGATCTGCGAGTTCTCCACGCCGACCTGGACGCCGTTCCGCACGGTGTACACCGAGTACCTGATGCGCGCGCTGCCGCCGGTGGCGACCAGGGTGTCGTCCAACCCGGAGGCGTACGTGTACCTCGCGGAGTCGATCCGGTCCTGGCCGGACCAGCCCGCGCTGGCCGCCCAGTTGCAGCAGGCGGGCTGGACGAAGGTGGCGTGGCGCAACCTGACCGGTGGCATCGTCGCCCTCCACCGCGGCTTCAAGGCCCCGTAGACTGCGGTGGTTCGGCACCCCGTCCGCCGGGAAGGCGTCGGCGGGGCGGCCGTGCCCGACTCCGTGACCCCGACGCGCTCAGGAGAGAGCCCCGTATGACCGAGACCGCCGTCGAGTCCACCGCCGACGTCATCGTGGTCGGCGCCGGTCCGGCCGGCTCCAGCACCGCGTACTGGCTGGCCCAGGCGGGCCTGGACGTGCTGCTGCTGGAGAAGACCGAGTTCCCGCGCGAGAAGGTGTGCGGGGACGGCCTGACCCCGCGCGCCGTCAAGCAGTTGGTCGACATGGGCATCGACGTGTCCGCCGAGAACGGCTGGCTGCAGAACAAGGGCCTGCGGATCATCGGCGGCGGCGTCCGGCTGGAGCTGGACTGGCCGGACCTGGCCGCGTTCCCCGACTACGGCCTGGTCCGCAAGCGCGCCGACTTCGACGAACTGCTGGCCCGGCAGGCGCAGAAGGCCGGTGCCCGGCTGTACGAGAACTGCAACGTCAGCGGCCCCGTCCAGGACCGCACCGGGCGGATCACCGGCGTCACCGCCAAGCTCGGACCGGACAAGCGCGAGGTCGAGTTCCACGCGCCGCTGGTGGTCGCCGCGGACGGCAACTCCACCCGGCTGTCGCTGGCGATGGGCCTGCACCGGATCGAGTCCCGGCCGATGGGCGTCGCCTACCGGACGTACTTCACCTCGCCCCGGCACGACGACGACTACCTGGAGTCCTGGCTGGAGCTGTGGGACACCCGCGGCGGGCAGAAGAAGCTGCTGCCCGGCTACGGCTGGATCTTCGGCATGGGCGACGGCACCTCCAACGTGGGCCTGGGCATCCTCAACTCCTCGCCCGCCTTCGGCGACCTGAACTGGCGCGAGGTGCTGAAGAGCTGGTGCGCCAGCATGCCCGAGGAGTGGGGCTACACGCCGGAGAACATGACCGAGCCGATCCGCGGCGCCGCCCTGCCGATGGCCTTCAACCGGCAGCCGCACTACACCCGCGGCCTGCTGCTGGTCGGCGACGCGGGCGGCCTGGTCAACCCGTTCAACGGCGAGGGCATCGCCTATGCGATGGAATCCGGCCAACTCGCCGCGGGCGTCATCGTCCAGGCGATGGCCCGGATCACCCCCGAGGGCCGCGAGCGCGCCCTGGCCCGCTACCCGCAGCTGCTCAAGGACACCTACGGCGGCTACTACACGCTCGGCCGGGCCTTCGTGAAGCTGATCGGCAACGACAAGGTGATGCGGATCGCCGCCGAGCGCGGCCTGACCCACCCCGTGCTGATGAAGTTCGTCCTCAAGCTGCTGGCCAACCTGACCGACCCGACCGGCGGCGACGTCGCGGACCGGATCATCAACGGCCTGACCAAGGTGGCGCCGCGCGCCTGACCCCGGGCCCCGGAAGGCGGCGGACGGGCGCGGAGAGCGCTTGCCCACCGCCTTTCGCGCGGGGCGGTTGCTCAGCGCCGGGCGTCCCGCTCGCGGAGGTCGGGCACGACGGACGCGACGGTGGTGAAGTCGTTGTCGACGTGCAGCACCGTGAGGTCGTGGTGGGCGGCGGTGGCACAGACCAGCAGGTCGATCGCACCGGCCGAGCGGTGCAGGCCCCGCTGCGTCAGCCTGTACTGGGCCGAATCCACCCACCGCCAAGCCGCCTTGGGCACCGCGGCGGTGCCGCACAGGGTGTCCAGTTCGTCGGCCAGCTCGTCGCGGTGCGCCGGACTCGTGGCGGAGTACAGGAACTCGGCGCGGGTGGGCTCGCAGACGTGCAGCGCCCCGGCGGCGATGTGCCCCTCCCAGGCGCGCAGCGCCCCCGGGACGCGGAACAGGTGCCACAGGGCCGAGGCGTCGACCAGGTAGCCGATCAATCGAGGCCCTCCTGGCGGGCCTGCTTGGCGGCGGCCTGCGCCGCCGCGGCCGCGTCGAACTCGCCCCGGGCACCCCTGGCGGCGAGCCGTTCCGCCGCCTCCAGCCGCTTCATGCGCGCCGTGTACTCGCGGAGGGCGTTGTTGACGGTGTCCTTCTTGGTGGTGGTGCCCATCAGCTTCATCGCCGCGGCGAGGGCCTCGTCGTCGATGTCGATCTGCGTGATGCTCACTCCGCACCTCCAGGACTGTGGCCGATGTTGACGAACAGCATATGTCATCAACATCAGCGCTTCGAGTACGCCGCCGGGTGCTGCGGGCACCGCGACGTCGGCGCCCGCGGCGGGCCGGAAAGCGTTTGCCCGCCGCCTTCCGGGTGCGGGAGAGTGGCGGCTTCCGTACCCCTCCCGTTCGACGTCGCACGGGCCCCCGTCGAGTGCTCCGGGAGCCGTGCCGTGGCCGTCGTGTCGATCGAAGCCGTCCGTCCGCAGGTGGTGCGGGACCTGCCGTTGCTGCTGGTGGCGGTGGTGTGGGGGTCGAGTTTCTGGGCGGTCCGGCAGGTGGCGGAGGACCGGACGGTGGTGGCGGTGCTGGTGCTGCGGTTCGCCCTGGTGCTGCCGGTGCTGGGGGTGGTGGCGTGGCGGCGGCTGCGCGGGCTGTCGGTGGCGCAGTGGGGCGGCGGGGCGGTGCTGGGGGTGGTGCTGGGGGCGGTGTTCCTGCTGGAGACGTACGGGGTGGTGCACACCTCGGCGACCAACGCGGGGCTGGTGATCAGCCTGACGATGGTGTTCACGCCGCTCGCGGAGGCGGCGCTGCGGCGGACGGCGCCGCCCGTGGCGTTCCTGGCGGCGGTGGGGCTGTCGGTGCTGGGGGTGGCGCTGCTGACGGGGCTGCGGGCGCCGTCGGCGGGTGACCTGCTGGTGCTGGGCGCGGCGGTGGCGCGGACGGTGAACGTGCTGGCGACCGCCCGGCTGCGGTCGGTGCGCGGGGTGGACGCGCTGGCCCTGACCTGGGTCCAACTGGCCTTCGCCACGGCGGTGTTCGCGCTGGCGGCGCCGCTGGCGGGCCCGTCCCCGCTGAGCGTGGCGGCCTCCTTCGACGCGGCGCGCTGGGGCCTGCTGCTGTACCTGTCGCTGCTGTGCACGCTGTTCGCGTTCTTCGTGCAGCTGTGGGCGGTGCGGGCGACCTCGGCGTCCCGGGTGAGCCTGCTGCTGGGCACCGAGCCGCTGTGGGCGGCGCTGTGCGGGATCGCGCTGGCGGGGGACCGGCCGGGCCCGGCGGCGCTGCTGGGGGCGGTGGCGGTGCTGGCGGGCACCGAGTGGGGGCGGCGCCGGGCGCCGCGCTTCGCCGGGAGCGCCTGAGGACCCCCGAAGGCCCGTGCGGGCTCTTGAGAGCTTGTGAACGAAGGGTCAAGCGGCTGCCGCTCCGGGTCCACCGCCAGGGTGAGATCCACTATCACGTAAACCCGATCACTCCGAAATTTGCCTCGACCGCCGCAGAATTGATATAGGGCGTGGCCGAACGACGGTCGTTTCGCTCCGGGTTGCGACTGTATGTGGTCAATCGCCCGCTCTGGGTCGAACAGTGGTGATCGATCCGCCTTCGCGGGCCTTCGTCGGGTGGCGAAGATCACAAAGATCATCGGGAACTGCGTGTCGCAGATCACAAGCGGACGGGCATAGGATGCGCTCCAACCTGGCTTTGTGAACTGCCTCACATGGAGCCGGATCCCACGAAGTGGATCATCGTTTCACCCTTGGTGACCTGGTGGTTCCGATATGCAGTCAAGGACGACTGGACGGAGGGAGCGGGGGCTATGAATGCCTACGCGCCGATCCTCGTACTCGGTGCCATCGCGGCGGCGTTCGCGGTCGGCTCCGTCGTGATGGCCTCGCTCACCGGCCCGAAGCGTTACAACCGGGCCAAGTTGGAGGCGTACGAGTGCGGCATCGAACCGACCCCGCAGCCGGTGGGCGGCGGTCGGTTCCCGATCAAGTACTACCTGACGGCGATGCTGTTCATCGTCTTCGACATCGAGATCGTCTTCCTCTACCCCTGGGCGGTCAGCTTCGACGCCCTGGGGATCTTCGGGCTGGTCGAGATGCTCCTGTTCATCGCCACCGTGTTCGTCGCCTACGCCTACGTCTGGCGCCGCGGCGGCCTGGAGTGGGACTAGACCACGGGCCGCCGCCGCGCACGGGACGCGCGGACGTTTGTGAACGGGCGGACAAGCCACCGGACTCGAGGGCATTGAGAGGGAACTGATGGGTATCGAGGAGAAGCTGCCGAGCGGCTTTCTGCTCACCAGCGTGGAGGCCGCCGCGGGCTGGGTGCGGAAGGCGTCGCTCTTCCCGGCCACCTTCGGTCTGGCCTGCTGCGCGATCGAGATGATGACCACCGGCGCGGGCCGCTACGACCTGGCCCGGTTCGGCATGGAGGTCTTCCGCGGCTCGCCCCGGCAGGCCGACCTGATGATCGTGGCCGGCCGGGTCAGCCAGAAGATGGCGCCGGTGCTGCGGCAGGTCTACGACCAGATGCCGAACCCGAAGTGGGTCATCTCGATGGGCGTGTGCGCCTCCTCCGGCGGCATGTTCAACAACTACGCGATCGTCCAGGGCGTCGACCACATCGTCCCCGTGGACATCTACCTGCCGGGCTGCCCGCCCCGCCCGGAGATGCTGATGGACGCGATCATCAAGCTGCACGAGAAGATCCAGCACGAGAAGCTCGGCGTGCACAAGCGCCGGGCCGAGGAGGAGGCCGAGCGCCTCGCGCTGCAGGCCACCCCGACCAGCGAGATGCGGGGGCTGCTGCGATGAGCGAGGAGCAGAAGCCCCAGCGGCCCGAGGTCCCGGCGACCCGGCGGGAGATCCCGGTCGAGGTGGTCGGCGCCCGGCAGGGCATGTTCGGCGCCCACGGCACCGGCGACACCTCCGGCTTCGGCGGCCTGACCGCGCCGATCGTGCTGCCCGGCCCCAGCGAGCGCCCGTACGGGGGCTACTTCGACGAGGTGGCCGACGAGTTCGAGGGCGCGCTGGAGGAGCAGGGCCTCGACGTCGCCGACGTGATCGGGAAGACCGTCGTCGACCGCGGCGAGCTGACCTTCCACGTCGAGCGCGAGCACCTGCTCACGGCGGTGCGGATCCTGCGCGACGACCCGGCGCTGCGCTTCGAGCTGTGCCTGGGCGTCAGCGGCGTGCACTACCCGCAGGACAAGGGCCGGGAGCTGCACGCGGTCTACCACCTGCGCTCGATCACCCACGGCCGGCTGATCCGGCTGGAGGTCACCGCGCCCGACGCCGACCCGCGGATCCCGTCCGTGGTCAGCGTCTACCCGACCAACGACTGGCACGAGCGGGAGACCTACGACTTCTTCGGCCTGGTCTTCGAGGGCCACCCGGCGCTCACCCGGATCATGATGCCGGACGACTGGCTGGGCCACCCGCAGCGCAAGGACTACCCGCTCGGCGGCATCCCCGTCGAGTACAAGGGCGCCCAGATCCCGGCTCCCGACCAGCGGAGGTCGTACAGCTGATGAGCAGCACCCACTACGAAGCAGGCGCCCGGGAGACCACCGAGGGGCGGGTCTTCACCGTCACCGGCGGCGACTGGGGCGAGGTCGCCCAGGCGGTGGCCGGCGCCGACGACGAGCGGATCATCGTCAACATGGGCCCGCAGCACCCGTCCACCCACGGCGTGCTGCGGCTGATCCTGGAGATCGACGGCGAGACGGTCACCGAGGCCCGCTGCGGCATCGGCTACCTGCACACCGGCATCGAGAAGAACATGGAGTTCCGCTCCTGGGTGCAGGGCACCACGTTCGTGACGCGGATGGACTACCTCACCCCGCTCTACAACGAGACCGCCTACTGCCTGGCCGTGGAGAAGCTCCTCGGGATCACCGCGGACGTGCCCGAGCGGGCCACCGTGATCCGGGTGCTGATGATGGAGCTCAACCGGATCTCCTCGCACCTGGTGGCGCTGGCCACCGGCGGCATGGAGATCGGCTCCACCACCCTGATGATCTACGGCTTCCGGGACCGCGAGGTCGTGCTGGACATCTTCGAGCTGGTCACCGGCCTGCGGATGAACCACGCCTACGTCCGCCCCGGCGGCCTGGCCCAGGACCTGCCGCCCGGCGCGGTCGACAAGATCCGCGAGGGCGTCAACCTGCTGCGCTCGCGGATGCACGAGTACGACAAGCTGGCCACCGACAACCCGGTGTTCAAGGCCCGGCTGGTCGACGTCGGCTTCCTCGACCTGCCCGGCTGCCTGGCGCTCGGCGCCACCGGCCCGATCCTGCGGGCCACCGGACTGCCGCACGACCTGCGCAAGTCCGACCCGTACTGCGGGTACGAGACCTACGACTTCGACGTCGCGGTGGCCGACACCGCGGACTCCTACGGGCGGTTCCTGATCCGCCTGGAGGAGATGAAGCAGTCGCTGCGGATCGTCGAGCAGTGCCTGGAGCGGCTGGCCCCCGGGCCGGTCATGGTGGCCGACAAGAAGATCGCCTGGCCGTCCCAACTGGCCGTCGGCCCCGACGGCATGGGCAACTCGCTGGACCACATCCGGAAGATCATGGGCACCTCGATGGAGGCCCTGATCCACCACTTCAAGCTGGTCACCGAGGGCTTCAAGGTGCCGGTCGGCCAGGCCTACGCCGCGGTGGAGTCGCCCAAGGGCGAACTCGGCGTGCACGTGGTCAGCGACGGCGGCACCCGGCCCTACCGGGTGCACTTCCGCGACCCGTCCTTCACCAACCTGCAGACGATGGCCGCGATGTGCGAGGGCGGCCCGCTGGCCGACGTGATCGTGGCGGTGGCCGGGATCGACCCGGTGATGGGAGGCGTGGACCGGTGAGCAGCACTGAACTCGGCCTGCCGGCGCTGCCGGCCAAGCCCTACCCGCCGGAGGTGGAGGCCCGACTCGCCGCCGACGCGCGGGAGTTGATCGACCGCTACCCGCAGTCCCGCTCCGCCCTGCTGCCGCTGCTGCACCTGGTGCAGGCCGAGGACGGCTGCGTCACCCCGACCGGGATCCGGTTCTGCGCCGAGCAGTTGGACCTGACCACGGCCGAGGTCACCGCCGTCGCGACCTTCTACACGATGTACCGGCGGCGCCCCGCGGGCGAGTACCACGTCGGCGTGTGCACCAACACGCTGTGCGCGGTGCTCGGCGGCGACCAGATCTTCGACGAGCTCTCCGAGCACCTCGGCATCGCCAACAACCGCACCACCGAGGACGGTTCGGTCTCGATCGAGCGGATCGAGTGCAACGCCGCCTGCGACTACGCCCCCGTGGTGATGGTCAACTGGGAGTTCTTCGACAACCAGACCCCGGAGAGCGCCAAGCAACTGGTCGACCAGCTGCGCGCCGGGCAGGAGGTCCGCCCCACCCGCGGCGCCAAGCTCTGCACGTTCAAGGAGACCTCCCGGATCCTGGCCGGCTTCGCCGACGAGCGCCCCGGCGCCGTCGACGAGTCCGGCGCGGGCGGCGCGCCCTCGCTGGCGGGCCTGCGGCTGGCCAAGGGCGAGGCGCTGCCCGGCACTTCGGCCACCAAGGTGGTCTCCCCGCGGCACGAAGGGACGGAAGCGTGATGACCTCCGCCGAACCGGCCGAGAAGCTCCTCTCCCCGGTCCTGTCCGCGTCCTGGGACGACCACCGCCCCTGGACGCTGGAGACCTACCGCCGCCACGGCGGCTACGACGGCCTGCGCGCCGCCCTCGCGATGGCCCCGGACGACGTGATCGCCCTGGTCAAGGACGCGGGCCTGCGCGGGCGCGGCGGCGCCGGCTTCCCCACCGGCATGAAGTGGCAGTTCATCCCGCAGAACGACGGCAAGCCGCACTACCTGGTGGTCAACGCCGACGAGTCCGAGCCGGGCACCTGCAAGGACATCCCGCTGCTGTTCGCCAACCCGCACTCGCTGATCGAGGGCATGGTCATCGCCTCGTACGCGATTCGCTGCGAGCACGCCTTCGTCTACCTGCGCGGCGAGGTCGTCCCGGTGCTGCGCCGCCTGCAGGCGGCCGTCGCCGAGGCCTACGCGGCCGGGTACCTCGGCAAGGACATCCAGGGCTCCGGCATCAACCTGGACATCACCGTCCACGCCGGTGCGGGCGCGTACATCTGCGGCGAGGAGACCGCGCTGCTCGACTCGCTGGAGGGCCGCCGCGGCCAGCCCCGGCTGCGGCCGCCGTTCCCGGCGATCGCGGGCCTGTACGCCTGCCCGACCGTGGTGAACAACGTCGAGTCGATCGCCTCGGTGCCGCCGATCCTGGCCCGCGGCAAGGACTGGTTCAAGTCGCTGGGCACCGAGAAGTCGCCCGGCTTCACGCTCTACTCGCTCTCCGGGCACGTCACCAACCCCGGCCAGTACGAGGCGCCGCTCGGCATCACGCTGCGCCAACTGCTGGAGATCACCGGCGGCGTCCGGGCCGGGCACCGGCTCAAGTTCTGGACCCCGGGCGGCTCCTCGACCCCGATGTTCACCGACGAGCACCTGGACGTCCCGCTGGACTACGAGGGCGTCGGCGCGGCCGGGTCGATGCTCGGCACCAAGGCGCTGCAGGTCTTCGACGAGACCACCTGCGTGGTGCGGGCCGTCACCCGGTGGACCGAGTTCTACGCCCACGAGTCCTGCGGCAAGTGCACCCCGTGCCGCGAGGGCACCTACTGGCTGGTCCAGTTGCTCAAGCGGATCGAGGCCGGCCAGGGCGCGCCGGGCGACCTGGAGAAGCTGCTGGACATCGCCGACAACATCAACGGCAAGTCCTTCTGCGCGCTGGGCGACGGCGCGGCCAGCCCGATCGTCTCCTCGCTGCAGCACTTCCGCGCCGAGTACGAGCAGCACATCGACGAACACCGCTGCCCGTTCGACCCGGCGGCCTCCACCGTCTGGGCCGACCGGGCCCCCGTCCACGAGTCCGCCACCGAGAGGGAGGTGCACGCGTGACGGTCACGGAGCCTTCCACCCAGACCGAGCTGGTCACGCTCACCATCGACGGCGTCGAGGTCAGCGTCCCCAAGGGCACGCTGGTGATCCGCGCCGCCGAGCAGATCGGCACCCAGATCCCGCGCTTCTGCGACCACCCGCTGCTCGACCCCGCCGGGGCGTGCCGCCAGTGCATCGTGGAGGTGGAGGGGCAGCGCAAGCCGGTCGCCTCCTGCACCATCCCGGTCGCCGAGGGCATGGTGGTGCGCACCCAACTGTCCTCGCCGGTCGCCGAGAAGGCGCAGCGCGGCGTGATGGAGCTGCTGCTGATCAACCACCCGCTGGACTGCCCGGTCTGCGACAAGGGCGGCGAGTGCCCGCTGCAGAACCAGGCGATGTCCACCGGCGACACCGACTCCCGGTTCGAGGGCGTCAAGCGGACGTACGAGAAGCCCGTCCCGCTCTCCACCCAGGTGCTGCTGGACCGCGAGCGCTGCGTGCTGTGCGCGCGCTGCACCCGCTTCTCGCAGCAGATCGCCGGCGACCCGTTCATCGACCTGGTGGAGCGCGGCGCGCTCCAGCAGATCGGCACCGGCGTCGACCAGCCGCTGGACTCGTACTTCTCCGGCAACACCATCCAGATCTGCCCGGTCGGCGCGCTCACCTCCGCCGCCTACCGGTTCCGCTCCCGCCCGTTCGACCTGGTGTCCTCCCCGTCCGTGTGCGAGCACTGCTCGGCGGGCTGCGGGCAGCGCACCGACCACCGACGCGGCAAGGTGCTGCGGCGCCTGGCCGGCAACGAGCCGGAGGTCAACGAGGAGTGGAACTGCGACAAGGGCCGGTTCGCGTTCCGCTACGCCCAGCAGCGCGACCGCTTCACCACGCCGATGGTCCGCCGCGGCGGCGAACTCGTCGCCGCGTCCTGGCCGGAGGCGCTGGCCCGGGCCGCCGAGGGGCTGCGCGGGGCGCGCGCCGCGGTGCTCGCGGGCGGCCGGGTCACCGTCGAGGACGCGTACGGCTACGGCAAGTTCGCCCGCCTCGCGCTCGGCACCAACGACGTCGACTTCCGGGCCCGGCCGCACAGCGGCGAGGAGGCCGACTTCCTGGCCGCAGCCGTCGCCGGGACCGGCGTCGACCTGGGCGGACCCTCGGTGAGCTACCGGGACCTCGAAGCCGCCCCGGCCGTCCTGCTGGTCGGCCTGGAGGCCGAGGAGGAGGCGCCGATCGTCTTCCTGCGGCTGCGCAAGGCCAACCGGGCGAGCGGGCTGCGGGTCTTCTCGATCGCCTCGCACGCCACCCGCGGCCTGGCCAAGCTGCGCGGCGCGCTGCTGCCCGCCGCCCCCGGCACCGAGGTCGAGTGGCTGGCCGCGCTCGCGGGCGACGAGGTGCTCGCCGACGACGCCGGACGCTGCGCCGACGCGCTGCGCTCCCCGGGCGCCGTCGTGCTGGTCGGCGAACGGCTCGCGCAGACCGCGGGCGGCCTGACCGCCGCGCTGCGGCTGGCGCACGCCACCGGGGCGAAGCTCGCCTGGGTGCCGCGCCGGGCCGGCGAGCGGGGCGCCGTCGAGGCGGGCGCGCTGCCCGGGCTGCTGCCCGGCGGCCGGTCCGTCGCGGTGCCCGCCGCCCGCGCCGAGGCCGCCGCGCACTGGGGCGTCGCCGAGCTGCCCGCCCGCCCCGGCCGCGACACCGGCCAGATCCTGGCCGCCGCCGCCGCGGGCGAGCTGGACGCGCTGGTGGTCGGCGGCGTCGACCCGGACGACCTGCCGGACCCGGCGCTCGCCGACGAGGCGCTGGCCCGGGTCGGGTTCGTGCTCTCGCTGGAGCTGCGCCCGTCCGCCGTCACCGCGCACGCCGACGTGGTGCTGCCGGTCGCGGCGGTCGCCGAGAAGGCGGGCACCTTCCTGGACTGGGAGGGCCGGGTGCGGATGTTCGAACCGGCGCTCAAGCCCGACCAGTTGATGCAGCGCCACCTGCACGCCGACGTCCGGGTGCTGAACATGGTCGCGGACGCGCTGGGCAGGCCGATCGGCCTGCCCGACGTCCGGGCGGCCCGGCTGGAGCTGGACCGGTTCACCCCGTGGACGGGCGACCGTCCGGCCGGGCCCGCCGCCCACCCCGCCGCGCTGCCCCGCCCGGCCACCGGGCAGGCCGTGCTGGCCGGGCACCGGATGCTGCTGGACAACGGCTCGCTGCAGGAGGGCGACGCCCACCTGGCCGGGACGCGGCACGCCGCCGTCGCCCGGCTGTCCGCCGCCACCGCCGCCGAGGTCGGCGCGACGACGGCGCTGCGGGTCACCGGCCCGGCCGGGTCGCTGACCCTGCCGCTGGAGATCACCGACGCGATGCCGGACCGCACGGTCTGGCTGCCGCTCAACTCGACGCCGGACGGCGGCGCGCACCGCACGCTCGGCACCACGGTCGGCCACCTGGTCACCATCGCCCCGGCGGAGGAGTCATGAGGGTCCTTGCTGCTGCCGACACGCTCGGCTTCTTCGGCCGCGACCCGTGGTGGCTGGTGCTGCTGAAGGCGGTGTTCTGCTTCGCGTTCCTGGTCCTGACGGTGCTGATCGCCATCGTCTGGGAGCGCAAGGTGGTCGCCTGGATGCAGCTGCGGATCGGCCCGAACCGGCACGGCCCGTGGGGCCTGCTGCAGTCGCTGGCCGACGGCGTGAAGCTGGCGCTGAAGGAAGACCTGGTGGTCAAGAACGCCGACAAGGCGGTCTACGTCCTGGCGCCGATCGTCGCGGCGATCCCCGCGTTCATGGCGTTCGCGGTGATCCCGTTCGGCCCGGCCGACAACGAGGTGTCGATCTTCGGCACCCGGACGCCGCTGCAGCTGACCGACCTGCCGATCGCGCTGCTGTACATCCTGGCCACCGCCTCGGTGGGCATCTACGGCATCGTGCTGGCGGGCTGGTCCTCCGGGTCCACGTACCCGCTGCTGGGCGGCATCCGCTCCTCCGCGCAGATGATCAGCTACGAGATCGCGATGGGCCTGTCGTTCGCGGCGGTGTTCATCTACTCGGGCTCGATGTCGACCTCGGAGATCGTCTCCTCGCAGCAGCCGACCTGGTTCGCGGTGCTGCTGCCGGTGTCGTTCATCGTCTACATCATCGCGATGGTCGGCGAGACCAACCGGGCGCCGTTCGACCTCCCGGAGGCCGAGGGCGAGCTGGTCGGCGGCTTCAACACCGAGTACTCCTCGCTGAAGTTCGCGATGTTCATGCTGGCCGAGTACGTCAACATGGTCACCGTCTCGGCGGTCGCCTCCACGCTGTTCCTGGGCGGCTGGCGCGCCCCGTGGCCGGTCTCGACCTTCTGGGAGGGCGCGAACCACGGCTGGTGGCCGATGCTGTGGATCGTGCTGAAGATCCAGCTGCTGCTGTTCTTCTTCATCTGGCTGCGCGGCACCCTGCCCCGGCTGCGCTACGACCAGTTCATGAAGCTCGGTTGGAAGGTGCTGATCCCGGTCTCCCTGGTGTGGCTGGTGATGGTCTCCACCGTGCGGGCGCTGCGCAACGAGGGCTACGACTTCGCCAAAGTGGTGCTGTACGTGGGCGCGCCGCTGGCGGCGGTGCTGCTGGTCGCGCTGGTGGTCGACCTGCTGCGCAAGAAGCCCGAGCCCGCGCCGGAGGCCGCCCCGGCCTTCGACCCGATGGCCGGGGGCTACCCGGTGCCGCCGCTGCCCGGGCAGGAACTGCCGCCCGTGCCGCGCCGCCGCCGCCGGACCCCGCAACTCCAGGACGCCCTCAACGGCGCCGACCATTCCGAAGGGAGCTGATCCGAGATGCCTGACGAGTCGTCAGAGAAGTCGGTCCTCGGGCCGGCCGCCGGCTTCGGCGTGACCTTCAAGGCCATGTTCAAGAAGCGGCTCACCGAGCAGTACCCGGAGTACAAGAAGCCCACCGCTCCGCGCTTCCACGGCCGCCACCAGCTGAACCGGCACCCGGACGGCCTGGAGAAGTGCGTCGGCTGCGAGCTGTGCGCCTGGGCCTGTCCGGCCGACGCGATCTACGTCGAGGGCGCCGACAACCGGGACGAGGAGCGCTACTCGCCCGGCGAGCGGTACGGCGCGGTGTACCAGATCAACTACGCCCGCTGCATCCTGTGCGGGCTGTGCGTGGAGGCGTGCCCGACCCGGGCGCTGACCATGACCAACGAGTACGAGCTCGCGGACTCCTCCCGGCAGGACCTGATCTTCACCAAGGAGCAGCTGCTGGTCGGGCTGACCGAGGGCATGGTCGACTCCCCGCACGCGATCTTCCCGGGCGCCGACGAGGGCGCGTACTACCGGGGCGAGGTCACCGGCGCGGCGCCGGGCACCGTCCAGCAGGAGCGGCACGACCGCGAGAAGGAGGAGCAGTCATGACCTCCACCGGCGAGGCCGTGCAGTTCTGGGTGCTGGCCGTGATCGCGGTCGGCGGGGCGCTCGGCATGCTGCTGATGAAGAAGGCCGTGCACTCGGCGCTCTGCCTGGCGGCGACCATGCTGGCGCTGGCGGTCTGCTACATGGCGCAGGGCGCGGTGTTCCTGGGCGTGGTGCAGATCGTGGTGTACACCGGCGCGATCATGATGCTGTTCCTGTTCGTGGTGATGCTGGTCGGCGTCTCGTCGGCGGACTCGCTGAAGGAGCAGCTGAGGGGCCAGCGGATCGCCGCGGTGCTCTGCGGCCTGGGCTTCGGCGTGCTGCTGGTCGCGGGCCTGGCCAACGCGCACCTGCGGAACTTCACCGGCCTGTCCGAGGCGAACGCCGAGGGCAACGTGCAGGGCCTGGCCCGGCTGATCTTCACCAAGTACGTGTGGGCGTTCGAGGTGACCGGCGCGCTGCTGATCACCGCGGCGGTCGGCGCGATGGTGCTGACCCACCGCGAGAAGGTCCGCGCCCCGCTGACCCAGCGCCAGTTGGCCGCGCAGCGGGTCAAGGACAACATCCAGGTGCCGCCGCTGCCCGCCCCCGGCGTGTACGCCCGGCACAACGCGGTGGACGTCCCGGCGCTGCTGCCGGACGGCACGGTCGCCGAGGACTCGGTGATGGGCACCCTGCGCGAGCGCGGCCAGGTCCGCGACGTCAGCCAGGAGATGCTGCGGCGGATGGCCGAGCTGGAGGAGACCACGGCCGACTGGCTGGGCCGCCCGTCCTCCGCCCGCCCGCAGGTCACCGGGCCGCGCCAGGCGCTGGAGACCGTGCCGACCAAGGACAAGGAGGAGGCGGAGTGAACCCGGCCAACTACCTGTACCTCGCCGCGCTGCTGTTCACCATCGGGGCCTCCGGGGTGCTGCTGCGGCGCAACGCGATCGTGCTGTTCATGTGCGTGGAGCTGATGCTGAACGCCTCGAACCTGGCGCTGGTCACCTTCTCCCGGATGCACGGCAACCTGGACGGCCAGATCCTCGCGTTCTTCACGATGGTGGTCGCGGCGGCCGAGGTCGTGGTCGGCCTCGCCATCATCGTCTCCATCTTCCGGACCAGGCACTCCGCTTCGGTCGACGACAGCAACCTGATGAAGCTGTAGGCGGAGGGCCCCTCAGTGAACTCTCTCATTCCGCTGCTGGTCGCGGCGCCGCTGGCCGGTGCTGCCCTGCTGCTGCTCGGCGGACGGGCCCTGGATCGGCTCGGGCACTGGATCGCGACGGCCCTGGCCGCGCTCTCCTTCGCCCTCGGCCTGGCCCTGTTCGCGGACATGCTCGGCCGGGACGCCGAGCACCGCGCCGTCATCGAGCAGGTGTACACCTGGATCCCGGTGGACGGCTTCCGGGCCGACGTCGCCTTCCAGCTCGACCAACTCTCGATCACCTTCGTCCTGCTGATCACCGGCGTCGGCACCCTGATCCACCTGTACTCGGTGGGCTACATGGCGCACGACGAGCGCCGCCGCCGCTTCTTCGCCTACCTGAACCTGTTCCTGGCCGCCATGCTGGTCCTGGTGCTGGCCGACAACTACCTGCTGCTGTACGTCGGTTGGGAGGGCGTGGGCCTCGCGTCCTACCTGCTGATCGGGTTCTGGCAGCACAAGCCGAGCGCCGCGACGGCCGCCAAGAAGGCGTTCATCGTCAACCGGGTCGGCGACATGGGCCTGTCCATCGCGATCATGCTGATGTTCGTCGAGTTCGGGTCCTTCGCCTTCCGGCCGGTGTTCGCCACCGCGGGCGACGCGAGCGAGGGCAAGCTCACCGCGATCGGCCTGATGCTGCTGCTGGCGGCCTGCGGCAAGTCGGCGCAGGTGCCGCTGCAGTCCTGGCTGGGCGACGCGATGGAGGGCCCGACCCCGGTCTCGGCCCTGATCCACGCGGCCACCATGGTCACCGCGGGCGTCTACCTGATCGTCCGCTCCGGCGCGATCTTCAACCTGGCGCCGGACGCGCAGACCGCCGTGGTGGTGGTCGGCGCGGTGACGCTGCTGTTCGGTGCGGTCGTCGGTTGCGCCAAGGACGACATCAAGAAGGCCCTGGCGGGCTCGACCATGTCGCAGATCGGCTACATGATCATGGCGGCGGGCCTGGGCCCGATCGGCTACGCCTTCGCGATCATGCACCTGGTCACCCACGGCTTCTTCAAGGCCGGGCTGTTCCTCGGCGCCGGGTCGGTCATGCACGGCATGAACGACGAGGTGAACATGCGGCACTACGGCGGTCTGCGCAAGTACATGCCGATCACCTTCGCCACCTTCGGCCTCGGCTACCTGGCGATCATCGGCTTCCCGTTCCTGTCCGGCTACTTCTCCAAGGACAAGATCATCGAGGCGGCGTTCGCCAAGGGCGGCACCGAGGGCTGGATCCTCGGCCTGTGCGCCCTGACCGGCGCCGCGGTCACCGCGTTCTACATGACCCGGGTGATGGTGCTGACCTTCTTCGGCGAGAAGCGCTGGCAGCCCACGGCAGACATCAGCGGCTCCGCCGCGGGGGACGGCAACCTCCCGCACCCGCACGAGTCCCCGAAGTCGATGACGATCCCGATGGTCGTGCTGGCCTTCGGCTCGGTCTTCGCGGGCGGCCTGTTCGTCTACGGGAACTCCTTCCTGCACTGGCTGGAGCCGGTCACCGGCCACGCCGAGGGCGACTCCCCGCTGGGCCAGTGGACCGTCACCGGCCTCGCCACCGTCTGCATGCTCGCGGGCGCCGCCCTGGCCTGGCAGATGTACGGACGCAACCCCGTCCCGGTCAAGCCGCCGGTCGGCTCGCTGCTCACCCGGGCCGCCCGCCGCGACCTGCTGCAGGACGACTTCAACCACGCCGTCCTGGTCCGCCCCGGCTCGGCGCTGGCCGCCACCCTGGTCTGGTTCGACAGCCGGGGCCTGGACGGCCTCGTCAACGGCCTGGCCGCCGCGATCGGCGGGATCTCCGCCCGGCTGCGCCGGATCCAGACCGGCTACGTCCGCACGTACGCGCTCTCCATGTTCGGCGGCACGCTGGTGCTGGTCGCCTCCACTCTCCTGATGAGGTCGGTCTGATGAGCTACCTCCTCTCCGCCACCTGTGCCGTCCCGGCCGCCGGAGCGGTGCTCACCGCCGCCCTCCCGGCCGGGACCAGCGAGGCCCGGCGGCGCACCACCAAGACCGTCGCGCTCGCGGTCTCCGTCCTCACCCTCGGCCTGGCCGCCGCGATCGCCGTCGCCTTCGAACCCGGCGGCGCCCGCTACCAGTTGACCGAGTCCCACTCCTGGATCCGCTCCTTCGGGATCAGCTTCTCGCTCGGCGCGGACGGCATCGGCACCGCCCTGGTGCTGCTCACCGCCGTCCTGGTGCCGCTGGTGATGCTGGCCGGCTGGCACGACGCCGACCCGTCGGCCCCCGAGGGCTCCTTCGAGTCCAAGCGGCGCACCCAGGCGTTCTTCGCGCTGATCCTGGCCGTCGAGGCGATGGTGCTGGTGTCCTTCCTGGCCACCGACGTCTTCGTGTTCTACGTGTTCTTCGAAGCCATGCTGATCCCGATGTACTTCCTGATCGGCGGCTTCGGCGACCGGGCGGGCGGCCCCGACGCGGACCGCCAGCGCTCGTACGCGGCCGTCAAGTTCCTGCTGTACAACCTGCTCGGCGGCCTGGTCATGCTGGCCGCCGTGATCGGCCTGTACGTGGTGGCCGCCGACCAGGGGCAGGCGACGTTCAGCCTGACCGCGCTGACCGACGCGATCTCCTCCGGCAAGCTGGTGATCGACCCGAACGCGCAGCGGGCGCTGTTCCTCGGCTTCTTCTTCGCCTTCGCGGTGAAGGCCCCGATGTGGCCGCTGCACACCTGGCTGCCGAACGCGATGGGCGAGTCCACCGCCGGGACGGCCGTGCTGATCACCGCGGTGGTCGACAAGGTCGGCACCTTCGCGATGCTGCGCTTCTGCCTGGGCCTGTTCCCGGACGCGTCCAGGACCTTCGCCCCGGTGATCATGGTGCTGGCGCTGATCGGCATCGTCTACGGCGCGCTGGTCGCGATCGGGCAGAAGGACATCAAGCGGCTGGTCGCCTACGCGTCCATCTCGCACTTCGGGTTCATCATCCTGGGCGTCTTCGCGATGACCAGCCAGGGCCAGTCCGGCGCGACCCTCTACATGGTCAACCACGGCATCTCCACCGCCGCCTGGATGCTGGTCGCGGGCTTCCTGATCTCCCGCCGCGGCTCCCGCCTGATCGCCGACTACGGCGGCGTGCAGAAGGTCGCCCCGGTGCTGGCCGGGACCTTCCTGATCGGCGGCCTGGCGACCCTGTCGCTGCCCGGCATGGCCCCGTTCGTCAGCGAGTTCCTGGTCCTGGTCGGCACCTTCAGCCGCTACCCGGCGATCGGGATCGTCGCGACCTTCGGCATCGTGCTGGCCGCGCTGTACGCCCTGCTGCTGTACCAGCGCACCATGACCGGCCCGGTGAAGGCCGGCGTCGAGGGCGTCAAGGACCTGAAGGTCCGCGAACTGGCCGTCGTCGCCCCGCTGGTGGCGCTGACCCTGCTGCTGGGCGTCTACCCGAAGCCGCTCACCGACCTGGTGAACCCGGCCGTGAACGACACCCTCGGCCAGGTCCACCGCACCGACCCGGCACCGGCCCACCCGGTCGCCGCCACCAACGGAGGCGAGCAGAAGTGATCCCCGTCCACGCACTGGCCGCCGCCAACGGCAGCGGTCCGAGCATCCCCGCCCCGCACATCGAGTACGGGCAGCTCTCGCCGATGCTGGTGGTCTTCGGCGCCGCGCTGCTCGGCGTGCTGGTCGAGGCCTTCCTGCCGCGGCGCCTGCGCGCCACCGCCCAGCTGGGCGTCTCGCTGCTCGGCCTCGGCGGCGCCTTCGCCGCCGTGGTGGTGCTCGCCGCCCAGGGCCACGGCACCACCAAGGCCGGGCTGCTGGCGATGGGCGCGGTCGCCATCGACGGCCCGGCGCTGTTCCTGCAGGGCGTGATCCTGCTCACCGCGGTGCTCGCGGTGCTGACCTACGCCGAGGGCCGGCTGGAGCCGCGGATCAACGGCCACCGGGTCGACGCGTTCGCCGCCCAGGCCGCGGCCGTCCCCGGCGGCGAGCAGGAGCGCGACGCGACCCGCGAGGGCCTGCGCACCACCGAGATCTACCCGCTGACCCTGTTCGCGGTCGGCGGCATGCTGCTCTTCCCCGCCGCCAACGACCTGCTGACCATGTTCGTCGCGCTGGAGGTGCTCTCCCTCCCGCTGTACCTGATGTGCGCGCTCGCCCGGCGCCGCCGCCTGATCTCGCAGGAGGCGGCCGTCAAGTACTTCCTGCTCGGCGCGTTCGCCTCGGCGTTCTTCCTGTTCGGCACCGCCCTGGTGTACGGCTACGCGGGCTCGCTGCAACTGGGCGAGATCGCCGACGTGGTCTCCGGCGTCTCCCAGGTCACCCCGGCGCTCGCCGTCACCACCCAGAACGACGCGCTGCTGCTGATCGGCCTGGCCATGCTGGCCGTCGGCCTGCTCTTCAAGGTCGGCGCGGTGCCGTTCCACTCCTGGACGCCGGACGTCTACCAGGGCGCCCCGACCCCGGTCACCGGGTTCATGGCGGCCGCCACCAAGACCGCCGCGTTCGGCGCCCTGCTGCGGCTGTTCTACGTCGCCTTCCCCGGCATCCGCTGGGACTGGCGGCCCGTCATGTGGGGCGTGGCGATCCTCACCATGGTGGTCGGCGCGGTGCTGGCCATCACCCAGCAGGACGTGAAGCGGCTGCTCGCCTACTCCTCGGTCGCGCACGCCGGGTTCATCCTGACCGGCCTGATCGCCACCGACCGGCGCGGCGTCGCCGCGGTGCTCTTCTACCTGCTGGCGTACTCCTTCGTCACGCTCGGCGCGTTCGCCGTGGTCACCCTGGTGCGGGACTCCAAGGGCGAGGCCACCCACCTGTCCAACTGGGCCGGGCTGGGCCGCCGTTCGCCGCTGCTGGCGGCGGTGTTCGCGCTGTTCCTGCTGGCCTTCGCGGGCATCCCGCTGACCTCCGGGTTCACCGGCAAGTTCGCGGTCTTCCAGGCCGCGGCCGAGGGCGGGGCCACCCCGCTGGTCATCGTCGGCGTGCTGTCCTCCGCGGTCGCCGCGTTCTTCTACATCCGGGTCATCGTGCTGATGTTCTTCTCCGACCCGCAGCCCTCCGGCCCCGCCGTGGCCGTCCCCAGCCCGCTCACCGCCACCGCCATCGGCGTCGGCGTGCTGGTCACCCTCGGCCTCGGCCTGCTCCCGCAGTACTTCCTCGACCTGGCCTCCAAGGCCGCCCTGTTCACCCGCTGAGCCGGCCCCGCCCCGTTCCGGCCCCCGCCCCACCGGGCGGGGGCCGGACTGCTGTTCGGCGGGCGAACAGGGCCCCGGCGAACCGTTTCGCCACTCGTCGCCACCCCTAGCCTGGGCTCCTACACTGGGTGCAGGAGGTGACCATGACTGCCGAACCGATCGACTGGACGTCCCCGCCCTCGGGAGGCTGGACCTACGACCAGGTCAAGGACCTCGATCTGCCCTTCGAGTTCGAGTTGGTGGATGGGGCGATCGTGGTCCGTGGCATGACCAGTCAGTGGCACGACACCGTGCGCGACGAGCTGTACTTCGCGCTCCGCAGCGCTCGCCAAGATCCGTACGAGGTCAACTCCGAACGCTGCGTGCTGGTCGACCCCTCCACCGTGCCCAAGCCCGACGTGGTGGTCTTCGACCGCACCGGGCTCGACTTCTTCACCATGGAGTGCGTGCCCGTCACCACCGTGGCGCTCGCCGTCGAGGTGGTCTCGCACGGCTCGCGCAGCGACGACCGGTTCCGCAAGCCCGGCATGTACGCCGAGGCGGGCATCCCGTTCTTCTGGCGGGTCGAGCGCGGCGAGGACGGCCTCCCGGTGGTCTACGAGTTCCACCTGGACGCGGAGACCGGCGTGTACGCCCCCGCGCCCGGCACGGCCGTCCACCACGGCACCCTGAGCACCGTCCTGCCCTACCCCGTCGAGGTCGACCTGACCCGGATCGTCCCCCGCTGACCGGCGTCCTCCCCGCCGCCTCCCGCCACCAGGGAAGTCGGGCCCATGCCCGTGCAGTGATCCACTCCGGACCGGATACGCTGCCTTGTATGTGCATCGGCGAGGCTGAGGGACCGGCCCGCTGGGTCGACCAGGGACAGGAGTGGTCAGCGTGACCGTCGTGGGGCCCTTCGGGCTGAGCGTGCAGGACCGCGATCTGACCCGTGACGTCCAGACCGGGATGGAGGCCGTGGAGGCCGCCCTGATCGAGGCCGTCAAGAGCGACGTGCCCTTCATCACGGTGACCGCCAGCCACCTCATCGAGGCCGGGGGCAAGCGGTTCAGGCCGCTGCTGGTGATGCTCGCCGCCCAGTTCGGCGATCCCGCGGCGCCCGGCGTGGTGCCCTCCGCCGTGGTGGTCGAGCTGACCCACCTCGCGACGCTCTACCACGACGACGTGATGGACGAGGCGCCCGTGCGCCGCGGCGCCCCCAGCGCCAACAGCCGCTGGGACAACTCGGTGGCCATCCTCACCGGCGACTTCCTGTTCTCCCGCGCCTCCCAGGTGCTCTCCGACCTCGGCCCCGAGGCCGTCCGGATCCAGTCCGACGCCTTCGAGCGGCTGGTCACCGGCCAGATCCTGGAGACCGCCGGGCCGCGCCCCGAGGACGACCCGCTGCGCCACTACCTGGACGTCATCTCCGGCAAGACCGGCTCGCTGATCGCCGTCTCCTGCCGCTTCGGCTCGCTGATGGCCGGGGCCGAGCCGTGGATCGTCGACCTGCTCACCCAGTACGGCGAGCGGATCGGCACCGCCTTCCAGCTCGCCGACGACGTCCTGGACATCGCCAGCGACGGCCACGAGTCCGGCAAGACCCCCGGCACCGACCTGCGCGAGGGCGTCCCCACCCTGCCCGTGCTGATGCTGCGCCAGATGCCCGCCGACCCGGCCGACCCCGAGGACGCCCGGCTGCGCGCCCTGCTCGACACCGACCTCGCCGCCGACGACGACGCCCACGCCGAGGCGCTGCGCCTGCTGCGCCGCCACCCGGCGCTGGAGCGGGCCCGCCGCGAGACGCTGCGCTACGCCGAGGAGGCCCGCGCGCTGCTCGACACCCTGCCCGACTGCCCCGCGAAGTCCGCCCTGCAGGAGCTGTGCGACACGGTGGCGATCCGCACCATGTAGCCGGTGCGCCCATGGCACCGCCCCGTTCTCGATAGGGTCGGTGCCATGTTGCGCGTGGTGATCGCCGAGGACTCCGTGCTGCTCCGGGAGGGGCTGACACGACTGCTGACGGACCGTGGGATGGAGGTCGTGGCGGGCGTCGGGGACGGCGCCGCCCTGGTGCGGACGATCGACGAGCTGCACGGCGCGGGCGCCCTGCCGGACGTCGTGGTGGCGGACGTGCGGATGCCCCCGACGCACACCGACGAG
This sequence comes from Kitasatospora sp. NPDC001540, assembly GCF_042894345.1. NCBI lineage: Bacteria > Bacillati > Actinomycetota > Actinomycetes > Kitasatosporales > Streptomycetaceae > Kitasatospora > Kitasatospora sp. NPDC001540. The sequence continues at coordinate 196,373 of NZ_JBIAVO010000006.1, forward strand.
GGCGTGCGGGCCTGCGTGGAACTGCGCGGCCGCCACCCCGACCTGGGCGTGCTGGTGCTCTCCCAGCACGTCGAGCAGCAGTACGCCAGCGAACTGCTGGCCGGCTCCACCCGCGGGGTGGGCTACCTGCTCAAGGACCGGGTCGCCGAGGTCCGCGAGTTCGCCGACGCGGTGGCCCAGGTCGCCGACGGCGGCACGGTGCTCGACCCGGAGGTGGTGCAGCAGCTGTTCAGCCGCAGCCGCCGGGGCGACACCCTGGCCGCCCTGACCCCGCGCGAGCGCGAGGTGCTCGGCCTGATGGCGGAGGGCCGCACCAACGCGGCGATCGCCAAGCAACTGGTGGTCTCCGACGGCGCGGTCGAGAAGCACGTGTCGAACATCTTCCAGAAACTGGGTTTGGGCCAGAGCCAGGGTGATCACCGGCGAGTTCTCGCCGTCCTCGCCTACCTGGCGTCCTGACCCCGTTCCGGCCACCGGAACGGTCTGCGCGAGTTCCCCTCCACTCGCGCCCCACCCGCTTAGGATTCCCTCGGTGCACCAGGCGGACGGGGCACACGGCTCACGCCCGCTGCTGGCTCCCCGACAGGAGGTCCGCGGCAGTGACCAGTCAGGTCGATCAGTCAGAAGCAGTGGACGGCCCGGACGGCGACGGCCCGGCCGGGGCGGCGCGTCCGGCGTCCGGGCGGACGGCCAAGCCGATCCGGCGGTTGGACCGGGTGATCATCCGCTTCGCGGGCGACTCGGGCGACGGCATGCAGCTCACCGGCGACCGTTTCACCTCGGAGACGGCGGCGTTCGGCAACGACCTGTCCACGCTGCCGAACTTCCCGGCCGAGATCCGGGCGCCCGCCGGGACGCTGCCGGGGGTCTCCAGCTTCCAGCTGCACTTCGCCGACCACGACATCCTCACGCCGGGCGACGCGCCGGACGTGCTGGTGGCGATGAACCCGGCGGCGCTGAAGGCGAACCTGCCGGACCTGTCGGCCGGGGCGGAGATCATCGTCAACACCGACGAGTTCACCAAGCGGGCGCTGGCGAAGGTCGGCTACGCGGCCTCCCCGCTGGAGGACGGTTCGCTGGAGGCGTTCCGGCTGCACCCGGTGCCGCTGACCACGCTGACGCTGGAGGCGCTGAAGGACAGCGGGCTGGCCCGCAAGGACGCCGAGCGGGCGAAGAACATGTTCGCGCTGGGTCTGCTGTCGTGGATGTACCACCGGCCGACGCACGGCACCGAGCTGTTCCTGCGGCAGAAGTTCGCCAAGAAGCCGGAGATCGCCGAGGCCAACGTGGCGGCGTTCCGGGCCGGTTGGAACTTCGGCGAGACCACCGAGGAGTTCGCGGTCTCCTACGAGGTGCCGCCCGCCGAGCTGGCCCCCGGTACCTACCGCAACATCTCCGGCAACCTGGCGCTCTCGTACGGCCTGGTCGCGGCGGGGGAGCGCTCGGGCCTGCCGGTGTTCCTCGGCTCGTACCCGATCACCCCGGCCTCGGACATCCTGCACGAGCTGTCGAAGCACAAGAACTTCGGCGTGCGCACCTTCCAGGCGGAGGACGAGATCGCCGGGATCGGCGCCGCGCTGGGCGCGGCGTTCGGCGGGGCGCTGGGGGTGACGACGACCTCCGGGCCGGGCGTGGCGCTGAAGTCGGAGACGATCGGGCTGGCGGTGTCGCTGGAGCTGCCGCTGCTGGTGGTCGACATCCAGCGCGGCGGCCCGTCCACCGGCCTGCCGACCAAGACCGAGCAGGCCGACCTGCTGCAGGCGATGTTCGGCCGCAACGGCGAGGCGCCGGTGCCGGTGGTGGCGCCCGCGACGCCCGCCGAGTGCTTCACCGCCGCGCTGGACGCGGCCCGGATCGCGCTCACCTACCGGACGCCGGTGTTCCTGCTCTCGGACGGCTACCTGGCCAACGGCTCCGAGCCGTGGAAGCTCCCGGAGGTCGACGAACTCCCGGACCTGCGCGTCGAGTTCGCGACCGAACCGAACGGCCCGGGCGGCTCCTTCCGCCCCTACCAGCGCGACCCGCGGACGCTGGCCCGCCCGTGGGCGGTGCCCGGCACGCCGGGCCTGGAGCACCGGATCGGCGGCATCGAGAAGCAGGACGGCACCGGCAACATCTCGTACGACCCGGCGAACCATGACTTCATGGTCCGCACCCGGCAGGCCAAGGTCGACAACATCGCCGTCCCGGACGTCGAGGTCGACGACCCGAGCGGCGCGGCCCGGGTCCTGGTGCTCGGCTGGGGCTCCACGTACGGCCCGATCACGGCCGCGGTGCGCCGGGTGCGGGCGGACGGCGGGCACGTCGCCCAGGCCCACCTGCGCCACCTGAACCCCTTCCCGGCCAACCTCGGCGCGGTGCTGGAGCGCTACGAGCGGGTGATCGTCCCCGAGATGAACCTCGGCCAGCTCGCCCTGCTGCTGCGCGCCAGGTACCTGGTCGACGCGCAGTCCTACAACCAGGTCCGCGGCCTGCCGTTCAAGGCCGCCCAACTCGCCGACGTGCTGCACGCCGCGCTCGGCAGCCTCGACGCGGAGGAGACCCGATGACCGACTTCCCCGCCCTGCGCCTGGTCCCCAAGGCGGACGGCCCGCAGTCCGCGAAGGACTTCAAGACCGACCAGGAGGTGCGCTGGTGCCCGGGCTGCGGCGACTACGCGATCCTGGCGGCCGTGCAGTCCTTCATGCCCGAGCTGGGCATCCGGCGGGAGAACACCGTCTTCGTCTCCGGCATCGGCTGCTCCTCGCGCTTCCCGTACTACATGAACACCTACGGGATGCACTCGATCCACGGCCGCGCCCCGGCGATCGCCACCGGCCTGGCCGCCTCCCGCCCCGACCTGTCGGTGTGGGTGGTCACCGGTGACGGCGACGCGCTGTCGATCGGCGGCAACCACCTGATCCACGCGCTGCGCCGCAACGTCAACCTGAAGATCCTGCTGTTCAACAACCGGATCTACGGGCTGACCAAGGGCCAGTACTCGCCCACCAGCGAGGTCGGCAAGATCACCAAGTCGACGCCGATGGGCTCGCTGGACGCCCCGTTCAACCCGCTGTCGCTGGCGATCGGCGCCGAGGCGAGCTTCGTGGCCCGCACCATCGACTCCGACCGGCAGCACCTGCAGTCCGTGCTGCGGGCCGCCGCGCGGCACGAGGGCACCGCGCTGGTGGAGATCTACCAGAACTGCAACATCTTCAACGACGGCGCCTTCGAGCTCCTGAAGGAGCCCGGCACCCGCGACGAGGCGCTGATCCGGCTGGAGCACGGGCAGCCGGTCCTGGTCGGCGCCGGGCACCACGTGGTCCGCGACCCGGACGGCGAACTGCGGATCGCCCCGCGCACCGAGGGCACCGCGATCGTCCACGACGCCCACGCGGCCGGACCGAGCACCGCCTTCGCGCTCACCCGGCTCGCCGACGCCGACACCCTGCACCACACGCCCATCGGCGTGCTGCGCGACGTGTCCCGCCCGGTCTACGACGCCCAGCTGACCGAGCAGCTCGCCCGCGCCGAGGAGCGGCAGGGCCGCGGCGACCTGGCCGCGCTGCTCGCGGGCTCCAGCACCTGGACGGTGGGCGGGTAGCGGCGCTGCGGCCGGGGCCCGGGGGAGCGGGGCGCCCCCGGGCCCCGGCCCTCCTCCCCATGTCAGGAGCCAAACCCGGAATCGGAGATGACACCGGCGCGTGCGGCCCGCTACCTTTCGGGTGAATGCGACAGCGTGCGGGCGAGGTGAGGGGCAGGCCATGGCGGAGGGTGCGCGGGAGGCCAGGATCGGGTTGTGGAACGGCTTCGCGGCGTACGGGATGTGGGGGCTCTTCCCGCTGTTCTGGCCGCTGCTGGAGCCCGCCGGGGCCCTCGACATCCTGGCCAACCGGATGGTGTGGTCGCTGGTCGCGGTCGGCGCGATGCTGCTGGCGCGCCGCCGCTGGGCGTGGATCCGCCCGCTGCTGCGCCAGCCGCGCCGCCTGGGCCTGCTGGCGCTGGCCGCCGCCACCGTCTCGGTCAACTGGGGCGTCTACATCTGGGGCGTGAACTCCGGCCACGTGGTGGAGACCAGCCTCGGCTACTTCATCAACCCGCTGGTCACCATCGCCTTCGGGGTGCTGGTGCTGCGCGAGCGGCTGCGCCCGGCGCAGTGGGCGGCGGTGGGCGTCGGCGCCGCGGCCGTGCTGGTGCTGACGGTGGCGTACGGCCGCCCGCCGTGGATCGCGCTGGCGCTGGCGTTCTCCTTCGCCACCTACGGGCTGCTGAAGAAGAAGGTCGGCCTGGGCGGCGCGGAGAGCCTCGCCGTGGAGAGCGCCGTGATGTTCCCCTTCGCGCTGGCCTTCCTGGTCTACCTGGGGGTGCGCGGCGAGGGCACCCTCGGCCACGGCTGGGGGCACAGCGCGCTGCTGGTGCTCAGCGGCGTGATCACGGCGGTGCCGCTGATGTGCTTCGGCGCGGCCGCGCTGCGGGTGCCGCTGACCACGCTGGGGCTGCTGCAGTACCTGGCGCCGGTCTTCCAGTTCCTGATCGGCGTCGCGGTGTTCCACGAGACGATGGCCCCGGCCCGCTGGGCGGGCTTCGCGCTGGTCTGGGTGGCCCTGGTGCTGCTCAGCGGGGACGCGCTGCGCCGGATGCGGGCCGAGCGCCGGCGGGCCCCCGTCCTGGAGGCCGTCGCGGGCTGACGGCCGGACCTCAGACCCGCGCGAGCTCGCGGGCCAGCCGGGCGCCGTCGCGGTGCCCGGTGAACGCGCCCGCGGCGGCGACCGCGGCGGCCCGGCGGCCGGGGGCGAGCAGGCCGCCGTGGGCCAGCGAGTCGACCGGGCGGCGGGTGCGCCACTCGTCCAGCGACCAGCGGGCGTACGGGCCGAACAGGGCGCGGGTGGTGTCCGGCAGGTCGGTGCGGGCGGGGACGGCGGCGCGGGCCCCGTTCAGGGCGACCTGGCCGTCTGGGCCCGCGCAGACGTCCAGCCAGGCCAGCGCGGCGGAGCGGTTGCGGGCCCCGCGGGGCAGCGCGAAGGCGTCGAGGCGGGACTGGAACAGGCCCTCGGTGCCGGGCACCGGCACCCAGCCGTAGTCGGTGCCCGGGCGCAGGGCCAGGTCGTCGCGCAGCCAGGTGTCCGCCCAGTCGCCGGTGAGCAGGTACCCGGCCTGGCCGGTGCCGAGCAGCCGGGCGGCGTCCGTCCAGTCGGCCCCCGGCGCGGGCGGGGCGGCCAGCGCCAGCAACTGGTCCAGGGTGTGCAGCGCGCCGGTCGTGGCGGGGGAGTCCCAGGGCCCGCCGGGCCGCCACAGGGCGGCGAAGGCGTCCGGGCCGTGCGCGGCCAGCAGGACGGTCTCGGCCAGGTGCAGCACCTCGGTGGGGCCGCCGACGGCCAGCGGGGTGGCGCCGGTCGCGGCGACGCTCCGCAGCCGCTCCAGCAGCCCCGCGGTGTCCCGCGGGGCGGCGGACGCACCGGCGGCGGCCAGCACCCGCGGGTTGGTCCACAGCAGGTTGGTGCGGCGCGCCCCGGCCGCGACGGCGTGCAGGGCCCCGCGGACGCCCAGCCTGGGCAGCAGCGCCCCCGGCAGCCCGGCGGTCCAGCCGCGGGCCCTGGCGAGGCCGTCCAGCGGCTCCAAGTGGGGCGCGAGTTCGGCGAGTTCGGCCCCGCCGGAACACCGGACGCTGTCCGGCGGCGGGCCGTCGGCGAGCCGCGCCGCGAGAGCGGTGCCCGCCGGGTTGGAGCCGTCCCCCGCGACGAAGGTGACGTTCGGCGCCCGGCCCTTCAGCGCGGCCAGCAGCGCCTGCAGGCCGTTCTGCTCCGGGCCCGCCGTCCAGCCCGTCGAGACCTCCAGCAGCCCCGACGGCCCGCTCCCCGAACTCGCCTCCGCCGACCCGTACCGGGCCAGCGCCGTGCCGCACAGGGCGGCCAGTCCGCCGAGCAGGACCTGACGGCGGCGGATCGGCACGGCGCTCCCAGCGGGTCGAACGGGCGGGCGGGCGAACGACGGACGAACGGTCCGCGGCGGCCCACCATCCCACCGTCCGGCCCGAGCCCGCGTCAAGGGCCCGGCCCGGCACCCGTGAAGAACGCCTCCTCGGGATCTCCTCAACCGGACTCCCGGACTGCTAACGTCCGTGCTGCGCGACCCGGCCGCAGCTGTCCCGGCGCGCGGGAGGAACTCCGATGGTGCACCTCGCCCGGCCCGTGCTCCACCACGTTCCCGCGGTGCGGCGGGAAGCGGGCGGGGCCCAGAGCGGCGAGCTGCGCATCACCCGGCAGGCGGGCCTCCCCGCCGCCATCAGCTGGCGCCCCGCGGGCGGCGACCCGGTCGACCTGCTCCCGCCCTACCGCCTCGACCGGGTCGAACTCCGCCACTCGCCCCGCGCCCGCCTGCACGGCCTCACCGCGGGCGTCCGCCTCGTCACGGCCGGCTGGTCGCCGCTCTTCCTCGTCCCCCCGTCCGACCTCCCGGCCCTGGCCCTGGCGGCGGCGTCCACCCGCCAGGTGCGCTGACAGAGGGGGCCCTTCAGGGGCCCGGGGAACGGCGGGCACGAGTCTGCTGACGGTGCACTGCCGGTGCGCGCATCGGCTCCGGGTTCTGTTACCGCGGCCCGAAGCAGCACGGACCTCCGGTGGGCTCCGGCCGTCAGCAGCTCGGACTCGCCGTTCCCCGAGCCCCTGAATACGCGCCCTCCGGGCCCCGGATCAGCCCTTCGCGGCCTTCTGCAGGGTCTCCGCCGTGACCGCGCCGAGGTAGACGCGCCCGTCGTCGGTGATCAGGGCGTTGACGATGCGGGTGGAGACCAGGGTGCCGCCGTCGACGTGGCGGCCGGCGAACTTGCCGAGGCCCTTCGCGGCCTCGGCGCCCGCCTCGCCGTGCAGGACGGTGGTCCAGCCCTCGCCGATCACGGCGGCGGGGCCGGTGCCGGTGGTGTCGAGCTCGGGGAGGACGGAGGACAGCGGGCTGTCGGGGAGCCCGTCGGCGGGGGCCTCGGTGACCTTGGCGCCCTTGGGGGCGGTGAACTGGAAGGTCCCGGCGTCCGGCTCGGCGTAGGAGAGGCTGCCGAAGCGGACGTCGAAGGCGGTCGCGCCGTCGACGGTGCGGACCTGGACGGCCAGCGGCACGCCCTTCTCGGCGTCGATCGCGACCCGGATCTCGTCGATGGTGGAGCCGGACTGCTTCGGCTTGATGCTGAGCCGGTACGCGGCGTGCCCGGCGACCCGCTCGGTGCCGCCGACGGTGACGGCGGTGGTCGCGTCGGCCTGCTCCAGGAACCGCTTGGCGACCTCCTGCGGGGTGAAGGAGCCGATGCCGGGTTCGGCGGCCCGGTGCCCGTCCGCGGCGCCCGCCGGGGCGGTGAGGTGCAGCGCCTGCCGGGAGCCGCGGTCGTAGGCCCACAGCTGGGTGCCGTTGTGGACGAGCTCGTAGCCGGAGGACTTCTCGCCGGTGAGGACGACCTTCTGCCGGTCGGGCCCGGCGGCGGCGACGGTCAGGGTGTGCGAGCCGCCGAGGAGTTCGACGGCCTTGAGCTGCGGGTCGGCGCCGCCGACCGGGGCGCCGGCGCTGCGGGCCAGGTCGCCGACCGCGCCGGAGCCGGTGAGGGCGTCGGTGACGACGGTGGGCAGGCCGAGGTCGGCGCTGACCCGGACGGTGCCGGAGAAGGTGTCGGTGTCGGCGGCGAGCGCCTTGGCGACGAGGTCCTGGGCGCTGATCGCGGGCAGGTCGGGCGCCTCGTCGCTGGCGAGCGCGGGCAGTCCGATGCCGACGGCGACGGCGGCGGCCACGGCCACCGGCACGCCGACGCGGACGGCGGTACGCCGCTTCGCGGGCCGGGCCGGCCGACCGGCGGGTGCCGCGGGCGGTGCGATCCGGAGCGGTGTCGTGTCCTGTTCTGCGGTGGAGTCGTGCTCCATGGCAGCCCCCTTCCGAGTGCCTGTGCGCTGTCATCGTCCATTAGAGCCCCCGGCGGCCCGCGGGGGCGTCGCCCGGCGGCAGCAGATCCGGCTCCGCCTGGCGTTGTATCCGGGGCATTGCGACCCTGAGAAGCCGTCAGGGTCGTGTAGTCCCGCAGGGGTACCTCTCGCGTAGGGTCGGGCCCATGAGCCCTCAGCACCCCTCCGAGCGCCCGTCCGAGCCCACGTCCGCGCCCGCTCCCGCCCCCACCGCGACCGCGATGCGGCGCGCGCTGCGCCGGGCCAGGGACGGGGTGGCGCTGGACGTCGCGGAGGCGGCGGTGCTGCTGCAGGCCCGCGGCGCGGACCTCGCCGAGCTGTGCACGGTCGCGGCCCGGCTGCGGGACGCGGGGCTGGAGCAGGCGGGCCGCCCCGGCGTCATCACGTACTCGCGCAAGGTGTTCGTCCCGCTGACCAGGCTCTGCCGGGACCGCTGTCACTACTGCACCTTCGCCACCGTGCCCGGCAAGCTGCGCAAGGACGGGCACGGGCTGTACCTGTCCCCGGACGAGGTGCTGGACATCGCCCGCAAGGGCGCCGAACTCGGCTGCAAGGAGGCCCTGTTCACGCTCGGCGACCGCCCCGAGGAGCGGTGGCCCGAGGCCCGCGAGTGGCTGGACGCGCACGGCTACGACGACACCCTGGCGTACGTGCGGGCGATGGCGGTGCGGGTGCTGGAGGAGACCGGACTGCTGCCGCACCTCAACCCCGGCGTGCTGTCCTGGACGGACTTCCAGCGGCTCAAGCCGGTCGCCCCGTCGATGGGCATGATGCTGGAGACCACCGCCGTCCGCCTCTGGTCGGAGCCCGGCGGCCCGCACCACGGCTCGCCCGACAAGGAACCGGCCGTCCGGCTGCGGGTGCTGGAGGACGCCGGGCGCAGCGCGGTGCCGTTCACCACCGGGGTGCTGATCGGCATCGGCGAGACGTACGAGGAGCGGGCCGACTCGCTGCTGGCGATCCGCAGGGTCGCCCGCGCCTACCAGGGCGTGCAGGAGGTGATCGTGCAGAACTTCCGGGCCAAGCCGGACACCGCGATGCGCGCCATGCCGGACGCCGAACTGTCCGAGCTGGCCGCGGCGGTGGCGGTGGCCCGGCTGGTGCTCGGGCCCGCGGCCCGGATCCAGGCGCCGCCGAACCTGGTGGACGCCGAGTACGCGCTGCTGATCGGCGCGGGCATCGACGACTGGGGCGGCGTCTCCCCGCTGACGCCCGACCACGTCAACCCGGAGCGCCCCTGGCCGCACGTCGAAGAACTGGCCGAACGCACCGCCGCCGCCGGGTTCGCCCTGCGCGAGCGGTTGACGATCTACCCCGAGTACCTCCAGCGCGGCGAGCCCTGGCTGGACCCGCGCCTGCTGCCGCACGTCCGGGCGCTGGCCGACCCGGCGACCGGCCTGGCCGTGGAGGGCCGGAACCCGGTCGGCCTGCCCTGGCAGGAGCCGGACGAGCCGATGACCGGCGGCGGCCGCACCGACCTGTTCCGCACCGTCGACACCGAGGGCCGCACCGGCGACCGGCGTTCCGACTTCGACGACGTGTACGGCGACTGGGAGGCGCTGCGCGAGCAGGCCGCGCTGCCCGCCCCCCGCCGCCTGGACGCCGACCTGCGGGCCGCGCTGTCCACGGCCGCCGACGACCCGGTCAAGCTGACGGACGACCAGGCGCTGGCCCTGTTCCAGGCCGACGGCGACGCGCTGGACGCGCTCACCCGGATCGCCGACGACCTGCGCCGCGACACCGTCGGCGAGGACGTCACGTACTGCGTCACCCGGAACATCAACTTCACCAACGTCTGCTACACCGGCTGCCGGTTCTGCGCCTTCGCCCAGCGCCGCACCGACGCCGACGCCTACACCCTCTCGCTGGAGCAGGTCGCCGAACGGGCCGAGCAGGCCTGGCGGGTCGGGGCGACCGAGGTGTGCATGCAGGGCGGCATCCACCCGGACCTGCCGGGCACCGCGTACTTCGACATCGCGCAGGCGGTGAAGGAGCGGGTGCCGGGCATCCACGTGCACGCCTTCTCGCCGATGGAGGTGGTCAACGGGGCGACCAGGACCGGCCTGCCGATCCGCGAGTGGCTGCTGCGGGCCAAGGGCGCCGGGCTGGACTCCATCCCCGGCACGGCCGCGGAGATCCTGGACGACGAGGTCCGCTGGGTGCTGACCAAGGGCAAGCTGCCCGCCGCGACCTGGGTCGAGGTGGTCACCGCCGCCCACGAGCTGGGCATCCGCTCCTCCTCGACGATGATGTACGGCCACGTCGACACCCCGAAGCACTGGCTGGGCCACCTGCGGCTGCTCGCCGGGATCCAGCAGCGCACCGGCGGCTTCACCGAGTTCGTCACCCTGCCGTTCGTGCACACCAACGCGCCGGTCTACCTGGCGGGCATCGCCCGGCCCGGCCCGACCGCCCGCGACAACCGGGCGGTGACCGCGATGGCCCGGCTGCTGCTGCACCCGCACATCACCAACATCCAGACCAGTTGGGTGAAGCTGGGCGCGGAGGGCGCCGCCGAGATGCTCCGCAGCGGCGCCAACGACCTGGGCGGCACCCTGATGGAGGAGACCATCTCCCGGATGGCGGGCTCCTCCTGGGGCTCCTACAAGTCGGTCCGCGACCTGGAGGCGATCGCCGCGCTGGCCGGCCGCCCGGCCCGCCAGCGCACCACCCTCTACGGCGAGGTGCCCGCCGAGCGCCGCGCCGCCGCGCTGGCCTCCGACGGGCACCTGCCGCAACTGCTCCCGGTGCTGGACTGACGCGGGTCAGCCGACCCGGCCGACCAGCAGGTCCCGGCGCAGCTCCTCCGCGTCCGCGCCCAGGCCCTCCAGGTAGGCGTCGAAGCCGCCGTAGCGGGCCCGCACCTCGTCGAAGCCCGCGGCCAGGTACTCGGGGCGGACCTCCAGCAGCGGCCGGTACACCGCCTGGTAGGCGGGCGGCAGTTGGGCCAGCGCCGCGGCGTTGGCCTGGGCCCGGTAGGTGTTGGACGCCAGGTAGTCGGCCCGCACCGTCTCCTGCGGCACGCCGAGGGCGGTGAGCAGGGCGGCCGCGCCCCAGCCGGTGCGGTCCTTGCCCGCGGTGCAGTGGAACAGCACGGCGCCGCGGCCGCCGGCGGCGTCCAGCAGCTGCGCGTAGGCGGCGCGGGCGCTGTCGGCGGAGACCATGGTGCGCTCGCCCGCGATCATCGCGTCGACCGCGGCCTGCGGGCTGCCGACGTCGAACTGCCCGGTGTCGGCGGTGCCCAGCACGTTCGCGGAGACGCTCCGCGCGCCCGCCGGGAGCCGGTCGGGAGCGGCCTGCCGCTCGGCGGGGGTGCGCAGGTCGAGGACGGTGCGGATGCCCAGGCGCTGCAGCTTGGCGAGGTCCTGGTCGGTCAGCTTCGACAGGTCGTCCGAGCGGTACACCCGGCCGAGCTCCACCCACCGGCCGTCCGCCGTCCGGTAGCCGCCCAGGTCGCGAAAGTTGGGGGCGGAGGCCAGGTGCAGCGAGCGGTCGGCGACCACCAGCGGCGCGCCCCGGTCCGGCACCAGCTCGAAGTACCAGCGGTCGGCCGCGCCGAGGCCGGAGACGGTGACGGTGGCGCTACCCGCGCCGGACGCGACGGCCCGGCGGTGCGCGACGTGCTCCCGGTCGGTGCCCGCGTACACGGTGACGTGCCGGGCGCCGGGCGCGGTCCAGCTGAGGGTGAAGCCGCCGTCGGCCTGCTGGGCGGCGGTGGCGGCGGTGAACGGGATCGTGCGCGCCGCGTGCTGCGCCGAGGCGGCGGACGGGGCGGCGAGCGCGGGGGTGGCGAGCGCGGGGGCGGCGACGGTCAGCGCGGCGGTGAGGGCGGCCGCGGCGACCAGCCGGGTGCGGGGGGAGGTCATGGACGCCGACCGTAGGCACACCGACCGCTGGGCCGGTGGCCTGCGGATGTCGTGGTTCCGACGACGGGTTGAACGAATCGGCGTTCGGGGCGGGCCGCCTCTTCGCGCGGCTCTTCGAATAAGGTGCGTCTACCGCCCGGGCGTCCGGTCCGGGCGGTGGACCGTGCCGCCGACCGAAAGGTTCCGTCCCGTGATGCCCCTGTGGTCACGCGCTCAGCAGCAGGACTTCCGCAGCCGGGTCCGGGGCTGTCTGCTCGGCGGGGCGATCGGGGACGCGCTCGGCGGCGGCATCGAGTTCGAGCAGTTGGAGCAGATCCGCGAGGCGCACGGCGGGGCCGGGGTGACCGGCTACGTCCCCGCGTACGGGCGGCGCGGCGCGGTCACCGACGACACCCAGATGACCCTGTTCACCGTCGACGGCCTGATCCGCTCCCACGTCAACCGCGACGGCGGCGCCTGGCACCCGCCGTCCGACGTGCACCGCGCCTACCTGCGCTGGTACGCCACCCAGCAGGACTGGGGCCCGGACGAGCGCCGCACGGACCTGGGCTGGCTCGGCCGCCAGGAGTGGCTGTACGCCCGCCGCGCCCCCGGCCAGGCCTGCCTGTCCGGCCTGGCGGGCACCGAGAACGGGCCGCTGCCGACCGTCGAGGAGCCGCGCAACCCGGGTTCCAAGGGCTGCGGCACCGTGATGCGGGCCGCCCCGTTCGGGCTGCTCACCGCCTGGGACCCGGCCCTGGTCTTCCAGCTCGCCGTCGAGTGCTCGGTGCTGACCCACGGCCACCCCACCGGCTACCTGTCCGCCGGGGCGTTCGCGGTGATCGTCCACTCGGTGGCCCGCGGCGGCACCCCGGAGGAGGGCGTGCACCTGGCGCTGGCCCTGCTCTCCGAGCGCACCGGCCACGAGGAGACCACCGCCGCCCTGCGCGCCGCGCTGGACGCGGTGCGGGCCGGGGCGCCGTCCCCCGAGCGGGTCGAGGAGCTCGGCGAGGGCTGGGTCGCCGAGGAGGCGCTCGCCATCGGCCTGTACTGCGCGCTGGTCGCCGAGGACGTCCGCAGCGGCCTGCTGCTGGCCGTCAACCACTCCGGCGACAGCGACTCCACCGGCTCGATCTGCGGCAACCTGCTGGGCGCCCTGCACGGCGAGACCGCCCTCCCGCCGGACCTGCTGGCCGAGCTGGAGGGCCGCGGCACGATCCTGGAACTCGCCGACGACCTGGTGCTGGAACTGCTGCACGGCCCCGAACTGCACGGCACCGAGGCCTGGGCCGAGCGCTACCCCGCCGCCACCGCCTGACCCGGCCGTCCCGGCCGTTTCGACCCCGGACGCGCAGGTGCCCGCCGCGCGGGAAGCGGCGGGCACCTGCGTGCGGTCCTGCGGTGGGTCAGACCTCGCCGAAGCGGCCCGCACCGGCCGCCGCGGCGAACGCGGCCCAGGACGCTCCGGTGAAGCGCAACTGCGGGCCCTGCGGGTCCTTGGAGTCGCGGACCGCGATCGAGGCCGAACCCGGTACGGCGATCTCCACGCAGGCGCCGTTGCCCCCGCTGTAGCTGCTCTTGCGCCAGGTCAGGCTCTCGGTGGCCTTGCTCATTTCATGAACTCCTCTGCGATGGTGGCGATCATCGACCGACTCTCCGCGACGCTCAGCGCCGCGGCCCTCAGGTGGTCGTACAGATTGGTATAGCGGCGTACGTCGGCTTCCTTCTCCAGGTAGAGATCGCTCGTCACTCCTTCGAAGTAGACGACCGTCGAATCCGCTGACTCGGGGAACTCCAGCAAGGAGAATGTCCCGGTCATGCCGGGGTGCGAGCCGTGGGTGAACGGGATGACCTGCAAGTTGATGTTCGCCCGCTCGCCCAGTTCCACGAGTTGGTACAACTGCTCGGCCATCACCCGCTTGCCGCCGACCTGGCGGCGCAGCACGGCCTCGTCTATGACGACCCACAGGCTGCCCAGTTGGTCCTCGCCGTGGATCCGGTGCTGCCGCTTCAGCCGGACGTCCACCCGGCGCCGGATCGCGGTCGGGTCGGTGTCCGGCTGGGTGCCCGCGACCACCGCCTCCGCGTACTCGCGGGTCTGCAGCAGCCCCGGCACGAACGAGGACTCGTAGGCCCGGATCGAGGAGGCCTCCGCCTCCAGCCCGATGTACACGCTGTACGGGATGTCCCCGAACTCGTGCCACCAGCCGCGCTGGCGCGACTCCTTGGCCATCTCCATCAGCCCGGTGCGGACCCGCTCGTCCTCGACCTCGTAGACGTCGCACAGGTCGCGCACGTCGCGCTGGCTGATCGAGCGGCGGCCGTTCTCCAGTCGGCTGATCTTCGACTGGGAGACCATCAGGCGGCCGGCCACCTCTTCGGCGGTCATCCCCCTGAGTTCGCGCAGGCGCCGCAGTTCGGCACCGAGCCTGCGGCGGCGAACCGTCGGGTTCACGCTGGCGGACACATCGACCTCCGGCCCTACTTCTGGCAACAGTGCGGTAATTGGTACCAACCCCCCTGACGCTGTGCAGCATGCCACCTCAACTGCGGTCCGTGCCCAGGAATCGCAGTACCGCAGTGGAACAGATCATTTGAAAATAGCTCAATCGGGATGCCTGCCCTTGCCAACGGCGCGCCCACCCGCTAATGGGGATTCCGTGCGATGAACGGCACTTGGGGGGCCTCCGGGCCCGGGAACGACCGAGGGCGGGGGGGGGGGGGGGGGGGGGGCGGGCCCGCCCCCCCCCCCCCCCCCCCCGCCGGCGGCCGGGGGGGGGGGGGGGGGGGGGGGGGGTGGGGGGGGGGGTGGGGGGGGGGGGGGCCGCGGGGGGGGGGGGGGGGGGGGGGGGGCCCCCCCCCCCCCCCCCCCCCCGCCCTCTGGTCGAACCGAACGCTAACGGCGTGCGCCGCTCATCGCGCGCCCACCCGACTGGCCACGCCGCGCCCCGCGGCGGCGGGACGACCGGCCGGACCGCGCGAACCCGCGGGCGCCGACCTGCCCTGCTGCTGCTGGGCGGGCAGACCGTTCTGCACGTCCATCACCGCGTGGGCCACCATCCCGCCCAGCGGGTCGTACCTGATCAGGTCCCGCAGCCGGGAGCGCGAGGAGCGCCCCTCGTTGCCCGGGTACAGGTGCTTGCCCAGGCCGACCGCGTGCGCCAGCGCCGCCAGCGCCGCCGTCCGCGGGTCCGGCGGCACGCCGGTGCGGATCGCCGTGTCCAGCCGCTGCTTGATCGCCGCGTTGGTGCAGTCGTCCGACGCCTGGTAGCGCGTCGTCGGCAGCACCCCGCAGACCTGCCCGGGCACCGCCGTCACCATGCCGCACCGCTCCAGGTGCGCCAGGTACGTCTGCCGCAGGCCCAGTCGCGGGCCGCCGATCCAGTGCGCGGCGCGCACCGGGCTGCCGCGCCGGCGCAGTAGTTCCAATGCGTGGTCAAGGGTCGGGTCGCCGGTCGGCCGTGGCACCACCACGGCGATCCGGTCCCCGTCCGGGACTATCCTTCCGGCCAAGGACAGCTCGACGAGCTGCGCCCCGGCAAGTCCGAGGTCGAGGGTCTGCGGCTGCGCGGTGGTACCCGTGGCCGGGTCCAGCGCGAGCAACAGGAGCTCCTCAGGAATGGTTCGACGGCCTCTGCCCATCCAAGCCTCCCCGCGTGGATGAATGACAGGGTGACGCCTCTCACACGGGCTTGTCGAGTACGCCTCCGAATCGTGACCTTGCCCGGACAGGCGGGAACCGCCGTCCGACGGCTCCGCGTCCCACCGGGCAACGCCCCGTACGGGCGGGAAAAACCGCCGGTCGGGCGGGGTACGACGGGCCCTTGCGGGCTCGGTGCCGGAGACTGTACAGGTGCTGGGCCGGGTCGAGAACCCGCCCGAAAAAAACCAGCTTGTGTGATCGGACCGGCGGTGCCGGGCGGACGAGGAGGAGTGGGTTACGTGGGCGAGTCCCCGAAGAGCGAGCGGCCCGACGGCGAGCAGCGGTCGGCCGGAACCGAGGAGACCCCGCGCGAACCCGGCGACAGCGCCGCGGGCAACGGCACCGTCCACCTGCGCGTCCGCGATGCGGACACCCGTGCCGGCGACCCCCGCCTCCCCGCCGACCTCCCCGAGTCCAGCGCCGCCCTCGCCGCCTCCCGTCCCACCCCTCAGGACGAGGACGTCCCGGAATCCGAGACGGAATCGACCGGCCCCCAGCCGACGATGACGCTGCGGCTGTCGGACCTCCCGGAGAAGGACGAGGAGGACGAGGAGGAGGACGCGCCCGCTGCGAAGCCCGAGCCGACGATGACGCTGCGGCTGTCGGACCTGCCGAAGGAGGAGGCCGAGGCCGCGGAGGCGGAGGCCGATGGCGAGGGCGTGCCCGCGCCTGCTGCGAAGTCCGGGGCGACGATGATGCTGCGGCTGTCGGACCTGCCGAAGGAGAAGGGCGAGGCCGGGGCCAGGGACGAGAAGGCGGAAGCCGGGGCGGAGGCCGATGGCGAGGGCGCGCCCGCGCCTGCTGCGAAGCCCGAGCCGACGATGACGCTGCGGGTCGACAAGGAGCGCCCCGAGCAGACCGTGATGCTGCGGCTGCCCAAGGAGGACCCCCGGAAGCCGGAGGCGAAGACGGCGCCGGTCGCGCCCGCGTCCGAGGCGGAGGCCAAGTCCAAGCCTGAGCCCAGGACCGAGCCGGTCGCCAAGGTGGCGAAGCCTGAGCCCAGGACCGAGCCGGTCGCCAAGGTGGCGAAGCCCGAGCCCAGGACCGAGCCGGTCGCCAAGGTGGCGAAGTCCGACCCCAGGACCGTGCCCCTGGCCGCTCCGGCTGCCGTGCCCGCCGCTGCCGCGGCTCCCGTCGCGCCCGCTGCCGCCGAGCCCGGGCCGGAGAGCACGATCGAGGCGCTGGAGGTGCTGAAGGGGCTGAGCGCCCGTCCGGTCTCCCCGTTGCGGCGGGCGTTGAAGCGGGTCGCGATCTGGGGCGCGTTCCTGGCGGTGGTGCTGGGCGTGCTGGTGGCGGCGCAGTTGCTGCGTCCGCTGCCGGCGCCGAAGGCGAAGCTCTCGTTGACGGACTCGTTCACCTTCGGCGGGGAGCGGCCGAACATCCCGTGGCCGACGAAGGGCCAGGCCGCGGCCGAGGTGGTGGGCGTGGGCAGCCTGGGGTCGTCGGGGGAGGAGACGCCCGTCCCGATCGCGTCGGTGACCAAGGTGATGAACGCGTACCTGATCCTGCAGGCGCACCCCCTGAAGAAGGGGGAGAGCGGCCCGGTGATCACGGTGGACCAGCAGGCCGCGCAGGAGTCCGGCAACGGCGACGAGTCGACGGTGACGCTGAAGGAGGGCCAGCAGCTCACCGAGTACGAGGCGCTGGAGATGCTGATGCTGCCGTCGGCCAACAACGTGGCCCGGCTGCTGGCGCGCTGGGACTCCGGCAGCGAGGCGGAGTTCGTGAAGAAGATGAACGCCACCGCCGCGCAGCTCGGCATGGTCAACACCACCTACGCGGACCCGGCCGGGTACGTCAACGACACCAAGTCGACCGCGAAGGACCAGCTGAAGCTGGCCGAGAAGGTCATGCAGATGGAGATCTTCAAGCAGATCGTCGCCGAGCCGGACACCCGGTTCAACGGGCAGCGGATCTACAACACCAACGCGCTGCTCGGGAAGAACGGCAACATCGGCGTGAAGACCGGCTCGTCGACGCCCGCGCAGTCCTGCCTGATGTGGGCGGCGGTCAAGGAGATCGGCGGCGAGCAGCGGATGATCCTCGGCGTGACGCTGGGCCAGCCGCAGACCAAGGAGGAGATGAGCCTGGTGCGCGCCGCCCAGCCGCCGAGCCAGCGGATCAACGTGGCCGCGCAGGCCGCGCTGGCCGGGCAGACGCTGGCCAGGAAGGGCGACGTGGTCGGCTACGTGGACGACGGCGTGGGCGGCAGGGTGCCGCTGGTCGCGGCGAAGGACCTGACCGTCGCGGGCTGGAACGGCGTCACCGCGCACCTGACCCTGACCCCGGTCGGGAAGATCGCGCACACCCTGGCGGCGGGCACCCAGGTCGGCACGCTGGCGGCGGGCGAGGGCGAGGGCCGGGTCGAGGTGCCGGTCACGCTGCGGTCGGACCTGGCCCCGGCGTCCATCGGCTCCCGGCTGCTGCGCCTCGGCTGAGGCCGGGGCCCGCGCCGCGGGGGTGACGCGCGAACCGGCCCGGACGATCCGTCCGGGCCGGTTCGGCGTTTCTCGGGGCGGGCCGCCGGGCCGGCCGCGGCCGGGCTACCAGCGGCCGGGCTACCAGCGGCCGCGCTCGGTGCGGGTGCCGAGGCGGCGGGCGAGGGCGGGTTCCTCGGAGAGCACCCGGCCGAGGACCAGGGCCAGGGTGACGGCGCTGAACAGGGCGATCAGCCAGGACAGCGCGGTGAACACCACCCCGTACGGACCGAACTTGTCCACCGAGGCGGTCATCGCGTGCGGCAGGTAGACCTTCGAGGCGATGCCGAGGCCGACCTCGGCGAGGCCGCACAGCAGGGCGCCGGGCAGCAGCGGGTACCAGCGGATCCGGGCGCCGAGCAGCAGGTGCTGGGTCCACCACCACACGGCGGTGGAGGCCACGAAGGTCAGCGGGAGGCCCAGCCACAGGCCGGCGCCGAAGCCCTTGCGCATCGGGACCTGCACGACCAGGAACACCAGCCAGCCCAGCAGCCACACCACCCAGCGCCACAGGGCCAGCCGGGCGCTGTTCTTCGGCATCTCCCACGCCCGCTCGCAGACCCGCTGCAGGGCCCGGCTGAGCGCGGTCGCGGAGGCCAGGGTGACCAGTGCGCCGAGCGCCCCGATGCTCTGGGTGGTGCCGTCGACCTGGGCGCTCATCAGCTGCTGGACCTGCTGCTGGGCGGGGCCCACCAGGCCGAGCTGCTCGCGCAGCGAGCCGGTGACGCTCTGCTTCAGCGTGGCGGGGGCGAACACCGCGACCACGAACAGGGCCGGCAGCGCGGACAGGAAGGCCTGCGCGGCCAGCCGGGTCGCGTTGTCCAGCAGGTTGACCCGGATCAGGTTGCTGACGGCCCGCCCGACCAGCGGGATCCGCTCGGGGGCGCCCTTGGCGGACTCCGTCAGCCGGGCCGCCCGCTGCTTCGCCGACTCCCACCGGCCGGGGGCCGGGTCCTGCTCCGCTCGTCGCAGTGACTCTGTCACGCCGCAACCTCCGCAAGCTCCGCCGGGCCGGGAACCTCCATCGTCACCCGGCCCGCGGGGCGGAGCCCGGCGCCTACTTCTTCCGGGTGAGCTTGGCGATCCGGTCGTTCACGCCCCAGGCGGTGACCCGCCACAGCGCCTCGACCACGATGTTGCGGCTCATCTTCGAGGCGCCGTGCTCGCGCTCGACGAAGGTGATCGGCACCTCGGCGACCTTGAACCCGGCCTTCACCGCGCGCCAGGCCAGGTCGACCTGGAAGCAGTAGCCCTGCGAGGCGACCTGGTCCATGCCGAGGCCGAGCAGGGTCTCCTTGCGGAAGGCCCGGTAGCCGCCGGTGACGTCCCGGATCGGCACGTCCAGCATCAGCCGGGAGTACGTGGAGCCGCCCTTGGACAGCAGCAGCCGCGACTTCGGCCAGTTCACCACCGCGCCGCCGGGCACCCAGCGCGAGCCCAGCACCAGGTCCGCGCTGCGCAGCGCGGTCAGCAGCCGGGGCAGTTCCTCGGGCTGGTGCGAGCCGTCCGCGTCCATCTCGACCAGCACGTCGTAGCCGTCGTCGATGCCCCAGCGGAACCCGGCCAGGTAGGCCGCGCCGAGGCCCTCCTTGCCCTTGCGGTGCAGCACCTTCACGTGGTCGTCGTCGGCGGCGAGGGCGTCGGCGAGCTTGCCGGTGCCGTCCGGGCTGTTGTCGTCGGCGACCAGGACGTGCGCCTCGGGGACGGCGGCGCGGACGCGGGACACGATCCGTTCGACGTTCTCGGCCTCGTTGTAGGTCGGGATGATCACCAGGATCCTGCCGAGGCCGGCGAACGGGGTCTCCGGGGAGGTGCTCACAGATGGGGGCCTTTCACGAGCGGCTGACCAGGGCGGCGTACATGCGCGTGCCCCCACGGTAGGCCACCGCGCGGGGTGCTCCGGGCACCGGCGGCGCGGTCGCGACGGCGGACGCCGCCGCCCGGACCGCGGCGGGCGCGTCAGCCCGCCGGAGCGCTTCGGGCCGGCGTACCCCGGACCTGACCGGACAGCAGGCGGTTCCTACTTCTACGGCACGGCGCCGTATCGCGCCCATGGATCCGGCTACTTCGCACCCGGCCCCTCCGGCCCGGCCGCCCGCCGGCCCTCCCTCCCGTCCTCCCGGAAACGGGGCACCGGGACGGGGAGCCGATCCGCTAGGCTGTGAGCCGGTCCGCTGACCGCCCGCCTCAGTAGCTCAGGGGATAGAGCACGGCTCTCCTAAAGCCGGTGTCGCAGGTTCGATTCCTGTCTGGGGCACGCGCACCACCGCAGGCCCCCACCCGTCCGGGTGGGGGCCTGCGGCGTTCGCGGACGGGGGTTGCGTCGGGGGCGGAAGGGCGTCACCCTGGGGTCAGTAAGGGTTTTGAATGCTTACACCGTCGTGCCGGGGGAGACCCCGCGCCCGCACCTCCAGGAGCGCACCGTGACCGGACAACTCGCCTTACCCCTCCCGGCCGCCGCCGGGCCGCTGGTCGGCCGGAGCGGGAAGGAGCACACCCCGCGGTTCAAGTGGGGCGTCCTCGGCATCGGGATCGCCGCGCAGGCCGCGTTCAGCGCCGCCTTCCAGGGCCTGCCGACCGCCGGTCCGCTGCTGCAGGACGCCTACCGGCTCACCCCCTCGCAGCTCGGGCTGGTGCTGGCCGCGGTCACCTGCGGGGCGTTCGCCACCGATGTGTTCTGGGGGCTGGCCGCGGACCGGATCGGTGAGCGCAGGGTGCTGATCACCGGCCTGACCGGCACCACCCTGGCGCTCGCCGCCGCGACCCTGTTCCTCACCCCCACCGCGGGCGCCGTCCCCTCGTACGCGGCGCTGGCGGTGGTGCTCTTCCTCGCGGGCTGCCTCGGCGGTTCCGTCAACGGGGCGTCCGGCCGGGCGGTGATGGGCTGGTTCCCGGCCCGCCAGCGCGGTTTCGCGATCAGCCTCCGGGTGGCCGCCGTCCCGGCGGGCGGGGCGGTCGGCGCGGCCGTGCTGCCCCCGCTCGCGGTGGACGGCGGCTTCCGCTGGGTCTTCGCCTTCCTGACGGCCTGCTCGCTGCTGGCCGCCCTCGCCGTGGCGCTCTGGCTGGACGAGCCCCCGGCGGCCGGAGCGACGGGCCGGGACGGCACGGCGCCGCAGGCGCCCAACCCGCTGCGGCGCAAGGACATCTGGCGGGTGGCCGGCGTCGCCTTCCTGCTCGACCTGCCGCAGTTCACCGTGCTCACCTTCGGCTCGGTCTTCCTGCACACCGTCGAGCACGTGCCGTTGGGCACGATCGCCGTCCTGCTGGTCGCCGTGCAGGTGCTCAGCGGCGTCTCCCGGGTCTGGGGCGGACGCTGGACCGACCGCCGCGGCGGACGCCACCGCCGCACCCTGGTCACCGTCTACAGCTGGACCATCGCCGCCGGGTTCACCGCCACCGCCCTCCTGGAGTCCGGACCGTCCTGGCTGGTCGCCGGACTGCTGGTGGTCTCCGGCGTCCTCGCCTGCGGCTGGCACGGCGTGCACTACGCCGAGATCGCCACCATGGCCGGGCCCGAACGGGTGGGCGCCGCACTGGGGTTGGAGAACACCCTGGTCTTCGCGGGCGCCTTCGTCACCCCGCTGCTGGTCCCCGCCGTGCTGTCCGCCGCGTCCTGGCCGGCGGTGCTGCTGCTGGTCGGCGCGCTCCCGGCCGCGCTGGCGGCGCTCGTCATGCCGCGCGAACCGAAGCTCCCGGCGCGGGCGTGACCGCCCACGCCCCCCGCGCCCGCCGCGCCGTGGCAGCATCGCCCCCTGGAGCCGGTGACCCGGCCCCCGAACAGGAGAAGGAGAACGTCCCGTGAGCACCAGCACCGACCTGCGCTTCGACACCGGCCGGATCTGCCTCGACCTGCTGGCCACCGTCGGCGGCAACCTCTCGTCGAGCCCGGTCGAACGGCTCGACGGCGTCGCCCGCCTGGACGCCTGGCTGCGCGGCGCGGGCGTGGTGCCCGCCGGGGAACCGCTCGACCTGGACGCCGGGGCACCGGACGCCTTCCGCGCCCTGCGCACCCGCCTCCACCGGATCGTCCACGCCGAACTCGACGGCACCGGCGCCACCGAGGACGACCTGGCCGCGCTCAACCGCACCGCCGCGACCGGCCCGCTCGCGCTGCGCCTGGCCCGCACCCCCGGGGCGGGCCTGCACTGCCGGACGGCCACCCCGCCCGTCCTCGCCGACCTGCTCGGGGCCGTCGCCCAGGACGCCGTCCGGCTGCTCGGCTCCCCGGACCGCGAGCTGCTGCGCGAGTGCGAGGGCCCGACCTGCGACCTGGTCTACCTGGACGCCTCGCGCGGCCGCCGCCGCCGCTGGTGCTCCGCCTCGGCCTGCGCCAACCGCCACTACGTGGCCGCCCACCGGGCCCGCAAGGCGGAGGCGTCCGGGCCGTCCGCCCCGGCGGACTGACCCGGAGGGCCGCCGGGGCGGGGGCGCCGGCGGGGTGGGCCGGGCGGAGGAGCCGTGACGCTGTCCGCAGATTTGCCTAGCAGGCAACCCTGTTCTTGAAACGTCAACAGTCTGTTTAGGATCCTGGGAACGCGTATCCGCTGCTCAGGAAGGTTCCGCATGCCCACCACCCCGAACGCCGCCTCGCTGGGACGCCGGACGTGGCACGCGATGCGGGCCGGGAGCTTTGCCATGGGGGCACTGCTGGTCCTGGTCGCGGTCGGCGTGGCGCTGCACCAGCCGGTGCTGATCCCGCCGCTGGCGGCGAGCGCGGCGCTGGTGCACGGTGCGCCCGGGCTGCCGATCTCGCAGCCGCGGAACCTGGTGGGCGGGCAGTTGCTGTCCGCCGTGGTGGGGTTCCTGGTGCTCGCGGTGGCCGGGCCGGGGCCGTGGGCGGCGGCGGTGGCGGGCGGGCTGGCGCTGGTGGCGATGCTGCTCGCGCACGTGCCGCACTCGCCCGCGGCGGCGACCGCGGTGATCGTGGTGCTGCAGTCGCCGCGGCCGGTGGTCTTCCTGCCGCTGCTGGCCCTGGCCACCGCCGTCCTGGTGCTGTTCGGCCTGCTGCCGCACCGGGTCGGCGGCCATCCGGTGCGCTACCCCGCGGCCTGGTGAAGCGCCCCGGGGGTCAGCGCCGCTCGACGGGCGGCGGGGCGGTCGGGAGCGCGGGCAGCCGGACGTCGACCACGGTGGTGCGGGCGCCCGGCCCGGAGCCCTCCGCGGCGGGGAGTTCGGCCCAGACGACCTTGCCCTGCGGCGGGGTGCGGTAGTAGCCCCAGCGGGAGGAGAGTTCGCCGACCAGATGCAGGCCGCGGCCGCCGGTCGCGTCGGGGCCGGCCGTCCGGGGGCGGGGCGGACACGGGTCCCGGTCGCCGACCTGGACCAGCAGCGCGCCGTCCTGGAGCACCAGGGAGAGGGTGAACCCGTTCGGGTCGCAGCGGGCCCGGACCGCGTTGGTGGCCAGCTCGGAGACCACCAACCGGGCGGCGTCGGAGAGTTCGACCCGGGCCTGCCAGCACTGCAGCACCTGCGCGGTGTGGCGGCGGGCTCCGGCGACCGACTCGGGGGTGCTGTCGAGCGTCAACAGGCTGAGTCGCGGTCGACTTCGGGACATCACGGGCCTCCGGTGGGTGGCGGGCAGGGAGCAGGACGGGACGCCAGGCCCACGACAGGGGGCGGCCCGCA
Source organism: Kitasatospora sp. NPDC001540 (assembly GCF_042894345.1). Taxonomy (NCBI): domain Bacteria; kingdom Bacillati; phylum Actinomycetota; class Actinomycetes; order Kitasatosporales; family Streptomycetaceae; genus Kitasatospora; species Kitasatospora sp. NPDC001540. The sequence goes on from NZ_JBIAVO010000006.1 coordinate 219,939, forward strand.
CCATTCAGCATCCGGTGACCGGCCGACGGCCCGCCACGGTCGGAAGTCCCCAGGTGGAGGGGCACTTCGGGACGGGCGGGTCGGTCGGAGGCGAGGCGGCGGCGCTCACCGGCGGCAGTGGACGGCCGCGACGCGCGGGCGGTCGGCGGCGGGTCAGCCGCGGCGCGGCTCCCAGCGCATCAGGCGCCGGGAGAGCACCGCGGCCGCGGCCAGCCAGGCGGCGAGCAGCAGCAGCGACGGCCCGGCGGACGTCCAGCCGTGCACCAGGTCCAGGTGCCGCAGCGGGCCGCCCGCCCAGGTCTCCGCGCCGAACTCGCGGCCGAACCAGGCGGTGCGCAGCCCCCGGACCACCGGGGAGAGCGGCAGCGCGCCGGACGGCCCCCGCAGCCAGTCGGGCAGGCCCGCGACCGGGGTGAACACGCCCGCGCCGAACATGCACAGCACCAGCACCGGCGTCGCCACCAGCGGCGCGGACTCCGTCGAGGGCGTCACCCCCGACAGGGCCACCGCCAGCACCGAGAACAGCAGGTGGCCGCCGAGCAGGACGAGCAGCAGCAGCACCGGGTCGGCGGGCAGCGGCGCCCCGAACCAGCCGACCGCGACGCCGCCCAGCACCAGCGCCTGGATCAGCACCACCACCCCGCCCGCGCCCACCTGCCCGGCCAGGACCGCGCTCGGCGGGCACTCGGTGCCGCGCAGCCGCTTCAGCACCAGCTCCTCGCGGCGCGACACCACGCTGCCCAGCAGGTTGACGAACGAGGTGACCAGGGCCAGCCCGAGCAGCCCCACCGCCACGTACCCGGCGGCGTTCACCCCGCCGATCTCCTTCCCGCGCAGCGGTGCGGCGATCACCAGGTTGAGCAGCACCGGCAGCAGGAACCCGATGAAGGTGGAGCGCCGGTTGCGCCAGAACACCTTCCAGGACAGGGCGAACTGCCCCTTGGCGTAAGCGGACCAGCTCATCGGGACGCTCCCGTCGGAATGGGTGAGTGGCGGTCGGCGAGGTCGAGGAAGACGTCCTCCAGCGAGCCGGAGCGCACCTCCAGGCCGTCTAGTTCGACGCCGTGGGAGGCCGCCCAGGCGTGCAGCGCGGCCAGTGCGGGCGCCGAGCGGGGCACCCGGTAGAGGGCCCGGCCGTCCGCCAACGAGGGGGCGGCGCCCAGCAGTTCGGGCAGCGCGGCGAGGTCGCGGCCGGGCGGCAGCGGCAGGCTGATCAGGTCGCCGCGGCCGGACAGCACCTGGGCGACGGTGCCCGCGGCGGCGATCACCCCGCGGTCCATGACGACCACCCGGTCGGCCAACTGCTGGGCCTCCTCCAGGTAGTGGGTGGTCAGCAGCACCGTGGTGCCCGCCGCGCGCAGCTCCTCGACCAGCTGCCAGGTGGCGCGCCGGGCCTCCGGGTCCATGCCGGTGGTCGGCTCGTCCAGGAACAGCAGCTCCGGGTCGTTCAGCACGGCCAGCGCCAGGTCCAGGCGGCGGCGCTCGCCGCCGGACAGCTGGGCGACCCGGGTGCCGGCCTTCGCCTCCAGGCCGACCTTCGCCAGCACCTCGGCGGTCGGCCGGGCCCGGCTGGTGAAGGAGCGCCAGCAGTCCACGGTCTCCTTGACCGTCAACTCCTTGAAGAACCCGCCCTCCTGGAGCATCACGCCGGTGCGGCGGCGGACCTGCGGGCCCGCCGCGAACGGGTCCAGGCCGAGGACCCGGACCCGGCCCGAGGTCGGCGGGTGGTACCCCTCCAGCACCTCCAGGGTGCTGGTCTTGCCCGCGCCGTTGGTGCCGATCAGGGCGAACAGCTCGCCGCGGGCGATGGAGAAGGAGATGCCGCGCACCGCCTCGTATTCTCCGTAACTGCGCCGCAGATCCACTACCTCCACGGCCGGTGATTTCTCGGAAAGAGGTGTCATGCATGCAGCGTGACGGGTGCGGGCCGGGAACGGCAAGTAGCGTATCGCCGCAGGTCAGAACACATGCAAAATGTCATATCTGGTGGTGACATTTACGCCCCGCGGAATCTGACATCTCCTACTGCACGGATTTTCGGAACCCGGTCATAGTTGAGACATCGCCGAGAGCGGAACCGGAAAAGCGAAAGCCGGACCGGGGAGCGAACGGCGGAAAGGGAAACCGAGGCGACCGACCCGACCGGCGGGCCGGAGCCGCGCAACCGAAGGAGCCTCCCATGGCGCAGAACGAGATCAACAAGGACGAGCAGTTCGACATCGAGGTCGAGGAGCTGGACACCGTCAACGGCGGCGTCTCCGTCTCCTCCCTGCTCTCCGCCGCCTGCCCGGTGTCGAGCTTCAGCTCGGTGTCGAACTCCGTCGCCGAGGTCTCGGCCGAGTAATTCGGGTCCTGTGCGGGGGTGGGGCCCGCGCCGGCGGGCCCCCCCCCCCCCCCCCCCCCCCCCCCCACCCCGCTCCGGCCCCAACCCCCCAGCCGCACCGCCAGATTGAAGGAGAGCCGGGCATGGACAGCCTCCGGCACGAGCTGACGCGGTTCATCCAGCAGCCCGCCGCTCAGCAGGACCCACCCGCGCTCTACCGCAGGCTGCTGGCCGAGGCGCCCGTCCTGGACCTCGGCCCGCTGTACGTGGTCTCCGGCTACCAGGAGATCCTCACCGCCTTGATGAACCCCGGCACCCACGTCGACCCGACCAGCGTCGGACTGCCCAGGGCCGGGAACACCGCCCTGCTCAAGGTGGTCAACCGGATGCTGCCGATGCGCGACGGCGCCGACCACACCAGGCTCAAGCGGCTCGCCACCGCCGCGTTCAGCCACCGCAGGCTGGAGCAGATGCGCGAGCGGATCGAGACCACCGCCGCCCGGCTGCTCGCCCCGCTGATCGCCGCGGGCTCCTTCGAGCTGGTCGCCGACCTGGCCGTCCCGCTGCCGGTCGCCGTCTCCTGCGCGATCCTGGACGTCCCCGACTCCGAGCAGAGCCGGATCACCGGCTGGGCCGGCCTGGTCTCCCGCGCCATGCTCGACCCGTCCGGCACCGGCCCCGGGGCCGCCGAGCTGGACGCCGAGTTCGCCGAATTCCACGCCTACGTCGAGGAGTTGTGCGCCGCACGGGCCGCCCGCCCCGGCGACGACCTGATCAGCAGGCTGACCGTCGCCCGCGGCGAAGGGCGGCTGGACACCGAGGAACTGCTCGCCTTCGTGGTGATGCTGCTCGCCAACGGACTGGAGACACTCACCTCCGGACTGGCCGTCGCCGCCTGGGAGTTGATCCGCACCCCCGGCCTGGCCGCCCGACTGCGCGCCCGACCCGCCCTGGCCGCCGCCGTGTTCGACGAGGCCCAGCGCCTCGGCAGCCCCGTCCGGGCCAGCGCCCGCGCGCTGACCCGCGAGGTCGCCCTCGGCGAAACCGTCCTCCCGGCCGGCAGCGTCGCCATGCTGCTGTACGCCGCCGCCAACCGGGACCCGCGCCGCTTCGCCGACCCCGACCGCTTCGACCCCGACCGCCCCGAGCGCCAGCACCTCGCCTTCGGCCACGGACCGCACCACTGCCTGGGCGCCCCGCTCTCCCTGATCGCGGGCGCCGCCGTCCTACGCGGCCTCGCCGAGGCCGACGCCGCACGGGAGTTGAGCACCACCCTGACCGACGCCACCGCCCGCCCGAACGAGCAGTTCGCCTTCGGCGGGATCCGCGAACTGCCGGTGGCCTGCCCGCTGCGCACCGCGCCGCAGCCCGCGCCGATGGAGGTGGCGGCATGAGCACCGTGACCGAACCCGAGGAGCGGGAACGGGAGCGTCCGCAGACCGCGGCCGTCGCCGCCGCCCGGGCCGCCGCCGTGCTGGAACCCGGGCTCGACCAGCCCGTCCGGCTGATCGCCCCCCGGCTGTGGCTGGCCGGCGCCGCCCTGGTGCTGGCCGTCGGCGCGGGCGCGGGCTGGGCGGTGTGGGGCAGGCTCCCGCACACCATGACCGTGCCCGCGGTCGCCGCCCACGGGGACGCCCCCGTCCGGGTCGCCGCCGAACGCGCGGGCAGCCTGGTCGAGTTCGAGGTCCGCCCCGGTGACCGGGTGACGGCCGGGCAGGTGCTGGCGCTGGTCGGCGACGGCACCGCGCGCACCGAGCTGACCGCCCCCGCCACCGGCACCGTCAGCGCCCTGCTGGCCGCCCCCGGCGCTCAACTCGCCCCCGGCACCCCCGTGCTGGCACTGGACCGGGCCGACGCCCCGGCCACCGTCCGGCTGCTGGTGGACGACCCGGCGCAGGCCGCGAAGCTCGCCCCCGGCCTGCCCGTCCTGGTGCCGGTGCCCGGCGGCGGCGCGATCCGCGCCCTCGTCGACCGGGTCGAGGCGCTGCCCGTCCGCGCCGACACCCTCGACGGCACCCTCCCGGTCGCCGTCCCCGGCCTGCCCACCGGCGGCGCACCCGTCTGGGTCGCCTACGCCCGGCTCCCGCAGGGCGTCGCGCTGGAGGGCCCGCTGGCCCTGGACGTCCGGGTCGACCTCGGCAGCCGTCACCCGTACCAGGCGGTGCTGGGCCAGGAGGCGAAGCGATGAAGCCCGTCCGGACCGCGGCCGTCGAACCGCCCGCCACCGAACCGCGCACCGCCAACAGCGGCGCCCCGAAGGCCGCGCCCCCGCCGCGGCCCGCGCCCGGCCGCAAGCGCACCTACCTGCGCACGCCCGTCGTGCCGCAGATGGAGGAACAGGACTGCGGGGCGGCCTGCCTCGCCGTGGTGCTCGGCGCGTTCGGGCGGCGGGTCACCCTGAACGAGGCCTCCCGGGCCTGCGGGGTCAGCCGGGACGGGGTCAGCGCCGCCGCCGTCGCCCGCGCCGCCGGGCGGTACGGGCTGCAGGCCCGCGGCCGCCGGGTGGTGCGCCGCGAGGACGAGAGGCTGCAGGGCCTCGACGCGGTGCCGGTGCCGTCCGTGGTGCTGGTCACCGGCCCGCACTTCGCCGTCTTCGAAGGCGTCAAGCGCGGCCGGATCCACGTCAACGACCCCGCGCTGGGCTCCTACTCCACCACCCCCGCCGAGTTCTGGGACTCCTTCGCGGGCATCGCCGTCGGCTTCGAGCCCGGCCCCGACTTCGAACCCGGCGGCCGCCGCTTCCCGCTGCTGCGCGCCCTCGGCACCCGGATGCGGCCGTACGCCTGGCCGATGCTGGCCGCCGTCCTGGTCGGCATGCTGATGACGGTGCCCGGCGTGGCCTCCGCGTTCCTGCTGCGCACCTACCTGGCCACCGTCGTCAACGGGGGCGCCACCGACTGGGCCCTGCCGCTGACCCTGGCCGGGGCCGCCGTCACCGCACTCGTCCTGGCCGGGAACTGGCTGCGCTCCGCGACGGTCAACCGGGTGCTGGAGGCGATGGCCGCCCGCTCCTCGGCCGCCTTCCTGTGGAAGATGCTGCGGCTGCCCGGCGCGTTCTTCCACCGCCGCCAGCTCGGCGGCCTGGTCACCCGCGTCCAGCTCAACGACGGCCTCGCCAACCTGCTCTCCTACCGGGTCGCGGGCGCGGCCTCCTCGCTCGCCGCCGCCGCCGTGCACCTCGCCGCGCTGCTCTGGCTGGCCCCGGAGCTCGCCGCGATCCCGCTCGCCGTCGCCGCGCTCGACGTGCTCGCGCTGCGCTCCGCCGACCGGCGGCGCGGCGGCACCGTCCACCGGCTGCACGCCGAGGGCCACAAGCGCGACGGCGTCGCGTTCGCCGGGGTGTCCGCGATCGAGACGGTCAAGGCCGAGGGCGCCGAGGACGCGCTGTTCCGCTCCTGGGCCGGCTGGCAGGCCCGCGCCGCCCACACCGGGCAGCAGGTCGCCCGCAGCGTCCTGGTGCCGCTCTCGCTGCCCGGCGCGCTCAACTCCGCCGCCGCGGCCGCCGCGGTGATCGCCGGAACCGCCCTGCTGCTCTCCGGATCGCTCTCCTTCGGCACCCTGCTGGCCTTCCTGCTGCTGCTCAACGGCTTCCTCCTGCCGGTCTCCCAACTGGTCGGCACCGGCTCCGAGTTCACCGTCGCCCGGGCCCAGAACGCCCTGCTGGAGGACATCGAGACCAGCGAGGTCGACCCGTACCTCACGCCCGTCCTCGACGCCCCCGCCGAACCCGTCCGGCTGCGCGGCGAACTGGAGCTGCGCGACCTGGAGTTCGGCTACGACCCGAACCGTCCGCCCGCCCTGAGCGGCATCTCGCTGCGGATCGCCCCCGGCGAATGGGTCGCCGTGGTCGGCGGCAGCGGCAGCGGCAAGTCCACCCTGGCCCGGCTCGCGGCCGGCGTGCTGCGCCCCTGGAAGGGCGAGGTGCTGCTCGACGGCCGCCCCCGGGACGACTGGCACCGCGCCGTCGTCACCAGCCAGGTCGCGTACGTCGAACAGCAGTTGCGGCTCTTCGAGGGCACCGTCCGGGAGAACCTCACCCTCTGGGACGCCTCCGCCGACGAGGACGCCCTGCACCGCGCCCTCGCCGACGCCGAAGCCGCCGAACTCGTCCACCGCCGCGGCGGACTGGACGCCCGGATCGACGAGGACGCCCGCAACTGGTCCGGCGGCGAACGCCAACGCCTGGAGATCGCCCGGGCGTTGGCCCTGGACCCGGTGCTCGTGGTGCTCGACGAGGCGACCAGCGCCCTGGACGCCCACACCGAGGCCGTCGTCAACGCCCACCTGCGCCGCCGCGGCGTCAGCTGCCTCGTCCTGGCCCACCGCCTCAGCACCATCCAGGCCGCCGACCGGGTCGTGGTGATCCGGGACGGCCGGATCGTCCAGCAGGGCCCGCCCGCCGAACTCGCCGAGCAGGACGGCCCCTACCGCGACCTGCTGCGCGAGGCCGAGCACGCCGGGACCACCCGCACCACCCCCACCACCCAGCCCGCCCGGACGGAGGAGCAGGCATGACCGTCACCACCGCCGCCCCCGCGGGCGGCCCGCAGACCACCGCGGCGGACCCCGAGCGCGGCCCGGCGACCCGGGCCGACGCCACCGCGGCCGCCAACCGGACCGCGCTCGCGGACGCGTTGGCGCAGTTCGGCACCACCACCCGTCCGCACACCTCCCCGCGCCGCGGCGGAGCCGCGCCGACAGCGCCGCGCCACCGCGCGGACCAGGCGCGGGAGGTGCTGCGGGCCCTGGGGGTGCCGGTGCCCGAGCAGCTCCCCGCCGCGGTGCGGGACGCCGCCGACCCGGTGACGGCGCTGCTGCGCCGGGCCGGCGTGCGCTGGCGCCCCGTGACGCTGGACGGCGGGGACGAGCGCGGGACGGCCGGGCCGATGGTGGCGTTCGCCGCCGAGGACGGCCGGCCGATCGCCCTGATCCCCCGGGCGGGGCGGCACCGCCGCCACGACCCGGGCTCCGAACGGGCTGCCACCCGTACGGAGTTGAGCCGCCAGGCGCTGCTGCTGCACCCGCCGCTGCCGCCGGGGTGCCCGACCCCGGCCGACCTGCTGCGCTTCGCCCTCGCCGTGCCCGGTGCCCGCCGGGACCTGGCGGTGCTGAGCGTGGCGGGTCTGGTGTCGGCGCTGCTCGGCCTGCTCGTCCCGCTGTCCACCGGAGTGCTGCTGCCCGGCCTGCTGCTGGCCGAACGGCACCCGGTGCGCTGGCTGGCCGTGCTGCTGGGCTCCGCGGTGGTGGCGTCCTGGCTGCTCACGCTGGTCCGCAACACCGCGGCCGTCCGGCTCACCGGCCGGGTGCAGCACGCGCTCGAACCCGCCGTCTGGGACCGGCTGCTGGCCCAGGACGCGCGGTTCTTCCGCGACTACACCACGGGTGACCTGGTGCACCGGGCGAACGCGGTGGCGCAGGCCCGCCAGGCCCTCTCGGAGGTGCTGGTGGGTGCCGTGCTGGGCGCGGTGTTCGCCGTCACCGGGCTGACGGTCCTGCTGCTGGTGGACTGGCGGCTCGGCGGGCTGCTGCTGCTCGCCGTGCTGGCGGTGACGGCCGGGCTGCTGCTGCTCGGCCGTCGCCGTCAGGAGCACGAGTCGCAGGTGTACGAGGCGCACGGGCAACTGCAGGGCGTGCTGTACGGGCTGCTGCTGGGCATCGACAAGATCCAGACCGCGGGCCGGGAGATCCAGGCGTTCGCCCGCTGGGCCGTCCCGTTCGCCGGGCAGAAGCGCGCGGACGCCGCCGCGATGCGCAGCGAGGCGCTGTCCGGCGCCCTCACCGCCGCGCTCCAACCCCTGCTGCTGGCCGTGCTGCTGGCGGGGGCGACGTTCGGCTCGGCGGCCGAGGCCGGGCACCTGGTCGCGGCGGGCGTGGCGGCCGGCCAGGTCGCCTTGGCGCTGGGCCAGGTCACCCACGCCGCGGCGGGCGCGTACGGGGTCGCCCCGGTGCTGGAGCGGCTGCGGCCGATCCTCGTCGAACCGGCCGTGAACGCCGCCGAGCGGGCCGGCCGACTCGCCGACCCGGGCCGCCTGAAAGGTCGACTGGCCCTGGAGAACGTGGTGTTCCGCTACCCGGGCAGTGCGCTGCCGACCCTGGACGGGGTGTCGCTGCGGGCCGAGCCCGGCGAGTTCGTCGCGGTGGTCGGCCCGTCCGGCGCCGGGAAGTCCACCCTGGTCCGGCTGCTGCTCGGCTTCGAGCGGCCCGAGTCCGGTGCGGTCCGCTACGACGGTCTCGAACTCGCGTCGCTGGACGCCAGGTTGGTGCGCCGCCAGCTCGGCTCGGTGCTCCAGCACGGCCGGATGCTGCGCGGCTCGCTGCTGGAGAACCTGGCCGGGGCCGACCCCGACGTCACCGAGGACCGGATCTGGCGCGCCGCCGAACTCGCCGGCATCGCCGACGAGTTGCGGGCCCTGCCGATGGGCCTCGGCACCCGGGTCGGCGAGGATGCCCAGGGCTTCTCCGGCGGCCAGGTGCAGCGCCTGCTGCTGGCCCGCGCCCTGGTCCGCGACCCGGCCGTGCTGCTGCTGGACGAGGCCACCTCCGCGCTCGACAACGCCACCCAGCAGCGGGTCGCCGAGGCCGTCGCCGGACTCGACCGCACCCGCCTGGTGATCGCCCACCGACTGAGCACCGTCCGCACCGCCGACCGGATCTACGTGCTGGACGGGGGACGGGTGTCCGCCGAGGGCACCTACCGCGAACTTCTCGGCACCGACCCGCTGTTCACCCGCCTCGCCCGCCTCCAGGAGATGTGAGATGTCGCTCGACGTTCAGACCTGGCTCCGCACCGCCGGAACCCCGGGCCAGCAGGCCCCGACGACCGCCCTGCTGCCCGGCCTGCCCGGCGCCGACGAGCGGCTGCACGCCGTGATCGCCGCCGCGGCGAGCTTCGAGGAACGCGCCGCGGCCCGCGACGACGGGCAGGCCCTGTTCGCCCCCGACCCGGCCGAGGACCGGCGCAGCCGCGCCGCCGCCGTGGAGACCTGGCTGCGCCGCGCCGCGGGCGACCAGCGTTCCGCCGGGGTGCTGCTGGACCACCTCGCCGGGACCGGCCGCCCGCTCGGCGACGGCCTGCGCCGCGTCCGCCTCACCGACCCGGCGAAGCTGCCGGGTTGGGCGTACCCGCTGGCGGTGTTCCTGCGCGCCCAGAGCGCGGCGCCCGCGACCGGGCCGGGCGCGGTCGCGGCGGGCTTCCGGGCCGCCGCCGACGCCCTGCTGCCCGCGGGGGAGGGCTCGGTACTGGGCGTTCCGGTCACCGCGAAGGGCCGCGCCGACGTGGTCGCCACCCTGGCCGGGCGGCTGGTGGAGGTCGCCAACCTCACCCTGTGCCAGGAGTTCCAGCTCGCCACCGGCCGCCCCCGCGCGACGAGTTGGGACGCCGAGGGCGGGCCGGACGCCTCCACCGCGGGCTGGCTGGCCCGGCTGGAGCGGCTGCCCGCACTGGCCTACCTGATCGGCACGGTCTGCCGCCAGTGGCAGGAGATGTACACCGAGATGTTCGCCCGCCTCGCCGCCGACCGGGCCGGCCTGGTCGAGCAGATGTGGGGCGGCACCGACCCGGGCGCGCTGGACGCGGTGCACGGCGACGCGGGCGACCGGCACGCCCAGGGCCGCTCGGTGGCGCTGCTGCGCTTCGAGAACGGCGCGGGCGTGGTCTACAAGCCCAAGGACATGCGGCACGCCGCCGCCTTCCTCGGTCTGGTCGAGCGCCTCAACCGGGAGCTGAGCCTCGACCTGCCGCTGCGCACCGTGCTGATCCGCTCCGACCGCGGCGACGACGGCCACGGTGCCTCGCTCAGCACCGACTGCTCCGGCGACTACGGCTGGGAGGAGCTCGTCCCGTCCCGCCCCTGCGCCGACCGGGCCGGCTTCGCCCGGTTCTACCGCCGCCTGGGCATGACGATCCGGCTGGTGCAGCTGCTGGAGGGCCGCGACCTGTGGGCCGACAACCTGCTGGCCGACGGCGAGCACCCCGTCCTGATCGACCTGGAGTGCCTGCTCTACCCGCGCGTCCAGGCCCCGCCCGTCCTGACCGAGGGCCAGCGCGGCCTGCTGGACGAGCTGGAGACCACCGTGGTGCGCACCGCGATGGCCTTCCAGGCGTGGACCCCGACCGGACGCACCGACGCCCTCGACATCGGCTGCCTGTCCCGGGTCGGCAGCCTGGAGACCTCCCCCGGCGTGCCCGCCCTGCCGCTGCCCGCCTACCGCCCGGTGCACGACGGGCAGCCGGCCGACCCGTGGCAGTACACCGAGGAGGTGGCCGACGGCTACCGCGAGATGCACGCGGCCCTGCACCGGCTGCGCGGCGAACTCGCCGACCCCGAAGGCCCGCTGAGCGGGTTCCGGGGCATCTGGGTGCGCTACATCTGGCGCCACACCTGGGACGGCTACAAGATCCTGCGAGCCTCCACCAGCCCGCTCGCCCTGGACGACGGGGCGACCCGGGAGACCGTCATCGCCGGTGCGCTGCGCGGCGCCGTCACCGCCCGCGCGGGCGACGCCGCCCGCGGCGACCTGTTGGAGGTGGTGCTCGCCGAGCTCGACTCGTTCCGCTCCTTCGACATCCCGTTCTTCCGCTCGCTGACCACCTCCTCCTCGGTGTTCACCGCCGACGGCCGGGAGATCCCCGGGCACTTCCGGTCCACCGGCTGGGAGCGCCTGCAACAGCGGGTCGCCGAACTCGACGGCTTCGACCTGGAGGGGCACGTCGCGGTGCTGTCCGGCTGCACGGACGCCGCCCGGGCCGGCACCGAGCAGCCCCCGGCGAAGCCGCTCCGACCGCTGCGCGCGGCCGAACCGCCCACCTCCGGCGAGCTGCTCTCCGCCGCCACGGCGCTCGGCGACCGCATCCTCGCCGACCGGCGCCCCACGGGCTGGCTCGGCCAGAGCTGGTACCCGGGCACCGGCCTGCGGCAGGTCGAGGCGCTCGGCCCCGACCTGACCTCCGGCACCCTCGGCATCGCCCTGCTGTTCGCCGAACTCTGGTCCGCCACCGGCGAACCCCGCTTCCACCGGGCCGCGCACGGTCTGCTCGCCGAGGCCGCCGCACTGATCGACCCGGAGGAGCCGATGGCCTTCGCCTTCGCCGGGGACTCCCGGCTGGCCTCCGGCGCGCCCGTCCCCGGCGGCTTCTTCGGCCCCGGCGCGATCATCCACGGCCTGGCCCGCGGCGGCCTGCTGCTGGGCGAGAGCGACTTCCTCACCGCCGCCCGGGCCCTCGTCCCCGGCGCGCTGACGGTCGCCGAGTCCGCCTCCAACCGGCCCGGCCGCCCGGTGCGGGTCCCGCACGCCGACGTCCCGCTCGGCACCGCGGGCCTGCTGCTGAACCTGCTGCGGCTGCGCCGCGCCGCGGGCGGCAGCCACGACGACACCGACCGGGCGATCCGCACCCTCGCGGCCACCGCCCTCGACCGACTCGCCGACGAGCACACCCCGTTCGACTTCCTGGAACTCGTCCCCGGCGGCGCCGACTCGATCGCCGCCGCGCTCGCCCGCACCCTCGCCGAGGCCCCCGCCCTGCTTGCCGACCCCGCGGACGTCCGGGCCCGGCTGCGCGCCCACCGCTTCGCCACCGGCACCCGCTCCGGCCGCCTCGCCTGCCTCGACACCGCCGTCTCGCTCGGCGCCGACGCCGTCGACCGGGCCGACCTCGGCGCCCTCGCCCCGCCCGTCACCGGCCCCGAACTGGCCGCCCTCACCGGCCGCGCCCTGCTCTCCGCCGCCACCGAGGCGCTCACCGCCGCCGAGGCCGGACTCGTCCACACCCTGCCGGAAGGCACCGAGGCCCTGCTGGACGGCCCGTTCTACGACGGCCGCGAGGCCGCCGCCCTGATGGTCCGCGAACTGCTCACCCGCCACCGCCTGCACGGCACCTGGTTCCCGGACCGGGCCGCGCACGACGCCGTCAACCTCGGCGCGCTGGACGGCACCGTCGCCGTCGGCCTGCTGCTGCTGCGCCTGCACGACGCCTCCGCCGCCCCGCTCGCCACCCTGCGCTGACCGCGCGCCGCTTCGAGGAGTACCCGCCATGTCCGAACTCATCGGCTTCAAACGCCACTTCACCCCGTACGTGGTCGACGGCGAGGCCGTCTACCTGGTCTCCGAGCGCGGCGTCTCGGTGGTCGACGGCAAACTCGCCCAGGCCCTCGCCCCGCTGCTGGACGGCACCCGCACCGCCGAGCAGATCGGCGCCGCCCTGGACGGCGTCGTCCCCGCCGACAAGCTCCGCGCGGGCGTCGACAAGCTCCGCGCGGGCGGCTGGGTCACCGCCGCCGACCCGGCCACCGACCGCCCCGGCGCCGCCTTCTTCGAGATGGCCGGGCAGGACGGCGACACCGCGATGACCGCGCTGCGCGGCGCCACCGTCCGGGTCGAGGTGTACGGGGAGCTCGACCCCGCCCCGTTCCTGGCCGCGCTGGCCGCCGCGGGCGTCACCGTCGACCAGGACGCCGCCTTCACCGTCGCCCTCACCGAGGACTACCTCCACCCCGGCCTGGCCGAGCGCAACCGGCAGGCCCTCGCCGACGGCCGCCCCTGGCTGCTGGCCCGCCCGGTCGGCTCGATCGTCTGGGTCGGCCCGGTGTTCAGCCCCGACGCCCCGGGCGCCGAGAACACCGACGGTTCAGGCTGCTGGGAGTGCCTGGCGCACCGGCTGTCCGCCAACCGGCAGTCGCTCAGCTACCTGCAGCACCGCCTCGGCCAGGACGAGCCGATCTCCACCGCCGGGGCCCACCTGCCCGCCACCCTGGCGCTCGGCACCCAGCTCGCCGCCCTGGAGACCGCCAAGTGGCTGGCCGGGGTCCGCCCGCCGCAGCCCGCCGTCACCACCCTGGACACCGTGCTGCTGGAGAGCGAGAAGCACGTCCTGGTGCGCCGCCCGCAGTGCCCGTCCTGCGGCGACGACGCGATGGTCTCCCGGCGCCAACTGGCGCCCGTCGCCTTCGAGTCCCGCCCCAAGGCGTTCACCGCCGACGGTGGCCACCGCTCCGCCTCGCCCGAGGACATGCTGGAGAAGTACCGCCCCCAGCTCAGCCCGATCACCGGTGTGGTCACCACCCTCGTCCCCGCCGCCCGCACCCCCACCGGCCTGCGGGTCTACGTCTCCGGGCAGAACCTCTCCCGGCAGAGCGGCGACCTGAGGCAGCTGCGCACCGGCCTGCGCTCGGTCTCCTGCGGCAAGGGCCGCACCGACGTGCAGGCCCGGGCCTCCGCGCTCGGCGAGGCCATGGAGCGCTTCTCCGGCGTCTTCCAGGGCGACGAGGCCCGCCGCACCGCGACCTTCGCCGAACTCGGCGACGCCGCGATCCACCCCTCCCGCACCCTGCTCTACTCCGCCAGGCAGTACGCCGAGCGCGACCGCTGGAACGTCAAGCAGTCGATGTTCAACGTCGTCCCGGTGCCGTTCCGCGAGGACGACCCGATCGAGTGGTCCCCGGCCTGGTCGCTGACCGAGCGGCGCCACCGCTGGCTGCCCACCCAGGCGATGTACTACGGCTACCGGCACGGCGGCCGGTTCTACGCCGCGGGCGACTCCAACGGCTGCGCGGCCGGCACCTCCTTCGAGGACGCGGTGCTCCAGGGCTTCCTGGAACTCGTCGAACGGGACGCCGTCGCGCTGTGGTGGTACAACCGCGTCCAGCGCCCCGCCGTCGACCTGGACGCCTTCGGCGACCCGTACGTCGACCAGCTCCGCGAGGTCTACCGCGGCCTGCGCCGGGAGATCTGGGCACTCGACCTGACCGCCGACTTCGGCATCCCCGTGGTCGGCGCGTTCTCCCGGCGGCTCGACGCCGGGAGCGACGGCGCCAACGAGGACGTGCTGATCGCCTTCGGCGCCCACCTCGACCCGCACATCGCGCTCACCCGCGCCCTGACCGAGATGAACCAGTTCCTCGGCCCCGTCGCCGGGGACGAGCACGGCCGGGTCACCTACGCGGGCGCCGACCCCGAGCAGAAGGCCTGGTGGACCACCGCCACCGTCGCCAACCAGCCCTACCTGCTGCCCGACCCGAACGCCCCGCGCTCCACCCCCGCCAGCTGGCTCCCGCTCGCGGGCGCCGACCTCGCCGACGACCTGGCGCTCGTCCAGAAGATCGTCGAGGACCACGGCATGGAGTTCCTGGTCGCCGACCAGACCCGCCCCGACGTCGGCCTGCCCGTCGCCCGGGTGATCGTCCCCGGCATGCGGCACTTCTGGGCCAGGTTCGCGCCCGGCCGGCTCTACGACGTCCCGGTCCGGCTCGGCTGGCTGGACACCCCGACCCCGGAGAGCGAGCTCAACCCGATCCCCGTCTTCATCTGACCGTCCGCGGGGCAGCCGGGCCCGGCTGCCCCGCCCCTCCGGGGAGGTACCCGTGACCGTCATCGAAACCCTGCCGCCCGCCCCCGCCACCGGGGGCCACCACCCGCTGCGCCGCCTGCTGCGGCTGCGACCCGAGGTCGAGGTCACCGCCCAGGGCGCCGACGTCGAACTCGCCCACCCGTGGGGCCGCCAGCGCGTCCACGCCCTCGGCGAGCGGACCGTCGCCGCGCTGCTCGACCTCACCCGCGCCGACGCCGACCTCGACCTGCTGGCGCTCGACCACGTCCGGCTGCTGAAGCTGCTCGAACGCTTCCCGTACCTGGTGACCACCACCGTCGCCGACCCGTTCGGCACCCCGCTGGCCACCGCCGTGCCGATCGCCCGCTCCGCCGCCCTGCCCGGATTCGCCCGCCCCACCGGCGAGTTGGTGCTCTCCCGGTTCGCCTACCTGCGCCGCCTGCCGGACGGCCAGGGGCAGGACGGCGAGAGCTGCGTCCTCGAATCGCCGATGGCGCCGTTCCGCCTCACCCTGCACCGGGCCGCCGCCGGGGCCTTCGTCGCCGCGCTCAGCACCTCCCGCACCGCCGAGGCCGCCGCCCTGCTCGCCGGGATGAGCCCCGCCGAGGGCGAGGCGCTGGCCGGACTGCTCGCGGGCGGCGGCTTCCTGGACACGGGCAAGGGCGCCGAGGCCCCGCTCTGGGACTTCCACGACCTGCTGTTCCACGCCCGCAGCCGCCCCGGCCGCCACGACTACCCCACCGGCGGCGTCTTCGCCCACCAGGACGTCCCGCAGCTGCCCGCGGTCTCCGCCCCCGGCGCCCGCGAGGAGGGCGAGGGCATCGACCTGCCCGTCCCCGACTGGGAGACCGTGGTCGCCCGCGACCCCGCGCTCAGCGAGGTCCTGGAGGGCCGCCGCTCGGTGCGCACCTACGCCGACGCCCCGGTCAGCCTCGACCAACTCGCCGAACTGCTCTACCGGGTGGCCCGGGTCCGCCGCGTCATCCCCGGCGACCCCGCCGACCCGCACGGCTACGACGGCGTCGAACGCCCCTACCCGGCCGGCGGCGCCACCGGCGAACTGGAGGTCTACCTCTCGGTGGTCAAGTGCACCGGCCTGGAGCCCGGCGTCTACCGCTACGACGCCGCCGCCCACCGGCTGCGCCCCCGCCCGTTCCAGCACCCCGGCGAGGAGGCCGCGTTCAGCGAACTCGTCACCGCCGCCTGGCGCGCCACCGCCTGCACCGTCGACCCGCAGGTGCTGCTCACCGTCACCAGCCGCTTCGGCCGGCTCTCCTGGAAGTACAGCCAGATCGCGTACGCGCTGACCCTCAAGCACGTCGGCGTGCTCTACCAGACGCTCTACCTGGTGGCCACCGCGATGGGCCTGGCCCCGTGCGGCCTCGGCTCCGGCGACACCGACGCCGCCGCCCGGGCGCTCGGCCTGGACTGGACGGCGGAGTCCTCGGTCGGCGAGTTCCTGATCGGCAGCCGCCCGGCCGGGGTGCCGCGCACCGCGCACGGCTTCGCGGACGTGGTGGCCGCCGCCCGCGCCGGGGAGGGCTTCGGCGAGAACTTCTGACGCCCCTCCCGGACGCACGCCGACGACCCGTCAGCGGGAACCTGACGGGTCGTCGGCGAGCCGTTCCTCCTCCGACCGCCCTACAGCCAGCCGCACTCGCGGGCGATCCGGATCGCGTCGCAGCGGTTGCGGGCCCTGGTCTTGGCGATCGCCGCCGAGACGTAGTTGCGCACCGTGCCCGGCGAGAGCGACAGCGCCGCCGCCGCCTCCCGCACCGTGCTGCCCTCGGCGATCTCGCCCAGCACCGCCAGCTCCCGGCGGCTCAGCGGCCCGGCCTGGCCGGCGCGCACCACGTCCAGCACCAGCCGCGGGTCGTACACCCGGCCGCCGCGGGCCAGTTCGCGCACCGCCGCGATCAGCGCCGCCGCCTGCACGTCCTTCAGCAGGACCCCGGCCGCGCCCTCCACCAGCGCCCGCCGCAGCTCCGCCGTCCGCGGCAGCGCCGGGACCAGCAGCAGCACCGCCGTGCCGGGCGCCGCCTGCTGCACCTGCCGGGCCAGCGCCGGGCCGTCCGGCTGCTCCGGCTCCAGGCCCAGTACCGCCACCGCGGGCCGCACCCGGGCGGCCGCCGCCGCGGCCTCCTCGCCCCCGGCCGCCTCGGCGACCACGGCGAGGTCCTCCTCCCGGTCCAGCAGGGCCCCCAGGCCCGAGCGGAACAGGTGGTGGCCGTCGGCCAGCAGGAGCGTGGCCTGCTCCGCCGCCACCGCCCCGCCGGGCGGGAACCGGCCGGTCGTGACCCGCTGCTCCAGCGGGCGTTCCAGTGCGGTCGTCATCCGCGCGCCTCCCCCCGGTCCGTTCCGGCCCGATCAGCCCCAGCCCCAGGTGCCGGACAGCTGCGGGCCGCCGGTCGGGGTGCCGGACGGGCTCGGGCTGCCGGACGGCGCGGGCGTCGGGTCGGACACGCCGGGGCCGATCACGACCGCCTGCGCCCCCGCCTCGACGGGCTGCTGCGGACCGCCCGCGACCGCCCCGTCGGCGGTGACCACGGCGCCCCGGTGGGCCGGCCCGGTCAGTTCGGCGGCGGTGGCGACACCGCCCACGGTCAGAGCGCCAAGTACGGCAATCGCGACAATTCGGATGTTCAGCGACATGGGAGTGCCCGGTCCTCTCGCGTTCGGCTGATCCCCGGGCTGCCACCGGGGAGTGTGGTGTGAGCCGCCGTCAGGCGTCCGGTGCGCTCCGCGTCCCCCGCCGGGGGCTGCTGCCGCGGTTCCCGCTCCGTCGTCCTGCCGACAGCAACGAGAGTGCTCCCGGTGGCCCCTCCGTGTCAGCAGTCGGAGCTGGCACCAGAGTGCCGTGACACCCTGAGGACAGCTCCGACCCCGCGTTGGTGATGTACGGTCAACTACGGGCGCGGTCCTGCCACCGGCCCAGCGCGAACCACGGATCCGCCTCGCACCGCGCCACCGACCAGCCCGCCAGCGGCCCCTCCGGCCCCACCAGCGCCCGCACCCCCGCCCGCAGCGCCCGCTCCGCCACCAGCAGCGAGGAGGCCGTCAGGAAGCACACCGCCGCCAGCCCGCCCCCGTCCCCCCGCACCCGCGCGTGGCACACCCGGGCCCCGTCCAGCGGCAGCCGCAGCAGCAGTGCCCGTACCGGACCGGCCCCGGCCGCCTCCGGACAGCCGCCCGCGGCGGGCGGCGGAACCAGCTCCAGACGGATCGCGTACATCCGTCCAGCGTGGCAAATCCCGCGCCGATCCGGACCCTCGGCCGGGTGTCAGATCCCCGCCTGGCACGAATATGACAGTTGCCGGGCGCCCTTCACGCATCGCCCACCAGTGCGACAGAATCTCCGCAAGTCAGTTCTCCCGCTGTCCGGTGAGCGCTAGTCTGACGCCCCGTCAACGGGAATCCGGGGGGTGCGCGGCACCTGCGCGCTGGAGGTCGACATGGGCAGAACCACGAGAACGGGCACCTGGTCGGGCGCGCGGAAGACCGACTGTTGACCGCCGGCGGCCCGGTGGGGCTCGACGCGTTCGGCGAGGCGGTCTACCGCGCCATGCTGCTCCACCCCGACCTGGACACCGGCGGCCTGGCCGCCCACCTCGACGCCACCGAGGCCGAGGTCTGCGACGCCCTCGACCGGCTCGCCGACCTCGCCCTCACCCGCCCCACCAGCTGCGGCACCCGCTGGCGCGCCGTCAACCCCGAACGCGGCCTCGCCGCCCTGCTCGCCCACCAGGAGGCCGAGGAGGCCCGCCGCCAGCGCGAAGCCGAACGCAGCCGCGCCGCGATGGCCGGGCTGATCGCCGAGTACGCCAGCATCCACGCCCCCGGCGCGGGCGAGCAGCGCGGCATCGAGATGCTCTCCAGCCTCGACCAGGTCCGCGACCGGCTCGTCCAGCTCGCCTCCGACGCCACCGCCGAAGTGCTCTCCTTCGCCCCCGGCGGCCCCCAGCCCGCCCCCGTCATGGAAGCCAGCCGCGCCCTCGACCAGGAGACCCTGGAACGCGGCGTCCGGATGCGCACCGTCTACCAGGACAGCGTCCGCAACGACCCCGCCACCGTCCAGTACGCCCGCTGGCTGCACGGCCTCGGCGGCGCCGTCCGCACCACCCCCACCCTCCCGCTGCGCATGATCGTCGTCGACAACGCCACCGCCATCGTCCCGATCGACCCCGACGACCCCCGCAAGGGCGCCGTCCTGCTCCAGAGCCCCGGCGTGGTCGCCGCCCTCCGCGCCCTCTTCGACCAGGTCTGGGAACACGCCCGCCCCCTCGGCGAGAGCCCCCAGCGCGACCCCCACGGCCTCACCGGCCAGGAACGCGAACTCCTCCGCCTCCTCGCCGAAGGCCTCACCGACGAACGCGCCGGCCAACGCCTCGGCGTCTCCCTCCGCACCGTCCGCCGCATGATGGCCGACCTCATGGTCCGCATGGACGCCCGCAGCCGCTTCCAGGCCGGCCTCCACGTAGCCGCCCTCGGCTGGCTCGAAACCCCCGAGGACGCCCCCGCCTGACCAACGGAGCCACCCGGAGCCCGCCACAGGCGGTGCCGGTGCCTGGCCCGTCAGGGTGCGCGCGTGCCGCCCTGGCGCTGTCCGCCACCGTCGCCCGCAGGCGTGTCCGCTGCCACCCTGACCGTCCCGCAGCGCACGCCCGCCGCAGGCGCTCCCACTGCCCTCTGGCGCGGCTGCCCGCCGCAGGCGGTTTCAGCGGCGGTGCTTGCCGCTGGTCGGTGCGGGCGCCGGGTACGGGATGCGGAGCTTGCGGGCGAAGGGGGCGACCGAGGCGCCCACGCCGAGCGGGCGGGCGAGGACGAAGAGCGACAGGAGGACCGCGAGCGAGCCCGCCGCCAGGCCGGTCAGGCTGCCGAGGAGGCTCGCGCCGAAGCGTCCCGCCAGCCAGTGCGCGGCCAGCGCGCCGGGGAGGCAGGCGAGGACCAAGCCCAGGTGCAGGGTGACCAGGCGGCCGCCCTCCAGCCCGCTGCCGCGCCGTCCGTCGCGGCGGACGCCCAGGTCGACGGTGGCGTTGGCGCCGGGCGCGAAGGCGTCGGTGCGCAGCACCATCGTGGCGTCCGGCCTCCCCTCCGGCTGTCGCGGCGCGGGCACCGCGGCCGCCGGGGGCGCGCCCTTCGCGAGGCGGCGGCCCAGCGCCACGCCGGTCACCACCGCCGACAGGGTGGCCGCCACGGTGTGCGCGACCGCCATGCCGATCACCTTGTAGCGCAGCGGCAGCGTCTCGTACGCGACCCAGCACAGCGCCGCGTTGGTGCCGGTGGAGATCAGGGTCAGCCAGAACGGCGTCCGGGCGTCGCCCATCGCGTAGAAGCCGCGGGCCAGGCCGTACTGGGCGCAGAAGGCGGGCAGGCCGACCGCGAAGGCCATCAGCAGCAGGCCGACCACCATCGCGTCGTCGTGCACGGACGCCCCGGAGCCGTAGCCGTACGCGGCCATCGCGATCTGCGAGCCCAGCGCGAAGAACAGCACCGCCGCGGTGACCACCATCGCCGCCGAGGAGCGCAGCACGCCCGACAGGTCCTCGCCGATCTTCCGGTAGTCGCCCGCCGTCGCGGCCCGCGACATGCTCGGCAGCAGCGCCGTCACCAGCGACACCGTGATCACGCCCTGCGGGACGACGAACAGCGCGTAGGCGTTGTTGTAGGCGGAGAAGCCGCGTCCGCCCGGGATGCCCGCGTCGTACGCGGCGTCGCCCGCGCCGGTGCTCAGGCTGGTGATCACCGCGAAGGACAGCTGGGTGGCCGCCACCAGGGCCAGCGCCCAGCCCGCCGCGCGCAGCGGCCGGGTCAGGCCCGCGCCGCGCCAGTCGAAGCGCGGGCGGTAGGTGAAGCGGGCGGAGCGCAGCGAGGGCAGCAGCGCGGCCGCCTGCACCACGATGCCCAGGGTCGAGCCGAGGCCCAGCAGCAGGGCGTCCCCGCTGCTCACCTCGCTCGCCGCGTGGGCGTGCCGGCCCATCGCCAGGTAGCCGCCGAACACGCCGATCGCGACCACGTTGTTCAGCACCGGCGTCCACATCATGGCGCCGAACCGGTCGCGGGCGTTCAGCACCTGCCCGAGCAGGGTGAACACGCCGTAGAAGAGGATCTGCGGCAGGCAGTACCGGGCGAAGGTGATCGCCAGTTCGCGCTGCACGGGGTCCTTGAACTCGGAGTACAGGTCGACGATCTGCGGGGCGAACAGCCAGGCGCCGACCGTCAGCACCACCAGGATCACCCCGCACAGGGTGAGCAGCCGGTCGGTGTACGCCTGGCCGCCGTCCTTGTGGGTCTGCATCGCGTGCACCAGCTCCGGCACGAACACCGAGGCCAGCACGCCGCCGAGCAGCATCATGTAGACGATGTTCGGCAGCGAGTTCGCCACGTTGAACGCCTCGCCGGCCGGGCCGGTGGTCAGCGCCGCCACGATCACCGCGCTGCGCACGAAGCCCAGCGCCCGCGAGGCCAGCGAGCCCATCGCCATGATCAGGCCGTTGCGACCGGTGGAGGCGGCGGGCTTGGCCGCGGCGGGCTCCGGGGCCCCGGCGGCCGGTTCCTCGCCCGCCCGCGGCGGCGGCACCGGACGCTCCGGGGCCCGCGGCGGGTACGACGGCCAGCCGGGCTGCTCGAACGCCTGGGCCGGGATCCGCCCCAACTGCACGGTGGGCTGGTCCTGCCCGGCGTAGCCGCCCTGCGGCTGCTGCGGCTGCTGGTACGGGGCGCCCTGCGGGGGGCCCTGCTGCTGGTACGGGTTGCCCGGCGGCTGCTCGTACCCGCCGCCCTGCGGGGAGTACGGGTCGCCGGAGTTGTCCGCGGTGTGCATGGTCATCGGACCCCCCGTCGATCGGTGCCCGTCCGGCGTTGCGTGGGTGAGTGCGGGAAGTCGGTCCGTTCCGGACTCCGCCTGCCGGTTGCAGGGTGCACCAGCCGCAGAAGTCTGCCCCACTTCGGCACCCGATGGGGAGTCGAGTGCCGACCGGTGGGGTGTTCGACCGGGTCGCACCGGTGTCCGGAGGCCTTGCGGCGGGCGCCGGGCAGCGCCGTTTGCGCCCGGAAACACGCGGAATGCTGGCCACGCCCTTCCCCCGGGCGGAGGATGCGGGCAACGCAGTGTGACGTTGCTCACGGTCCGTCAGGAGCGCCTCGGATCGCGCTCCGTGGCGGACTCCGCCCACCTCGTCGGCCCGACCATCGAATCGCCCGCCGAACCGCCCGGCCCGCCCCGCCCGCCCGCCGATCCGCCCGCCGATCCGCCCGCCGATCCGCCCACCGGCCCGTCCGCCTCCGCGACCCCCACCGGCGGCAGCGGCGGCGCCAGCACCCGCTGCACCCGCGGCCGGGCGCGCCGCCGCAGCCGTCGCACGTCCCGGCCGATCCGCCCGGGCCGCCACAGCTCCAGCGCGAGCGCGGGCGCGGCCAGCACCACCGGGGCGGCCGCCCAGCCCGCCAGCACGTCGCTGGGCCAGTGCACGCCCAGCGCGATCACGGTCCAGCCCACGGCGAGCACGGCCAGCGCGGCGGCGCCGCCCGCCGCGCACCGCACCGGCCGTTCCGCCCGCGGCCACAGCAGCGCCAGCAGCGCCCCGCAGGTGACCGCGGAGGCCAGCGCGGGGCCGGACGGGAAGGCCGGGCCGGGGGCGGCCGCCACCGGGTCGACGAAGTGCGGCGGGGGCCGGTCGGTCAGGGCCCGTCCGGCCCGCTCCGCGGCCCAGCCCAGCAGGGCGGCGGCCGCCGCCCAGCCCGCCAGGGCCCGGGTGCCGGTGGCCCACAGCCAGGCGGCGGCCGTCCCGAGCAGCGTCCGCATCACCCAGGGCGCGCCCAGGTCGGCGAGCGTCTGCAGGGAGGCCGTCCACACCGGGTGCCGCAGCGCGTACCGGTGCAGCAGCGCGCTCCAGCCCCGGTCGAACCGGGCCAGCGGCGACCAGCCGGTCCGCACCAGCAGCAGCAGCAGCGCGAACACCAGCGCACCCGCCAGGGCCGCCCCGGCACAACGGAGCGCCGCCGTGCGTTGTACCGGGGGACGGACCGCTCCGGGCGCGGGCCCGGAGCCGGGCCCCGGGTCGGGGTCGTTGGACTGGTGCATGACAGACACCTTCCCAGCGGCGGGGAGCGATCCGGCGCTGGGGCGATAGCGATTGCGCATCGGTTGTGCGGACGTGCCGCGAAGACCCCGCACCGATTCGGTGCCGGTCCGCGGGAGCGCGCCGTACGGACCGCGTCACGCTGCGTGTAACGGTCGGATGAAAATCGGCAGGATACTGCATCCCCGGCGGAAAACTGAGCCACTTGGGAATGTTGTCCGTTTTCTGTGCGTTGGATCGTTACGTGTGAGCCACGAACGGCCCACACGCTGGTGCCGAGCGGCGGAACGGAGCGCCCCCGGCAGCGTCAGTGAGGGAGCAAGCATGGCCACCCGTGCCGTCGTACGCGACAGGGCCGATCGGAGTCGTACGGCCCGCCCGACCAACCTCGAAGCCGACCGCGACCTGGTCGGCATGTACCTCGACGAGATCGCCAGGACGCCCCTGCTCGACGCCGCCGAGGAGGTCGAGCTGTCCCTGCGCATCGAGGCCGGGGTCTTCGCCCAGCACCTGCTGGACGAGGAGGAGCAGCTCGACGGCGTCACCACCGAGGAGCTGCAGGCGATAGCGGACGACGCCGAGCGCGCCAAGGACGTCTTCATCCGGTCCAACCTGCGCCTGGTCGTCGCCGTCGCCCGCCGCTACCCGCGCAGCGGCCTGCCGCTGCTCGACCTGATCCAGGAGGGCAACGCGGGCCTGGTCCGGGCGGTGGAGAAGTTCGACTACTCCAAGGGCTTCAAGTTCTCCACCTACGCGACGTGGTGGATCCGCCAGGCGATCACCCGCTCCATCGCCGACCAGTCCCGCACCATCCGGCTGCCCGTCCACCTGGTCGAGGAGCTCGGCCGGATCCGCCGGGTGCAGCGCGAGAAGGCCAAGGAGCTGGGCCGCGAGCCGGAGCCCGCGGAGATCGCCGCCGAGCTGGACACCACGGAGCAGCGGGTCAAGGACGTCCTGGACTGGTCGAGGGACCCGGTCAGCCTCAACATGTCGGTCGACGACGAGGGCGAGACCCAGTTCGGAGACCTGGTGGAGGACACCGGCGCGGTCTCCCCGGAGGACGCGGTCATGGTGATGCTGCGCCGCGAGGAGCTGGACGACCTGATCGGCCGCCTGGACGACCGCACCGCCTCCATCATCCGCAGCCGCTACGGCATGGAGGACGGCCGGGAGCGGACGCTGACCGAGGTCGGCAAGCAGCACGGCCTGACCCGCGAGCGGATCCGCCAGATCGAGAAGCACGCCCTCGCCGAGCTGAAGAAGATCGCGGACCACGCGGGCTTCGAGGCGGCGTAGTGGGCGGCCCGTCGGGGCCCGCGGCCGGTCCTACAGTGGAGCGCATGACCTCCCCGGACGCGCAGCAGCAGCCCGAGCCCCGACCCGAGTCCGAGCCCCGACCCGAGTCCCGGTCCGGCGCCGCCCCCCGGCCGGAGCCCGCCCTGCGGCCCCGGCTGGTCTTCAAGGACCCGTTCGAGCAGCAGACCTCCGACGACACCGACCGGGGCTGGGGCGACGCGTCGGGGGAGCGGGGGCTGGACTGGTACCGCAGCCAGCGGCCCCCGCACCATGGGGAGAAGTAGCGGGGCGGTGGGTCAGCCGCGGCGCACCAGCGCGTCGCGGATCTCGGTGAGCAGTTCGACCTCCTTGGCCTCGGCCTCCAGCGCCTCCTCCTCCACCGACTTCCGCTTCCGCATGAAGTGGTTCATCGGCAGGATCAGCAGGAAGTAGACGACGGCGGCGGTGATCAGGAAGGTCAGCGCGGCGCTGAGCACCGAGCCCCAGAGGATGAAGATGCCCGAGGTGACGTTGCCCGCGGCGTCCACCTCGCAGGGGCCCTTGAGGCACGAGGTGTAGGCGGCCAGGTCCTTGGTGCCGAACAGGCCGACCAGCGGGTTGATCACGCCCTTGACGAACGCGTTGACGACGGCGGTGAAGGCCGCGCCGATGACGACGGCGACGGCCAGGTCCACCACGTTGCCGCGGAGCAGGAATTCCTTGAAGCCTCTCATGCCGCGTCGAACGGCGGACGCCCGTGGAGGTCACGGGTGAACCCGGGGCCGTCAGGTTGACGCCCGGGGGCAGCCGGGCACCTCGGCCGAGGCCCCGGCGGGCGGCGGCGGAGCCCCCCGCAGCGGGCCGGACAGCAGCACGGCCGCCAGCAGCAGGCACCCCGCGGCGAACCGCCCCGGCCGCCGACGCAGCGCGCAGCGCAAGCGGTGACGGCCCCGCGCGGTGCCGCGGATCGGCGGGAAATCGGGCACCTCGCGGCGCGGCGGGACGAGCGCGGCGGGCAGTGGGGGCAGCGAGGGCAGCACGGAGGAGGTCACGGCAGCGGGCCTTCCGACGGGGTTCACGCGGCCCCGGTCGAGGCCGCGACGCCATCCTGCGACCGCCCGCCGGACGGCGTCCGCGGATTTCCCCAGCCTGTGGAAAACCCCGCCCTGTGGACAACCGCCCTCACCCCTGCGGGTGAACCGCTGCTCCGTCCGGCCCCCGACCCGTGGCCGCCCCCGCCCCGCCGTCCGGAGGAAGCCGCGTAACCCCCCTCGTGCCGCCGCGCGCGGGCGAGCCCGGACAGCACGGAGCCCCCGCCCGGCGACGGCCGGACGGGGGCTCCGCGGGAGGCGGGGTCAGCTCGCGGCGGCCGCGGAGCTGGAGGAGCTGCTGCTGGAGCTGCCGGTCGAGGACGACGAGGTCGAGGACGTCGTCGAGGTCGAGGAGGCCGCCGAGGAGGACGAGCCGCCCACCGAGCTGCTGGAGCTGGAGCGGCTGTCGGTGCGGTAGAAGCCGGAGCCCTTGAAGACCACACCCACGGCCGAGAAGACCTTGCGGAGCTTCCCCTGGCAGTCGGGGCACGTGGTCAGCGCGTCGTCGCTGAACTTCTGCACCGCCTCGAGGCCGTTGCCGCACTCGGTGCACTGGTACTGGTACGTGGGCACTTTCCGCTTCCTCCTGTCACTCCCCCTGGCACTCTCACGCCATGAGTGCTAACGATGGTCCATGATGCGGCATTCCGCGGGTGGAGTCCAGCCGCTCAGCCGCGCCGTGCGGCCGGTACCGCCTCCTCGCGGACCGCGCCGCCCCGTGCCACGGTACGGTGCGCGGGCGCCGGAGCGAGCAGCAGGCGGCGCATCGTGACGAGCGCCACCAGGCCGAGGCCGGACCCGGCCAGGGCGACGGTGAAGCCGAGCGAGGGCCCGGAGCGGTCGATCAGCTGCCCGGCGGCGGTGGAGCCGAGCGCCAGGCCCAGGCCGATCGAGCCGGTCAGCCAGGTGAACGCCTCGGTCTTGGCGCCGTCCGCGACCAGGGTCTCGACCAGGGTGTACCCGGTGATCAGGGTGGGCGCGATGGCCAGGCCGCAGAACACCCCGGCCACGGTCAGCGCGACCAGGTTCGGCATCGCCCACAGGGTGGAGCAGCCGAGCACCAGCAGCGCGTAGCAGACGACCATCCGCCGCCGGGCGCTGCTGCGCCACGGGACGAGGCCGTAGAGCACGCCCGCCACCATCGAGCCGGTCGCGAACAGGCCGTAGACCAGACCGCTGAGCCCGCCGGAGCCGGCGTCCTCGGCGAAGGCGGTGATGGAGACCTGCAGGGTGCCGAAGACGGTGCCGAGGCCGAGGAAGGCCCCGGCCAGCAGCCGCACGCCGGGGGAGGCCAGCGCGGAGGCGCGCCGGACGCCGGGGGCGGCGGGGCCGGTGGGGGCGGGGGCGGTGTCCCGGCGGGCGGCGAAGGCCAGGCCGCCGAGCAGGGTGAGGGCGGCCTCGGCGGCGAGCCCGGCGGAGGGGTTGACCAGGGTGGCGGTGCCGGCGGCCAGCATCGGGCCGACGACGAAGGTGAACTCGTCGGTGACGGACTCGAAGGCGAAGGCGGTGTTCAGCAGCGCGGGCCGCTCGCCCAGCCGGTGCACCCAGCGGGCCCGCACCATGGCGCCGACCTGCGGCACGGCCGCCCCGGCGGGCGCGGCGGCCATGAACAGCGTCCAGTCGGGGGCGCCGGCGTGGGCCAGCGCGATCAGCGCGGCGACCGCGCAGGCGTGCACGACCACGGCGGGCACCAGCACGGCGGCCTGCCCGTGGCGGTCGGCCAGCCGTCCGGTCTGCGGACCGACCAGGGCCTGGGAGACGGCGGCGGTCGCGGCGACCGCGCCGGCCAGGCCGTAGGAGCCGGTGGCGTCGTGGACCAGCAGCACGATGCCCAGGCTGAGCATCGCGTACGGGAGCCGGGCGACCAGCGCGGGGAGCAGGAAGGTCCAGGCGCGCGGGGTGCGCAGCAGCGCACCGTAGCCGGTGCCGTGCAAGGTGGTGTCGTCGACCGGTCGGCGGGCCGCCACGGTCGGTCCTCTCTGCTGCCTGGTAGCGCGCCCGGGGGTGGGGCCGGGCGGGCGCCGAGTGTCGTCCTCTCGCGCGCCGGACGGGGCCGGCGCGCCGACCCTGCATCAGGCAGATGTGGAAAATTCAGGTCGGATCAGAATGTACAAGGGTATACCAGGGTGTTCCGCCGCGTCGGCCTTCGGTTCGGCGGCTCAGCCGCCCTTCTTCCTGGCGTTGGCAGGCGCCTTCCGGGCGGTGGCGGGCGGCTCCTCCGCGTTGTGCAGCCACCCGGCGAGCTTGCCGCCGCGGTCGACGGCGCGCAGTCGGCGCTCGGCGTCCCCGGAGACCTCGTCGGTGGTGACCACCAGCAGCTCGTCGCCCTCGCGCAGCACCGTCATCCTGTCCGGGACGAAGCTGCTGCCCTCGCGGACCACCAGGGTGACGGCGGCGCCCTTGGGCAGGCGCAGCTCGGAGACCTCGACGCCGGACATCCGGGAGCCGGGGGCGAGCTGGACGGACAGCAGGTGGCCGTGCAGCTTCTCCAGCGGGGCGGACTCGATGCCCAGGTCCTGGCCGATGTCGCCCTCGCCGATCTTCAGCCACTTGGCCACCAGCGGCAGGGTCGGGCCCTGGAGCAGGGTGAAGACCACCACCAGGATGAAGACCACGTTGAACAGGTGCTGCGCGTCGGTCGCGCCGGACACCAGCGGGATGGTGGCGAGCACGATCGGCACCGCGCCGCGCAGCCCGGCCCAGGACAGCAGCGCCTGCTCCTGCCAGGGCACCCGGAACGGCGTCATGGTCAGCAGCACCGACAGCGGCCGGGCGACGAACACCAGCACCGCGCCCGCGACCAGGCCCGGCACTATCGCCGACCCCATGCTGGCGGGCGTGACCAGCAGACCGAGCAGCACGAACATGCCGATCTGCCCGATCCAGGCCAGCCCGTCCGCGAAACCGCGCACCGCGGGCCCGTGCGGCAGCTTGGAGTTCCCGAGGATCACCGAGGCGATGTACGCGGCCAGGAAGCCGGAGGCGTGCAGCAGCGCGCCGCCCGCGTAGGCGAGCACGATCAGCGCCAGCACCGCGATCGGGTACAGGCCGGAGGAGGGCAGCGCGACCCGCCGCACCGCGTACGCGCCGAGCCGGCCGACCAGGAAGCCGACCGCCGCGCCGATCACCAGCTCGACCACGATGGTGCCGACCAGCACGTACCAGGGGTCGAGCTCGCCGGTGGTGGCGAAGGCGACCACCAGGATCACCACGGGCGCGTCGTTGAAGCCGGACTCGGCCTCCAGCAGGCCGGTCAGCCGCTGCGGCAGCGGCACCATCCGCAGCACCGAGAAGACCGCCGCGGCGTCGGTGGAGGAGACGATCGCGCCCAGCAGCAGCGCGGTGCGCCACTCCAGGCCGACCAGCCAGTGCGCACCGGCGGCGGTGACGAACACCGAGACCGCGACGCCGAGGGTGGCGAGCACGGCGGCGGCGGGGACCACCGGCCTGATGGCCCGCCAGCTGGTCTTGAGCCCGCCCTCGGCGAGGATGACCACCAGGGCCGCGTAGCCCAGGACCTGGGTGAGTTCGGCGTTGTTGAAGCTTATGCCGATGCCGTTCTGGCCGAGGGCGACCCCGATGCCGAGGTAGATCAGCAGCGAGGGCAGCCCCGAGCGGGTGGAGATCCGCACCGCCGCGACGGCGAACAGCAGGATCACGGCGGACTCGAGCAGCAGGGTGTTCAGGTGGTCAACGGTCACGCAGGGGCACCTCGGGCAGGGAGGGGACGACTGACGAATCGTTACCCATCCTAACATTTTACTTGATCTTTACGCTAGTCCCTCCGTTCGCTCCCGCCCGGTAAGGTCC
This sequence comes from Kitasatospora sp. NPDC001540, assembly GCF_042894345.1. NCBI lineage: Bacteria > Bacillati > Actinomycetota > Actinomycetes > Kitasatosporales > Streptomycetaceae > Kitasatospora > Kitasatospora sp. NPDC001540. Next base: position 248,838 of record NZ_JBIAVO010000006.1, read on the forward strand.
CAGCGGTGCCGTCGAACCGCCGCCGGTGTCCCCCGTGCACGGCCGTCGGTGCCCTCGCCCTAATGTGGTGACCTGTCACGGCCGCACGCTCCCTCATACAAGGACTCGGATGCCCCGCTCGAAGAAGTTCCGGCGCGCACGTCTGACCATGATCCTGCTCGCCGTGCTGCTGATCGCGGGTCTGGTCGGCGGCGGCTGGTGGGCGGTGGACACCGTCCGTTCCTCCTTCCCGCAGGTCAGCGGCACCGTCAAGGTGGCCGGCATGTCCGCCCCGGTGGACGTGGTCCGCGACGACAAGGGCATCCCGCAGCTGTACGCCGACACCGACGCCGACCTGTTCCGCGCCCAGGGCTACGTGCAGGCCCAGGACCGGTTCTGGGAGATGGACGTCCGCCGGCACATCACCGCCGGCCGACTCTCCGAGATGTTCGGCTCCGCCTCGGTCGAGAAGGACACCCTCCTGCGCACCATGGGCTGGCGCCAGGTCGCCCAGAAGGAGTGGGACACCGTCCTGTCCGAGGACACCAAGCGCAACCTGACCGCCTACACCGAGGGCGTCAACGCCTGGCTCGCCGAGCACCCCGGCGGCGCCGGCGCCTCGCTGGAGTACGCGCTGCTCGGCACGGTCAACTCCGGCTACCGGCCCGAGAAGTGGGACCCGGTCGACTCGGTCGCCTGGCTCAAGGCGATGGCCTGGAGCCTGTCCGGCAACATGCAGGAGGAGATCGACCGCTCCCTGCTCACCCAGGACTTCACCCCCGAGCAGATCGAGCAGCTCTACCCCGCGTACCCGTACGAGCGCAACGGCACCATCGTGAAGACCGGCAAGCTCTCCGGCGACGGCACCTACACCCCCGGCGAGGGCGCCACCGTGCCCCCCGTGCCCGGCGCCGCCACCGCCGCGGGCGGCGCCCAGGCCCGGGCCGCGGCCCAGAGCCTGCTCGGCGACCTGTCCGAGCGGGTGTCCGCGCTGCCGGAGCTGCTCGGCCCGCAGGGCCAGGGCATCGGCTCCAACTCCTGGGTGGTGGCCGGCCCCAACACCACCACCGGCAGGCCGCTGCTGGCCAACGACCCGCACCTCGGCCCCGGCATGCCCTCCATCTGGTACCAGATGGGCCTGCACTGCCGCGCCGTCTCGCCGACCTGCGCCTACGACACGGCCGGCTACACCTTCGCGGGCATGCCCGGCGTCGTCATCGGCCACAACAAGGACATCGCCTGGGGCTTCACCAACCTCGGCGCCGACGTCACCGACCTGTACCTGGAGAAGGTCACCGGTCCCGACACCTACCTCCTCGACAACAAGGACGTGAAGTTCACCGTCCGCAAGGAGACCATCAAGGTCGCGGGCGGCGAGGACCGCACCATCACCGTCCGCACCACCCAGGACGGCATGCCGCTGATCTCCGACCAGTCCTCCGAGCACCAGAAGGTCGGCCAGAACGCCCCCGCCGGCAACGCCGCCCCCGACCGCGCCGCCGGCTACGGCGTCGCCCTGCGCTGGACCGCGCTCGTCCCCGGCAGGACCATGGACGCCGTCTTCGAGCTCGACCGGGCCGGCGACTTCGCCGGCTTCCGCGCCGCCGCGCAGGACTTCGCCGTCCCCGCGCAGAACCTGATCTACGCCGACACCAAGGGCAACATCGGCTACCAGGCCCCCGGCCTGATCCCGGTCCGCGGCAAGGGCGACGGCCGCTACCCCGCCCCCGGCTGGGACTCCGCCTACGCCTGGAAGAGCGGCTACCTGCCGTTCAAGTCGCTGCCCTACGCGTACAACCCGCCCGAGGGCTACATCGTCACCGCCAACCAGGCCGTCGTCGACCCGAGTTACAAGGCGCTGCTGACCACCGACTGGGAGTACGGCACCCGCGCCAAGGAGATCACCGACCAGATCCGGGAGAAGCTGAAGAACGGCGGCAAGATCTCGCCGGACGACATGCAGTCCATGCAGCTCGACAACACCAGCGTGATGGCCAAGGAGCTCGTCCCGCTGCTGCTCAAGGTCCAGATCAGCGACCCCTACGTGCGCGAGGCCCAGGACCTGCTGCGCGACTGGAACTACCACCAGGACGCCGACTCCGCCGCCGCCGCCTACTACAACGGCGTCTGGCGGGCCCTGCTCACCCTCGCCTTCGGCCAGAAGTTCCCCGCCGACCTCCGGGTCGAGGGCGACTGCCTGCTGGTGCGCCAGAAGCGCGACAACACCCTGCCCGACGACGCGCTCGGCGGCGCCGCGCAGGCCGTCACCGAGTGCGGCACCCGCAAGGCCTCGCAGGCCCAGCCGGACGGCGGCGACCGCTGGACGGAGGTCGTCCGCCAGCAGCTCGCCGACCCGAAGTCGCCCTGGTGGGACTACATCGACTCCGACCACCAGCAGCAGCACGGGCTCGACAACCTGCTCGCCGAGGCGCTCAAGGACGCCCGCCAGGACCTCACCTCGCGCCTCAGCAAGGACATCTCCACCTGGAGCTGGGGCCGCCTGCACCAGCTCACCCTGCAGGAGCCCACCCTCGGCAGCGACGACTCCTCCCTCGCCTCCGGCCTGGTCCACAAGCTGCTCAACCGCGGCCCCTACAAGCTCTCCGGCGGCAGCGCCGCCGTCGACGCCACCGGCTGGAACGCCGCCGCGGGCTACGACGTCGACTGGATCCCCTCCATGCGGATGGTCGTCGACCTCAGCGACTTCGACTCCTCCCGCTGGATCAACGTCGGCGGCGCCTCCGGCCACGCCTTCCACCCCAACTACAACGACCAGACCGAACTCTGGGCCTCCGGCCAGCTCCTGCCCTGGGCCTACACCAAGGACGCGGTCACCAAGGCGGGCAGGAACACCCTCACCCTGACGAACTGAGAGCCTTCGGCACGCGGAGGGGGAACACACCAGGGGCCCGGGGAACGGCTCGGTCCGTGCTGCTGACGAGCCCCCCGGTTCTCAGAAGCGCGTCACGCCCTCCGGAGTGACCACCGCGTGCACCGGCAGGTCGTGCGGCTCGGCGGGCACGGCCGGGAGCAGCTCGTGCGCGTACAGCAGCGTCGCCAGCAGCGGCCGGGCACCGGCGCGGGCGAGGCGGGCCAGCACGCGGTCGTAGGAGCCGCCGCCGCGGCCGAGACGGACGCCGCGGGCGTCGACGGCGAGGCCGGGCAGCAGGACGACGTCCGCGGTGAGGACGGCGTCCGGGCCCAGCCGCGGGCCGGTGGGCTCCAGCAGGCCGCGGGCGGCGGGCGAGAGGCGGTCGTCGCCCTCGTACGGGGCCCAGTCCAGGTCGTTGTCGGGCAGCAGGACGGGCAGCAGCACCCGCGCGCCCCGCGCGGCGAGCGCAGCCAGCAGCGGCCGGGTGCCCGGCTCCGCGCCGACCGAGACGTACGCGGCGACGGTGCCGCCCGGCGGCACCAGCGCGGTGGCGTGCCCGGCCAGCGCCCCGGCCGCGGCGGAGCGCTCCGCCGCGGCGAGCGCCCGCCGTTCGGCGAGCAGCCGTGACCTCAGCGCCGCCTTGTCGTTGGACAACCGATCCGCAGTCACCGTTCGATTCCCTTCAGCTCTGCCCCGTGCACTGACACGAGCCTGACACGCCGAGGCCGCCGCATGCCCACCCCGCTCCTGCTCCAGGCCCTGGCCGCGATCGGCGCGGCCGCTCCGGCCGTCGCCGGCGTCCGCGCGCTGCGCCGCCGCCGGTCCCGGGCCGAGCACGGCTCCCGGGAGGCGGAACTTCTGGCGAAGATCGCGGAACTCACGGAGGAACGGGACGAACTGGCCCGCACCGCGTCCTGCGACCCGCTGACCGGGGTGTGGAACTACCGGCACCTGCAGCTCACCCTGGACCGCGAGATCGAACGGGCCCGCCGGGCCGAGGCCACCGCGATCGACCCGCGCCCGCTGTCGGTGCTGCTGCTGGAGGTGGCCGGTTTCGACGGCGTGGTCGCCGAGCACGGCCGGCCCCGCGCCAACGCGATGCTGCGCGACCTCGCCCAGCGGCTGGCGATGGAGATCCGCGGCTGCGACACCCTGGGCCGGTACGGCGGGGAGGAGTTCCTGGTCCTGCTGCCGGACACCGGCCCGGAGGGCGCCGCGCAGGTCGCCGAGCGGCTGTGCTGGTCGGTGCGCCGCCACCGGCTGACCGACCGTCACCCCGGCGAGAGCGCCGACCCGGACGAGCGCAGCGGCCTGACCGCCTCCGTCGGCCTGGCCGTGCTGCCCCGGGACGGCGCCCACGCGGCCCTGCTGCTGCGGGCCGCCGACCGCGCCCTGGCGGCGGCCCGCGCGGCGGGCGGCGACTGCTGGCGCTCCACCGAGAACCTCCCCGCCGAGCTGCCCGGTCCGAACGCCTCACCGACGCCCGGTAAGGTGTCTTCCGGCCCCGGCGGGGCACCCCTCACCCCGCATGCGACCACCGTCGGCCCGGGCCCGACCGGTGACAGGCCCTAACCATCGATCCACTCCACTCCCCGCCGGGTGGAATGCACGCCTTAGTAAGGTCGGACGCATGACGAACAAGCACGCCCGCCAGCCGGTCACCAAAGCAGTCGTCCCGGCCGCCGGGCTCGGTACGAGGTTCCTCCCCGCCACCAAGGCCACGCCCAAGGAGATGCTGCCGGTCGTCGACAAGCCGGCCATCCAGTACGTCGTGGAGGAGGCCGCCGCGGCCGGCCTGTCCGACATACTGATGGTCACCGGCCGCAACAAGCGCGCTCTGGAGGACCACTTCGACCGCGCCTACGAGCTGGAGGAGCTGCTCAGCCGCAAGGGCGACCAGGAACGCCTGCGCCGGGTGCAGGAGTCGGTGCAGCTCGCGAGCATGCACTACGTCCGCCAGGGCGACCCCAAGGGCCTCGGCCACGCCGTCTCGGTCGCCGAACAGCACGTCGCCGGGCAGCCGTTCGCCGTCCTGCTGGGCGACGACCTGATCGACCCGCGCGACCCGGTGCTGGCCCGGATGATCGAGGTGCAGCAGGAGCTCGGCGGCTCCGTCGTCGCGCTGATGGAGGTCGACCCCGCGCAGATCCACCTCTACGGCTGCGCCGCGGTCAAGAGCACCGAACTCGGCGAGGACGTCTTCCAGGTCACCGACCTGGTGGAGAAGCCCGACACCGCGGACGCCCCGTCCAACTACGCCGTCATCGGCCGCTACGTCCTCGACCCGGCGGTCTTCGACGTGCTGCGCGAGACCCCGCCCGGCCGCGGCGGCGAGATCCAGCTGACCGACGCGCTGCGCGAGCTGGCCACCCGCGACGAGTCCACCGGCGGCCCGGTGCACGGCGTGCTGTTCAAGGGCCGCCGCTACGACACCGGCGACCGCGCCGACTACCTGCGCGCGATCGTCCGGCTGGCCGCCGAGCGCGACGACCTCGGGCCCGAGTTCCGCACCTGGCTGCGGGAGTTCGTCACCACCGAGATGCAGGGCTGACCCACCACGAAGGCGAGCGTGAGGCGATGACCGGGAAGCACGACCCCTGCTGCGAGGGCGCCGGCTCCCCGGCCCCGTCGCGCCTGTGGACCGTCGACGAGCACCTCGCCGACGTCCTCGCCGCGGTGGCCCCGCTGCCGCCCATCGAGCTGCAACTGCTGGACGCCCAGGGCTGCCGGCTCGCCGAGGACGTGCGGGCCGCCGACGACCTGCCGCCCTTCGACAACAGCTCGATGGACGGCTACGCGCTGCGCACCGCCGACACGGTGCGCGCCACCGAGCGGTACCCGTCGGTGCTGGCCGTGGTCGGCGACATCGCGGCGGGCGCCGCCGACCTGCCCAAGGTCGGCCCCGGCCAGGCCGCCCGGATCATGACCGGCGCCCCCGTCCCGCCCGGCGCCGAGGCCGTCGCCCCGGTCGAGTGGACCGACGGCGGCACCGGCACCGGGCGGGCCGCCGACGCGATGGGCGCGCCCGTCGCGGGCGAGGAGGTCCGGGTGCTGCGCCCGGTCGCCGAGGGCGCGCACATCCGCCGCCGGGGCAGCGACGTCACCGCGGGCGACACCGTGCTGGAGGCGGGCACCGTGCTCGGCCCCACCCAGCTCGGCCTGCTGGCCGCGATCGGCCGCGGCACCGTCCGGGTCGCCCCCCGCCCCCGGGTGGTCGTGCTCTCCACCGGCAGCGAACTCGTCCAGCCCGGCGAGGCCGCCGGACCGGGCCGCATCCACGACTCCAACTCCTTCACCCTGACCGCGGCCGCGATCGCCGCCGGAGCCGTCGCCTACCGGGTCGGCGGCGTCCCCGACGAGGCGGACACGCTGCGCGCCGTGCTGGAGGACCAGCTCGGCCGGGCCGACCTGATCGTCACCAGCGGCGGCGTCTCGGTCGGCGCGTACGACGTGGTCAAGGAGGTGTTCGCCGACTACGGCGGCGTGGACTTCCGCAGGCTGCGGATGCAGCCGGGCAAGCCGCAGGGCTTCGGGCGGATCGGCGGCGGTCCCGGCGTGCCGCTGCTGGCGCTGCCCGGCAACCCGGTCAGCGCGTACATCTCCTTCGAGCTGTTCGTCCGCCCGGTCATCCGGACCATGCTCGGCGCCCCCGACGTGCACCGCCCCGTGGTGCGCGCCGTGACCACCGCGGCGCTGCGCTCCCCGGCCGGGCGGTGGCAGTTCCTGCGCGGCCGGTACGACCCGGCGGCGGGCAGCGTCTCCCCGGTCGGCGGCGAGGGGTCGCACCTGGTCGGGGCGCTGGCGAGGGCCGACTGCCTGATCACCGTCCCCGAGGACACCACCGCGCTGCCCGCCGGGAGCGCCGTCGATGTGGTCCTTCTCACGGACTGACCGGGGCGGGGTTGTACGGTAGCGCGAGATTCGCACCGTGCCACTGGAGCCACTCGTGACCGACACACCCCCCGGCGACCGCCTCACCCACGTCGACCAGACCGGCGCCGCCCGGATGGTCGACGTCTCCGAGAAGGCCGCCACCACCCGCGTCGCGGTGGCGGCCGGCCGCGTCCGGGTCGCCCCCCGGGTGGTGGAACTGCTGCGCGGCGAGGGCGTCCCCAAGGGCGACGCCCTCGCCGTGGCCCGGATCGCCGGGATCATGGGCGCCAAGCGGACGCCCGAGCTGATCCCGCTCTGCCACCCCATCGCGCTCACCGGCACCACCGTCGACCTCGTCGTCACCGACACCGCCGTCGAGATCACCGCCACCGTCCGCACCGCCGACCGCACCGGCGTCGAGATGGAGGCGCTCACCGCCGTCGCCACCGCCGCGCTCACCGTCATCGACATGGTCAAGGCCGTCGACAAGGCCGCCGCCATCGAGGACGTCCGGGTGCTCAGCAAGACCGGCGGCAAGAGCGGCGACTGGTCGAGGGAGGGGGAGCAGTGAGGGCGCTCGCCGTCACCGTCTCCAACCGGGCCTCGGCCGGGGTGTACGAGGACAGGGGCGGCCCGCTGCTGGTCGCCGGGCTGCGCGAGATGGGCTTCGCCGCCGACGGCCCGCTGGTCGTCCCGGACGGGGAGCCGGTCGAGGCGGCGCTGCGCGAGGCCGTCGCCGCCGGGTACGACGTGGTGCTGACCACCGGCGGCACCGGGATCTCCCCGCAGGACCTCACCCCCGAGATGACCGCCCGGGTGATCGACCGGCAGATCCCCGGCATCCCCGAGGCGATCCGCGCGCACGGCCGGGCGAAGGTGCCCACCTCGGCGCTCTCCCGCGGTCTGGCCGGCCTCGCCGGACGCACCCTGATCGTCAACCTGCCCGGCTCCACCGGCGGCGTCCGCGACGGCCTCGCCGTGCTCGCCCCGCTGCTGCCGCACGCCGTCGACCAGTTGGCCGGCGGCGACCACCCGCGACCCGCCGATCCCTCCGGGAGCGCCCGCTGAACGCCGGCTGGCCCGTCGAACTGGCCGAGGGCGACATCGTGCTGCGGCCCATCCGCCGCCGCGACCAGGCCGAGTGGCAGGAGGTCAGCCGCCGCAACCGGGACTGGCTGCGCCGCTGGGAGGCCACCGTCCCGCCCGCCCCGCCCGGCCGCGCCCCGCTGCCCCGCCCCACCTACCGGCAGATGGTCCGCTACCTGCGCGCCGAGGCCGCGGCCGGCCGGATGCTGCCCTTCGTGGTGCTCCACCAGGGCCGCCTGGTCGGCCAGTTGACGGTCGGCGGGATCACCTGGGGCTCGATGTGCTCCGCCAACGTCGGCTACTGGGTGGACGAGGCCGTCGCCGGACGCGGCATCATGCCCACCGCCGTCGCGCTCGCCGTCGACCACTGCTTCCGCGACCTGGGCCTGCACCGGGTCGAGGTGTGCATCCGCCCGGAGAACCGGCCCAGCCGCCGGGTGGTGGAGAAGCTCGGCTTCCGCGAGGAGGGAATGCGCCCGCGCTACCTGCACATCGACGGCGACTGGCGCGACCACCTGGTGTACGCGCTCACCGCCGAGGAGGCCGCCGACGGACTGCTGCGGCGCTGGCACGCCCTCAGGAACCGGCCTCCGCAGGGTAATTGAATACTTGTTCGAAATAGATATCGATATGGCATCGGGGGCCGGGGCGAGCCGCCACAAATACCGGCAAAATAGTCTGAGAATCAGCTTGATCACACGACACGCCGCGCCAAATTGCTGCAGTGCCTTCGCCCGCGCCCGTACCGTGTGAAACGTGAGCAGTAGCGGCCTTATCTACGCGGTCATCGTAGGGGCCTGGGCTGCCTATCTGGTGCCGATGTGGCTCCGCAGGCAGGACGAGCTCAACGAGTCGCGTCCGACGGAACGCTTCAGTACCGCGATCCGCCTGCTGGCCGGTCGATCGGCCATGGAGCGGCGCGCGGCCCGAGCCCTCGGCGACCAGACCGCCGACCAGCAGCACCCCGCCGGGGAGGACCCGGACGGGGCCCTCGCCGATCCCGCGACCGGCCCGGCGGCCGACCCCGCGGAGGTCGCCACCCGGCCCACCGCCCGGCCCGGCACCTGGGACGGCGCCGAGCCGACCGTCGAGCCGACTGCGGAGCGCGCCGTCGAACCGGCCGCAGCGGCTTCGGCGGCTGCGGCGGCGAAGGCCGAGCGGGACCGCGAGCACGGCGACCGGCGCTCCGCCGAGCGGCGGGCCCGGCTGCTCGCCCGGCGGCGGCGGATGGTCACCATGCTGTTCCTCGCCTTCGCGCTGGGCGCCGTGGTCGCCGCCGTGGCCGGTTTCGCCTTCCTCTGGGTGCCCGCCGTCCCCGGCGTGCTGCTCACCCTCTACATCGGCCACCTGCGCCGGTTGGAGCGGCAGCGCTACGAGGTCAAGTTCGACCGGGGCAAGGCCGCGCAGGCCGCCGAGCGGCTGCGCGAGCGCGAGCGCGAACGCTCCTCCGCCCGCTCCGCGCCCGAGCCGGCGGCGGCCCGCCCCGCGCCCGCCGCCGAACCGGCCGCCCCCGCGGACCCGGCCACCACCCGGGCGACCGTCCTGGCCGAGGCCACCGAGCACGAGGAGTGGGCCGACGGCGTCCGCGCCCGCGCCGCCGCCGGGCCGGACTCCTGGGAGCCCGTCCCCGTCCCGCTCCCCACCTACGTCACCGCCCCCGTGGCCCCCCGCACCACCCGGGGCCTCGACCTCTCGGCCCCCCACACCTGGGACTCCGGCCGCCCGGCGACCCCGCTCTTCGACCAGTACGGCGAGCCCGCCCCGCCCCCCGCCGCCGACTGGACCACCCGCCCCCGCGCCGCCAACGAGTGACGCCGCACCCCCCGTCCCACCGCCCGCCCCGGCCGCAACGCCCCACCCGCGCCGGGGCGTTCGCACGCCCGGGCACCCCCGCGGCCCGGGCGGGACGACCATGGTCACGAGTACCCCCGCAGAGGTGATAGAGTTCTTTCTTGTTGGGGCTGTGGCGCAGTCCGGTAGCGCACCTCGTTCGCATCGAGGGGGTCAGGGGTTCGAATCCCCTCAGCTCCACCAACAGAAATCCCGCCCGGGAAACCGGGCGGGATTTCTTGCATTCCGGGCCGTCATTCGGAGGGCGGGGGAGGCCGGGAAGTGGGCCTGGGAGTCGATCGGGAACCTCGCCCACCGGGTGACCGGCCGCCAGATCGCCGCTCCGGCCGGGGCGCTGTCGCACCCCGGGGCGGGGATCAGGGGTGCAGGACGGTCAGGTGGACGGTGGTGGCGTCGCCGTCCGGGGTCGTGACGGCGGTGCCCGTGGGGGTGGGGCCGAAGGTGAGGACGCGGTGGGGGCCGTCCGGGGGGAAGGACCAGTCGACGTGGTCGCGGCGGCGCAGTTCGGCGGTGTCCTGCAGGGCGGTGGCCGGGTCGGCGGTGCTCTCGGCGGCGTGCAGGGCGGTGAGGTAGGCGGTGGCGGTGGCGGGCGGGACGGTGAAGCGGAGGAAGAGGACGTCCGGGCCGGTCGCCGAGTTGTCGTCGCTGTAGTACCGCACCCCGGTCGCGCCCGCGGGCAGCGTCACGCCGTAGTAGCGCAGCAGGGTGGCCAGGTTGCGCGGCCCGCCGAGGTTGGCGCAGTCGTACTGCCGGTACGCGCGGGCGTCGTGCGGGTGCATCGGCCAGCAGTTGCCCCACGCCTCGCGGGCGCCGACCAGGCCGCCGCCGAGGGCGAGCAGCACGACCAGCGCCCAGGTCAGCGGCCTGCGGTGCCAGGCCCGTACAGCGGACATGCCTACCCCCCGGTGCGCCGCCCCGGTCCGGACGGCAGTTCCCGGATCATAGTCGGCGGACCGGTCGGCGAGGACGGCTGCTCCCGCAGCAGCAGGCGCAGCCGGGGCGCGAGCAGCGGGCGCAGCGACCGGGCCACCGGTCGGGAGCACAGCAGCAGGGTCAGCCCCGCCGCGGCGGCGGTCAGTGCCGCCTGCCCGGGCGCGGAGGGCAGGAACCCGCGCCCGTACCAGCCGCCGCGCACCAGGGCCAGTTGCAGGAACGGGTGCACCAGGAAGGCCGCCGTACCGGCCGCGCCGAGCGCCGCCCACCGCCGCGACCGGGTCCGCACCGGCACCAGCGCCAGGAACACCGCGCCCAGCGCCGCCCCGGCCAGGTTGATCCCCAGCGACACCAGCAGCCAGCGCGGGTAGCCCGCGCGCAGCCCGGCCGCGCTCGCGCTGCGGTAGAACCAGGCCGCGTCCAGCCGCGGCACCAGCCAGTACGCGGCCGCCCCGAACACCGGCGCCGCGGCCGCCCGCAGCCACCGGTTGCCGCGCAGCGCGAGCACCCGGCGGCGGTCCAGCACCAGCCCGGCGACGAAGAACGGCAGCAGTTGCAGCGTCCGCCCGATCGACAGCTGCGGCGTCAGCGGCAGCGCCCCCGCCAGCAGCGAGACCGCGACGGCGGTGGCCAGCGGCGCGCGCAGCCGGTGCCAGAGCGGGGCGCTCAGCCGCCACAGGAACAGCGACAGCAGGAACCAGGTCACCCAGACCGGGGTGAGCAGGTCGGGCGTGAACCGTCCGCCGCCCAGCCACGCCGCGTACGCCCCCAGCAGGCTCGTCCACAGCAGGTACGGCGCCAGGACGCCGCTCAGCAGCCGGCCGAGCTGGTCCGGGCGGGCGGCGAAGGAGCGGGAGAACCAGCCGGAGACGAACACGAACACCGGCACGTGGAACGCGTACACCAGCAGGTACCCGGCGTGCAGCACCCGGTGGCCCGGGGCCCGCACCAGCGGCTCCCAGAAGTGCCCGCACACCACCAGGACCGTCGCCAGCAGCTTCACGTGGTCGAAGAACGGCTCGCGCGCACCACGGCCCGCCGCGCCGTCGGCCGGCTCGGTGCGGGGCCGGTCGACGGGGGGTTCGGTGAGCACGGGAACCTCCGGGTGAGCGGGTGAGGGGTTCCGGATTCGGTAAAGGCCGGGCCGGCGGTTGCTCCGCCGGCCCGGCCCGCCCGGACGGGCCGTTCTGTCCCGAGACGTCATCGTGCCTGATGGGAGCGGGAGTTGGGAGGCGGAAGGTGGTGCACCCGTGTGTCGGAAGTGAAGGAAGTGTGACGGTCTGCACCCGTGTGCTCACCCGTCACGGGGCGCTCCTAGTCTGATGGTCTGCAAAGTGCCGACCAAGTAATGACCAAAGTGATGACCTAGGGGGACGAACACGCCATGGGGGCCTACTTCCGCGTCGAAGTCGACGATCTCTCCAAGCTGATGCAGCGCATGAAGGACAGTCAGCAGGACATGCGCGAGGCGCTCCACGCCATGAAGGAGACCGGCCCGAAGACGACCGGCAGCAAGGACCTCGACCACGCCTGCGACGACTTCAACGACAGCTGGCAGGACGCCATCACCCGCATCTCGCAGGGCGTCGAAGCGCTGGAGGAGAAGCTCGACCAGACCTGCAAGAACTACTCGGAGACCGAGCAGGCCCTCCGCGACATGTTCAGCGGGGCCTCGTCATGAGCGGTGACTTCTTCTCCTACGCCATCGGGCTCGACCCGGACTTCCCGGCCCTGGGCTTCAACCCGGCCCCCGGCAACCCCGGCAACGTCGACGGCCTGGTCGGCAAGCTCAACAAGGCCGCCAACGCGATGGACAACGCCCACCGCACCCTGGTCGAGGTCGGCCGCGGCGGCAGCGTCTGGGAGGGCGACGCGGCCCAGGCGTTCTCCGGCAAGATCGGCGAGCTGCCCGGCTACCTGGAGGACAGCGTCGACGCGATGCGCCAGGCCTCCTCCGCGCTCAACAACTGGCGCAGCCAGCTCTCCTCCTACCAGGACACCGCCAAGCGGTACGAGGAAGAGGCCCAGCAGGCCAAGGACCGCCTGGAAGCCGCGAAGAAGTCCCGCGAGCAGGCCTCCGACCGCTACGACAAGGCGGCCGACAGCCCCGCCTTCAAGCTGATCGGCGTGCACTTCGACGACCAGGCCACCTTCTCCCAGGCGCAGAACCAGATCGACTCCGCCAGCGCCGAGTACCAGGCCGCGGGCGACGCGCTGGAGGCCGCCAACCGCGACCTGCAGGCCATCAAGGACGAGCTGGAAGCCGTCGTCAAGCAGGCCAGGGAGCTCTACTTCCACCACCAGGACGACGCGGGCCGCACCGCGAAGGCGCTGCGCCGGGCCAACCAGAACGCGCCCGACATCAGCGCCTGGGAGAAGATCGGCAACAAGTTCAAGGACATCGGCAAGTCCATCAAGAAGTGGGCCACCGACCACGCCGACGTGCTCAAGAAGATCGGCGACATCGCGGGCGGCGTCTCCTCGGTGCTCGCCATCGCCGCGCTCGCCACCATGTGGTGCCCCCCGCTGTCGGCCGGCCTCGGCGTGGCGTCGGCCGGTGCCTCCGCGGTCGCGCTCGGCGCCCACGGCATGGCCAAGCTCGGTGGTGCGGACGTCAGTTGGGGCACCATCGCGCTGGACGGGGTCGGCGCCATCCCGTTCGGCGGCACCGCCTTCAAGGGCGCCAAGGGCGCGGTCAAGGGCGTGGTGGGCCTGGCCAAGGGCGAGCGCCTCGCCGTCGCGGGCGCGGACCTCGCCAGGGTCGGCTCGAAGCTCTCGGACGACGTGGCGCGCGGCGCGGGCAGCCTGATGAACAACAAGATCCTCACGCCGATCTTCACCAAGACGCCGCTGCGGAGCCTGCCCGGCCTGACGACGAAGCTCGACGACGCCGGAAAGGTCATCCTCGACCCCCGGGGCTGGTACTCGCGCGGCACCCAGATCGGGACGAAGGTCATCGGCCTGGGCATCAACGCGCCCAACCTCTACCACCAGGTGACAGGATCGTGACGACAGACCCGAACGCCCAGTCGGTCCCGTCCCCCCGCGGGGAGGAGACCGTCCTGACGCCCCTCTCCGAGGTCATCGTCGACGACCCCCTGGACATCCGCTGGGAGGTGCCCGCGCAGTTCCACTCGCTCGGCCTCGAACTGCCCGAGGAGGAGCGCGACGCGCACCTCGCCGAGGTGTCCGAGGAGATCTGGTCCGGCGGCACCGAGTTCCAGCGCACCACCGTGGCCGCCTGGTACCGCGACGTCGCGGACACCGCCGCCGAGGAGGGCGCCGTCTACTCGGGCCTCCTGATCGCCCGCACCCCGGACGACCGGCCCACCGTCGCCACCCTGCTCGTCCAGGCCGACCACGCCGACACCCAGGACGCCGACGCGGTGGCCGCCTCCCTGCTGGAGATGCTCTCCGCCGACCCCGCCAACGAGGTCTTCGACGTGGCCGCACCGGTCGGCCCCGTGGTGGTCAGCACCTTCGGCACCGTCGCCGAGTTCGACGACGGGGCGGGCGGCAGGACCGAGCTGACCCTCGCGCAGGCGTCCGCGTACATCCCGGTGCCGCGCGCCGACACGCTGCTCACCATGACCATCAGCACGCCCACGCTGGAAGACTTCCCCGAGTACGTGGGGATGCTCGCGATGCTGGTCGACAGCGTGGTGCACGACGAGCCGGGGGCGCAGCCGCAGCAACCGGTGCTCAGCCAGGAGTCGACCAGCCGGATCACGGAGATGTTCGGATGAGCACGTGGCACCCGCCGGCCCCGCCCGGCATCGACACCGGCCCGCTCCCCAGGCGCGGGGCCGTCGGACTGTGGCTGCAGTTCTGGCTGCAGTGGTTCTGGCTGCCCTTCCGGGTGGTCTGGTACCTGTTCGACCATCCCGCCGGCGACTGCGTGGCCGAGGGGCACACGTACCGCAAGTTCGTCCTCACCCCCAGCCGCTACCGCCTCGAACGCCACGGCACCCGGGCGGAGTGGGAGGCGTGGGCCGACCGGGCCCTGGCGCAGGGCACCGACGCCGCGACGCGCGGCGTGGTGGGCAGCGTGGAGCACTACAACACCGGTAGGACGCGGTACCAGGTCAAGGGGGACGCCCTCGTGCCCCGCACCACCATCCGCAGGCGCTACTACCGCGGCATCGGCGCCGAGGGGCTCGCCGTGCTGGCGGCCCGCCGCGGCTGGCAGATCGACTGGAACGACGCGCGGAAGTCGGAGATCCACCTCTTCCGGTCCCAGCCGGTGCAGCCGTACCCCCAGCAGTCCGGCGGACCCCACCAGCAGCCCCCGGCCGGGGGCGGCGGGTGGCGGTGAGTCAGCGCTTGAGGTAGGCGAGGACGGCGAGGACCCGGCGGTTGGTGTCGGGGGTGTGGTCGATCCGGAGCTTGGTGAAGATCGCGGCCGTGTGCTTGGCGACCGCGCTCTCACCGATGTGGAGGGCGGCCGTGATCGCGGCGTTGGAGCGGCCCCCGGCCATCAGCCGCAGCACGTCGAGTTCGCGCGGGGTGAGGTCGGCGGTGGTGCCGCGGGCGGTGGAGCGGGCCATCAGGCGGGCGATGACCTGGGGGTCCATGACGGTGCCGCCCGCGGCGACGGTGCGGACCGCGTCGACGAACTGGGCGGTGCGGGTGACGCGGTCCTTGAGCAGGTAGCCGACCGCGCCGCGGCCGTCGGCCAGCAGCTCCTGGGCGTAGAGCTGTTCGACGTACTGGGAGAGGACCAGGACCGGCAGGGCGGGGCGCTCCCGGCGGACGGTCAGGGCGGCCTGGAGGCCCTCGTCGGTGTGGGTGGGGGGCAGCCGGATGTCGACCACGGCGACGTCGGGGGCCGACTCCCGCAGGGCGCGCAGCAGTTCGGGGCCGTTGTCGACGGCGGCGACGACCTCGAAGCCGTGCTCGGTCAGGGTGCGGGCGAGACCGTCCCGGAGGAGGAAGAGGTCTTCGGCGAGGACGACGCGCACGGGAGCTCCAGGATCGCGGTGGTCGGTCCGCCCGGGGGGCTGTCCAGGGCGAGGGTGCCGTCCAGGGCGGCGAGCCGGCGGCGGACGCCGGTGAGCCCGCTGCCCCGGCCGGGGTCGGCGCCGCCGCGGCCGTCGTCGCGCACGACCGCCCGCAACAGGCCGTCCGCGCAGTGGAGTTCGACGTCCACCCGGTCGCCGCCGGAGTGCTTGCCCGCGTTGGCGAGCAGCTCGGCGACGGCGAAGTAGGCGGCGGCCTCGACGGGGGCGGGCAGCCGTCCGGGCAGGTCGGCGGTGACCTCGACGTCGAGGAAGGAGTCCAGGGCGAGCGAGCGGACGGCGTCGGGCAGGCCGCGGTCGGCGAGCACCGGCGGCAGGACGCCGTGCACCAGGTCGCGCAGCTCCTGCAGGGCCCGTTCGGAGGTGGCCCGGACCTCGCCGAGCAGGCGGCGGGCGGTGGCCGGGTCCTCGTCGAGCAGTTGCTCGGCCCGGTCCAGGTTCAGCCCGAGCGCGACCAGGCGGGCCTGGGCGCCGTCGTGCAGGTCCCGTTCGATCCGGCGCAGTTCGGCGGCCTGGGCGTCCAGGACGACGGCCCGGCTGTCGGTCAGCTGGTCGATCCGGCGCTCCAGCCGGGCCTGCGCGGGGCCGTCCAGCAGCCGGGCCGTCCAGGCCGCGTACCGGGCCAGCACGGGCGGGGAGAGCCACAGCCCGGCCGCGGCGAAGCCCAGGCCGAGCAGGACCGCGGCGAGCGCGTTGGCGGTCGAGTCGACCGGGACGAAGGCGTACCAGTTGCCCGGGCCCAGCAGCCGCCACAGGAACGGCTGCACGAACGCCCCGGCCAGGCCGTAGCCGACCAGGGTGGGCGGGACGGCCACCAGCAGGCAGCCGGTGAACGGGGCCAGCCAGGACCAGGCCAGTTCGCGGCGGAAGCCGGGCGCGCCGAGCAGTGCCACCACGCCCGCGGGCAGCGGTTCGGGGGCGGCGGGCGCGCGGCCCGTCCAGCGGGCGAGCAGCGCGCGCTCGCGGTCGGCGCCGCGGCGCAGCAGCCGGGCGGCGGGCGGCAGCAGCGGCAGGCCGAGGCCGACCGGCAGCAGGGTCAGCGCGCCGCCCGCGGCCAGGCCGCGCAGGGACGTCTCCAGGGCGCGCCAGGAGGCCAGGTGGCAGCGGCCGAGGGCGAGCAGGGCGGCCCGGAGCCGGACGGACTGCGGTCGCATCGTCATATCAGCACGATGCTATCCGGGCGCCCCGCGCGGTCCGCACGGTTCGCGCGCCCCGGCCGCCCCGTCCGACGCACCGTCAGAGCCCAGGGCAGCGCCACCAGCACGCAGGCCGCGCCGAACAGCAGCACCGGGCCGGTCGCCCCCGACTCCTGGTCCAGGAACAGCAGCAGGCCCAGGTTCACCAGCGCGTGGAAACCGCCCGCGACCGGCAGCCGCCACCGGCCCACCCGCTCCCAGGCGAAGCCCAGCAGCACCGACATCGCCACCGTCGCGGTCAGGAAACCCGCCGCGTACAGCGGGGACCGGGCGAACACCCCGACGTGCCAGCACCCCCAGGCCAGCCCGACCGCCACCGACGAGGCCCACGGCCCGAACCGCTCCCGCAGCAGCGGCTGCAGCAGGCACCGCCAGCCGACCTCCTCCCCGCAGGCGCCCAGCAGTTGGGCCGCCGCGACCACCCCGAACGGCGCGGCCAGCGACCCCGGGTCGCGCACCGGGACCGGCACGCCGCACAGCACCGCCCCGGCCACCGCGACCGCCGTGACCGCCGCCGCGGACAGCAGCACCGACCCGGACGGCCCGCGCCCGCCCCGCCCGGCCAGCAGCCGCCGCACCTGCCCCGGCCGCCACGCGGCGACCGCCGCCACCCCCAACGCGGGCCCGAACTGCGTCAGTTGCAGCACCTCCTCGGGCAGCCCCGTCGCGGGCTGCGCCGCCCCCAGCGCCCCCGCCGCGACGAACGCCACCGCCAGGAACAACCCGGTCGGCCCGATCCACTTCCCGCGCACCGCACTCCACCCCTCGCTCGGAATCCCCTCCACCCCCGACGATTCCGTGCGCGGCGCCCCGATCCACTGCACCCAGCTGCCCGACCGGGGTGCAGCTACCTGCACCCCGGCCCCGGCTACTCCTCGAACGGCTCCTCGCTGAACCGGAACCAGGCCCGCGGCGGCTCCACGTGCAGCAGGAACTCGGCCACCGGGCCGTCGGGGGAGTGCAGTGCGCAGGCCGCCTCCAGCGGGTCGTACGCCCGCTCCCAGGCCTCCCACTCCTCGGCCTCGGCCAGCCGCCGGCACTCGGCGAACCCCGGCGCGAGCTCCGGCCAGGCCGGGCCCGGGACGAACGCGCCCGACAGCCACGGGAAGTCCGCCTCGTCGATCCGGATCTCGCCGACCAGCTCGGCGCCGCGCAGCAGGCGCCAGGTCTCCTCGGTGAACAGGCCCATCGGGCGGCTCCCTCGGTGCGCAGGGGCGGGAGGGCCAGTCTGCCGCAGGGGTCCGACACCGTCCGCCGTCAGGGCAGCGCGCGGTGACATCACCCGTACGAGTGGATTGCGGAATCCGGACGGCCGAGCCGGGTACCGGTGACCGCGGGCCCACGGGCTCGTTGGGCCTCATGCCGATCTCCGTCGGCGACCACACCGGACGACCACACCGGACGAACACCTACAGGGGCGGGATCTCGTGGCTCAGCCGTTCGAACTGCCGGACTTCTACGTGCCGTACCCGGCCCGGATCAACCCGCACTACGAGGAGGCACGGGTCCACACCAAGGACTGGGCGCGGGCCTTCGGCATGCTGGAGGGCTCCGGCGTCTGGGAGGAGCACGACCTCGACGCGCACGACTACGCGCTGCTCTGCTCCTACACCCACCCCGACTGCGACGCCGAGGCGCTGAACCTCGTCACCGACTGGTACACCTGGGTCTTCTTCTTCGACGACCACTTCCTGGAGACCTTCAAGCGCACCCTCGACCGCGAGGGCGGCAAGGCGTACCTGGACCGGCTGCCCGCCTTCATGCCGATGGACCTCGCGGACGGCTACCCGGAGGCCACCAACCCGGTCGAGGCCGGTCTGGCGGACCTGTGGCAGCGCACCGTCCCGCACATGTCGGCCCACTGGCGGGCCCGGTTCGCCGAGTCGACCAGGAACCTGCTGAACGAGTCGCTCTGGGAGCTGTCCAACATCAACGAGGGCCGGGTCGCCAACCCGGTCGAGTACGTCGAGATGCGCCGCAAGGTCGGCGGCGCCCCCTGGTCCGCCGGGCTGATCGAGTACGCGGCGAACGCCGAGGTGCCCGAGTCGGTGGCGCACTCCCGGCCGCTGCGCGTCCTGCGCGACGCCTTCTCCGACGGCGTGCACCTGCGCAACGACCTGTTCTCGTACGAGCGCGAGATCGGCGAGGAGGGCGAGCTCTCCAACGGCGTCCTGGTGCTGGAGACCTTCCTCGGCTGCTCCACCCAGCAGGCCGCCGACGCCGTCAACGACCTGCTCACCTCCCGGCTCCAGCAGTTCGAGAACACCGCGCTCACCGAACTCGCCCCGCTGGTCGTCGAGCACGCGCTGGCCCCGGAGGAGGTCGCCCGGGTCCTCGCCTACGTCAAGGGCATGCAGGACTGGCAGTCCGGCGGCCACGAGTGGCACATGCGCTCCAGCCGCTACATGAACGGCGGCGGCGCGGCCGCCCCCGCGCTCGGCCCGAGCGGCCTGGGCACCTCCGCCGCCAGCATCCGCCTCGCCGCGGGCGTCCGCGGCCTGCGCAGCTTCACCCACACCCCGCACCGCAGGGCCGTCCCCGCCCCGCTGCCCGACCTCCCGATGCCCTACCCCCTCACGCTCAACCCGCACCTGGACGGCGCCCGCGAGTCGGTGGTCGCCTGGGCCCGGAAGTTCGGGCTGCTCGACCCCGAGCCCGGCGTCCCCGGCTCCGACGTCTGGAACGAGACCAAGATCCGCGACTACGACCTCGCGCTCTGCGCCGCGGGCATCGACCCCGACGCCACCCCCGCCGAACTCGACCTCTCCGCCGCCTGGTTGGCCTGGGGCACCTACGCCGACGACTACTACCCCGCCGTCTTCGGCCGCCCCCGCGACCTGCTCGGCGCGAAGGCCGCCAACGAGCGCCTGCACGCCCTGATGACGCTCGACGGCAGCCTCCCCTTCGCCCCGCGCAACGCCCTGGAGTCCGGCCTCGCCGACGTCTGGCAGCGCACCGTCGCGCCGTTCTCGCAGGGCGCCCGGGCCACGTTCCGCAAGGCCGTCGGCGACATGCTCGACAGCTGGCTCTGGGAGCTCGCCAACGGCGCGCAGAACCGCATCCCCGACCCGGTCGACTACATCGAGATGCGCCGCGCCACCTTCGGCTCCGACCTGACGATGAGCCTGTCCCGGCTCGGCCGCGGCGAGGCGGTCCCCGAGGAGGTGCACGCCAGCGGCACCCTGCGGGCGATCGAGAACTCCGCGGCGGACTACGCCTGCCTGGTCAACGACCTGCACTCGTACCGCAAGGAGACCGAGTACGAGGGCGAGTTCCACAACCTGGTCCGGGTGGTGGAGAACTTCTTCTCCTGCGAGCGCCCCGTCGCCGTCGACATCGTGGCCGACCTGGCGGCCTCCCGGCTGAACCAGTTCGCCCACCTGCTCGACGGCGAACTCCCGCTGCTCAAGCAGGACTTCGCCATCGAGGGCGAGGCCGAGCAGGCCCTCGACGGGTACGTCCGCGAGCTGCAGGACTGGATGGCCGCCGTCCTGCACTGGCACCGGGAGTGCCGCCGCTACACGGACGACGTGCTGCGGCGGCACTTCGCCCCGAGCACGGCCGTCCGGCCGGAGCTGGGGACGGCGGCGATGCGGATCCTGGAGACCATCGGCCGGTAGCGCGCAGCGGGGCCGGACGGCCGCGAGGCCGCGAGCGGGACGGTCGGTCGACGTCCCCTCGCGGCCTCGCGGTGCGCTGTCCTACTGCCAGCTGTCCTGCCGCGGCTGCCCCGGGGGCGCCTGGTGCGGGACGGGCGCCGGGGCCGGGTGGTGCGGGTGGTGGCGGTGGCCGCGGGGGTGGCGGGTGAGGGTGTAGCCGAGGACACCGGCCAGCGCGGCGAGCACGCCGCCCGCGACCGTCCACCACCAGCGGGTGTTCCAGCCGGAGAAGAGGTCCGAGTACCAGTGGGTCTCTTCCTCGGCGGGCGCGGCCGCGTACGTCGCGCTCGCGCTCGGCGACGGGGCGGCCGCCTCGGCGGCGGCCGTCGCCCCGGCGTTGACCGGCGGCACCAGCGGGGCCTTCAGCGAGCCGCCCTCGGGCTGGGCGTCGTCCGCGCCGCCCTTGGTGGCGACGTGCACGTGGACGGTGGAGGCCAGGCCGAGGTCGGTCTGCGGGATGTCCGTGGTCGACAGGCGGACGTAGTACGTGCCGGGCAGCGGGTCGCCGGACCAGGGCTCGGCCCAGGAGCGGATCTGCCGCAGCGTGCAGCTCAGCTCCAGGGTGGCCGCGCTCTGCTCGGCGGTGCCGTTCTGCGGACCCGCGGTGCAGGACTGCCGGCGGCGCAGGCCGTCGAACAGCTCGACCGTCCAGGTCTGCGCGCCGTGCCGGTCCGCGGCGTCCGGCAGGGTGACCTTGACCTGGACGGTCGCGGTCTGGCCCTCGGCGGCCGGGAACGCCCAGTACAGGTAGTCGCCGGTGGAGACCGGCACGTCCGCGTCCTGGCCGGAGGCCAGCGTGGTGGCGGTGAGGAAGCTGGTGCCCACCGAGTTGACCACCGGCTTGGCGGTGCCGGACGCCGAGGCGGACGGCGAGGCGGACGGGGACGCGGCCGAGGCCGACGTCGGGGCCAGCAGGAGCAGGCCGGTGAAGGCGGCGGCCGCGGCCGCCGCGGTGCGGAGCTTGCGCATGGTCAGTTCTCCCGCCAGACGGCGATCCGCCAGCGTGCCAGCCAGCCGAAGAGCAGACCGGCGAGCAGGCCGGCCAGGGTCAGGACGCCGAGCAGGATCCAGCCGCGGCCCAGGCCCATCGCGGGGCCGTCGGGGGCGGGGGAGGCGGCGGCGACGTCCACGGTCAGCTCCAGCGGCAGACCGGGGTCGGCCTGCACGCCCGCCTGCGCGGCGAAGGAGTTGCTGACCACCAGGCAGACCGTCCGGGCGGCCGACTTCGCCCCCGAGCCGGAGCTCGAACCCGAGCCCTTCGACGGGGAGGCCGACGCCGGGCCGGTGCCGTCCCCGTCGCCGTCCTCGGCCGCGGACCAGCGCACGCCGGTCGAGGCCACGTCGGTGCGGCCGGAGCCGGCGTCGCTGCCGCGCACCAGTTCCTGGCCGCTGGTGTCGGTCGCCTGCAGCAGCACCCCGTAGTCCCGGGCGACGGCCCGGTCCGGGGTGACGCTGACCGCGGCGCGCAGCTCCTCGCCCGCCTTCACCGGCACCCGGTAGACCCGGTGCTCGGAGAACTTCTCCCGGTCGGTGTAGACGCCGGGGGAGAGGACCGGGGCGTTCGCACACGTGTCGGCGCCGGTGACCTTCGCCGGGGCGACGGTGTGGGTGTCCTGCGCGCGCTCGACCAACTGCTTGACGCGCTTGGTCAGTTGGTCCTGGCTGCGGACGTCGGTGAAGGTGCCGCCGGTCGCGTTGGCGATGCAGATCAGCTGCTGCCGGGTCTTGTCGTCGTGGGCCAGGCCCAGGGTGTCGACGACCAGGTGGATGCCCTGGCTGGCCAGTTCGCGGGCCACGTCGCACGGGTCCGGCGGGGCGCAGGTGTCCTCGCCGTCGGTGATCAGCACGATCCGGCGGGTGGTCGGGCCGGTGCCCAGGTCCTGGGCGGCGGCGCGCAGCGCGATCCCGATCGGGGTCCAGCCGGTCGGGCGGACGGTGGCGACGGCCGTCTTGGCCTGCACCTTGTTCGTCTTCCCGACGGGGTAGAGCTGCTGGGTGTCCTTGCAGCCCTCCTTCTGGTCGCTGCCCGGGTACGTCGCGCCGAGGGTGCGGATGCCGAACTCGGTCTCCTCCGGCAGCGCGTCGATGACCTCCTTGATCGACTGCTGGGCGACCTCCATCCGGCTCTTGCCCTGGATGTCCATGGTGCGCATCGACCCCGAGCCGTCCAGGATCAGGTCGACCTTCGGTGCCTCGGTCGCGGCGGGCGGTGCCCCGGGTTCGTCGGCGTGCGCGGGGAGGGTGCCCAGCGCGGTGCCCACGACCATCGTCAGGGCCCCGAGCAGGGCGGCCGCGCGGGCCGTCCGTCGTGGTGTGGTGGTGGTGATCACCGCCGCATCCTAGGGACCGTCAGTTCGAATCGCCCAACGCGGGTGGTGGGCGGCCCCTACCCTGAACGCACGGACGGAGCGGGCGAGGAGAGCGCATGACGGTGCGTCTGGCCGGGGTCGGCAAACGCTACGGGCGCGGGGGTCCGTGGGTCCTCCGAGGTGTCGACCTGACGCTGCCGCCGGGCGGGATCGTCCGGGTCGAGGGCGCCAACGGCAGTGGGAAGTCCACCCTGTTGAAGCTCCTGGCGGGCATCGAGCGCGCCGAGCGCGGCACGGTGGAGGTCACCGGCAGCCGGGCCTACGTGCCCGAACGCTTCCCGCCCGCGCTGCCGTTCGACGCCCGCGACTACCTGTGCCACCTCGGCCGGGTCCGCGGCCTGGGCGCCGCGGAGGGGCGGCGGCGCGCCGACCACTGGCTGGAGCGCTTCGGCATCACCGGCTACGCGGGCACCCCGATCGGCCGCCTCTCCAAGGGCACCTGCCAGAAGGTCGCCGTCGCCCAGGCCCTGCTGGCCGAGGCGGACCTGCTACTGCTGGACGAGGCGTGGACCGGGCTCGACCGGGCCGCCCGCGGCGAACTCGACGCGGCCGTCACCGAACGGGCGTCCGGCGGCGGGCTGGTGGTGTTCGTCGACCACGACCCGAACCGGCTGGCCGGGCTCACCACGGCCGGACACCTGGTCAGGAACGGCACCCTGCACGAGGCCCCGCCCGTCCGGGCCGACGAGGACGGCCCGCGCGCGGTGGTCGTGGTCCGCGCCGAGCGCCTGCCCGAGCACCTCCCCGGGAACCCGGAGCGCGAGCCGCTCGCCGACGGCACCGTCCGCCTCGACGTGGCCGCCGCCCACTCCGACACCCTGCTGCGCAGGCTCCTCAACTCGACGCCCCCGGTGCACGTCCACAGCGTGGCCGGACCGGAGCACCCGGAAGGAGCGCGGCCGTGACGCTGCGCGTGCTGACCCGCTACCACCTGGAACTGCTGGCGCGCTCGCAGCGCTGGCTGCCCCCGGGCCTGACGTACCTGGTGGTGCTGGGCCTGGGCCTCTCGGGCGGGGACGACGTCTCCTCGGCGGCCGCCTTCTCGGCCGGGCTGCTGGTGCCGGTGACGGGCTGGCTGGTGCGCGGCGCGGTGGGCGCCGAACCGGCCCAGTCGCGGGCCTGCCTGGTGGCGGCGGCGGGCTGGGCCCGGGTGCACCTGTCGGCGCTGCTCGCGGCGGTCCTGGCGGGCCTGGTGCTGGGCGCGCTCGGGCTGGCCGCGGTGCTGCTGCTGGGCAGCGGCGCCACGGCCGCGGGCGTCGCCGGGGGCGCGGCGGCGACGGTGGTGTGCGTGCTGTCGGGCGCGGCGGTCGGCGCGGTGTGCAACCGCCCGCTGGTGGTGGGGCCGTACGCGGTGCCGCTGGGGCTGGGCGGGGTGGTGGCGGTGCTGCTGGTGCCGGGCTCGCCGGCGAACGAGGCGGTGCGGGCGCTGGTGCTGGGCGCGCGGCAGCACGCGCCGGACGTGCCGTGGTGGACGTTCCCGGCCGCGGCGGCCCTGGCGGCGGGGTGCTGCTGGGCGGCGGTGGCGGCCGCGGTCCGGCGCGGCGACTGACCGCGCGCGGGGCGGTGCGACGGGGCGGCGCGACAGGCCGGTGCGACGGGTCGCACGACGGCCCGGTGCGAAACGGACACACCGGTTCGGATCGGGTTGAACCCGGCCAATTCTGGCTAGGGTGCTGGGAGACGTGCCCCGTGCCTGCTGGAAGGAAGCCCGCCGTGAGCAACCTGTTCGCGATCGCCTACCCGGATGTCGCCACCGCGCAGAAGGTCCGTGACGAGCTGGTCGGCCTGCAGAAGCAGAAGCTGGTCGACCTGGAGGACGTCGTGGTGGTCGAGCGCCGCGAGGACGGCAAGATCAAGCTGCACCAGGCCGTGTCCAACACCGGCATGGGCGCGGCCTCGGGCGCCCTGTGGGGCGGCGTGATCGGCCTGCTGTTCTTCATGCCGTTCCTGGGTGCGGCGGTCGGCGGCGCGACCGGCGCGGCGGTCGGCGCGTCCACCGACACCGGCGTGGACGACAACTTCATGCGCCAGGTCGGCGAGAAGCTGGAGCCCGGCAAGGCCGCGGTGTTCGCCCTGGTCCGCTCGGCGACGCAGGACAAGGTCATCCCGGCCGTCGCGCAGTTCGGCGGCGAGCTGATCCAGACCTCGCTGAGCCACGACGAGGAGGAGCACCTGCGGGAGATCGCCAAGGCGGCGTACCCGGCCTCCACGCTCTGACGCCGCAGCACCGACCTTCCGGCGGGGTGCCGGGCGCGCGTCGCCCGGTGCCCCGCCGTCCGTGCCCCTTCGAGCTGGCGAGGACGGCTGGCGGTGGCGACTGACTCCGCGACCCGGGCGGCCCGGGTGCCCCGCGCCCGGCGGGCCCGGACCGGGCGCTGGACCGAACTGGTGCTGGTGCTGGCCGCGGTGGGCATCGCGGTGTTCGGCTACGTCGAGGTCGGCGTCGACCTCGACGGCCACGCCCCGCCGGACGCCGCCCAGTACGGCGCCGCGCTCGGCGTGCTCGCCCTGCTGGCGCACGCCGCGGTGCGCTGGCGCGCCAAGTGGGCCGACCCGCTGCTGCTGCCGATCGCGGTGCTGCTCAACGGCATCGGCCTGGTCGTCATCTACCGGCTGGACCGCAACCCCGGCAGCGCCGCCGCCCCCACCCAACTGCTCTGGTCCACCCTCGGGGTGGGCCTGTTCATCGCGGCGCTGCTCCTGCTGCGCGACCACCGCCGCCTGCAGCGCTACGCGTACGTCGGGGCGTTCGTCGCGCTCGTCCTGCTGGTGCTGCCGGTGTTCTTCCCGCCGGTGTACGGCTCGCGGATCTGGATCACCCTGGGCCCGCTCTCCTTCCAGCCCGGCGAGTTCGCCAAGGTCCTGCTGGCGATCTTCTTCGCCGCCTACCTGGCCGCGCACCGGGACGCGCTGGCGCTGACCGGCCGCCGGGTGCTGTGGTTCCGACTGCCGCTGGGCCGGGTGCTCGGGCCGGTGCTGCTGATCTGGGCGGCGTTCGTCGGCGTGCTGGTGCTGGAGACCGACCTCGGTACCTCGCTGCTGTTCTTCGGCCTGTTCGTGGTGATGCTGTACGTCGCCACCGCCCGCACCGGCTGGATCGTGATCGGCCTGCTGCTGTCCGCGCTGGCCGCGGTCGGCGTCGGCTGGCTCTCCCCGCACGTGCACAGCCGGGTCACCGAGTGGCTGCACCCGCTGGCCTCGATCGAGGCCGGGCAGGGCGCCAACCAGATCGCCCAGTCGCTGTTCGCGTTCGCCTGGGGCGGCCAGCTCGGCACCGGCCTGGGCCTGGGCCACTCCGCGCTGATCGGCTTCGCCACCAAGTCCGACTTCATCCTGGCCACCGTCGGCGAGGAGCTCGGTCTGACCGGCCTGTTTGCGGTCCTCCTGCTGTACGCCCTGCTGGTGGCCCGGGGCTTCAAGGTCGGCATCGCGCTGCGCGACCCCTTCGGGCGGCTGCTCGCCATCGGCCTGGCCGCCCTGGTCGCGATCCAGGTGTTCGTGGTCGCGGGCGGCGTCCTCGACCTGATCCCGTTGACCGGCATGACGCTGCCGTTCATCGCCCAGGGCGGCTCGTCCGTGGTCACCAACTGGATCATCGTGGCGCTGCTGGTGCGGATGAGCGACCTCGCCCGGCGCCCCGCACCCGAGGAGGACGCGTGAGGCCGACCCGGCCCGAGGGCACCAACGGCGGGCCGGACGGGCTCCCCGGCATCTCCACCACCGGGCGCCGGGCCGGGACGTTCTGCATGCTGCTGATCGTCGCCCTCGCCCTCCAGGCCACCCGCGTCCAGGTGTTCCGGAAGGACGAGCTGGACCACAACGCCGCCAACCAGCGCGCCACCATCCAGCGCTACTCCCAGCCCCGCGGCAACCTGCTGGTCGCCGGGCAGCCGGTCACCGGCTCCGCGCGGACCGGCGGCCGCTACGCCTACAAGCGCACCTACACCGACGGCCCGCTGTACGCCGCCGTCACCGGCTACTCGTCCCAGACCTACGGCAACACCCAGTTGGAGGGCGTCCACGACGACCTGCTCTCCGGCACCGACCCGAGGCTCGCGGGCTGGGCGGTCTGGGACGCGGTCACCCGGCAGCAGCAGCCCGGCGGCGACGTGGTCACCACCATCGACCCGGCCGCCCAGCGCGCCGCCGTGCAGGGCCTGGGCAACCAGAAGGGCGCCGTCGCCGCGATCGAACCCGCCACCGGCCGGATCCTCGCCCTCGCCTCCACCCCCAGCTACGACCCCGGCAGCTTCGCGGGCACCTCCGGCGCCGACCAGAACGCCTGGAAGAAGCTCCAGGACGACCCCGACCAGCCGATGCTCAACCGGGCCCTGCGCCAGATCTACCCGCCCGGCTCCACCTTCAAGGTGGTCACCGCCGCCGCCGCGCTCGCCAGCGGCGTCGTCACCGACATCGACGCCCCCACCGACGCCCCGTACCCGTACGTCATGCCCGGCACCACCACCCCGCTCACCAACGACACCGGCGCCTGCGACCGGGCCGGGCTGTCGCTGGACGAGGCGATGACGCTGTCCTGCAACAGCGTCATGGGCTACCTCGGCGTGCAGACCGGGCTCGACCGGATGACCGCGATGGCCCGGAACTTCGGCTTCAACGACGCCAAGCTGGACGTCCCGGTGCGGGCCGCCCGCTCCAACTTCGACACCGAGATGAACAAGTCCCAGCTGGCGCTCTCCTCGATCGGCCAGTACGACACCGCCGCCACCCCGCTGGTGATGGCGATGGTCGCCGCCGGGGCCGCCAACGACGGCCAGGTGATGTCCCCGCAGCTGGTCGACAAGCTCACCGAGGCCGACGGCAGCCAGGTCCAACTGATGCACCCCAGCCTCTACCACCAGGCCTTCGGGGCCGCGGTCGCCCGGCAGTTGCGGCAGTTGATGGTGGACGTGGTCGAGAACGGCACCGGCCGCAACGCCCGCATCCCCGGCGCCGAGGTCGGCGGCAAGACCGGCACCGCCCAGCACGGCGTCGACAACTCCGGCACCCCGTACGCCTGGTTCATCGCCTGGGCCCGCCCCGCCGGGTCCACCGCCACCCCGCCGGTCGCCGTCGCCGTCGTGGTCGCCGACAGCCAGGCCACCGACGTCACCGGCGGCGGACTGGCCGCGCCCATCGCCAAGTCCGTCATGCAGGCCGTGCTCAACCGGTAGGACCTCCCCGAACGGCGGAAAAGCGGCATTTGCTACTGTCCCGGTCCGATTCCCCACCAGAAGGACACCGATGAGCACCACCCCCCTGCTGCGGCGCAAGTCCGTGGACACCCTGATCGCCGAGGCAGGAGACACCGGAGCCGGAGAGCTGCGCCGTTCCATCGGGCTCTGGCAGCTCTCCGCGATCGGCATCGGCGCCACCGTCGGCACCGGCATCTTCTTCGTCCTCACCACCTCCGTGCCCGAGGCCGGACCGGCGGTGATCCTCTCCTTCGTGATCGCCGCCGTCACGGCCGGGCTCACCGCCCTCTGCTACGCCGAACTCGCCTCCGCCATCCCGGTGGCCGGCTCCTCCTACTCGTACACCTACGCCACCATGGGCGAGATCGTCGCCTTCGGCGTCGGCGTCTGCCTGCTCATGGAGTACGGCGTCTCCGCCTCCGCGATCGCGGTGACCTGGGGCCAGTACCTCGACCAGTTCTCCGACCTGGCCTTCGGGCTGCACCTCCCGACCGCGCTGACCGCCCCGCCCGGCGACGGCGGCGTCTTCAACCTGCCCGCGGTGGTGCTGGTCGTGCTGGTCACCGTCCTGCTGATCCGCGGCGTCGGCGAGTCCGCGAAGGTCAACGCCGCCATGGTGGCGATCAAGCTGGGCATCCTGGTGCTGTTCGTCGCCGTCGGCCTGACCGGCTTCACCGCGGGCAACTTCACCCCGTTCGCGCCCAACGGCTGGGACGGCGTGCAGACCGCCGCCTCCACCATCTTCTTCTCCTTCATCGGCCTCGACGCCGTCTCCACCGCGGGCGAGGAGGTCCGCGAACCGCGGCGCACCCTGCCGCTCGCCATCCTGATCTCGCTGGTCGTCGTCACCGCCCTCTACATCGCCGTCGCCGTCACCGCGGTCGGCGCCCAGCCCTGGCAGGAGTTCGACGGCCAGGAGGCGGGCCTGGCGCAGATCCTGCAGAACGTCACCGGGCAGACCTGGCCCGCCCTGGTGTTCGCCGCCGGGGCGATCATCTCGATCTTCTCCATCACCCTGGTGGTGATCTACGGCCAGACCCGGATCCTCTACGCGATGGGCCGCGACGGACTCCTCCCGCGCCCCTTCACCCGGGTCTCCGCCCGCACCGGCACCCCCGTCTGGAACACCGTCGTGGTCGGCACCGCCGTCGCGGTCCTCGCCGCGGTCTTCCCGCTCAGGCTGCTGGCCGACCTCACCTCGATGGGCACGCTCATCGCGTTCACGGCCGTGTCGATCGGCATCGTCGTCCTGCGCCGCACCCGCCCCGACCTGCCGCGCGGCTTCAAGGTGCCGTTCTACCCCGTCACGCCGGTGCTCAGCGCCGCGTTCTGCGTCTACCTGATCACCAAGCTGCACGCCGACACCTTCCTCGCCTTCGCGGTCGTCCTGGCCCTCGCCGCCGTCCTGTACTTCACCTACAGCGCCAAGCACTCCCGCCTCGCCCGGGGCCGCTGACCCCGATCCCCACCCGCCGTCCAAGAGTTCCCCATGCCCCGGCCACGGACGCGCCACCGGGCCGGGGCGTTGCCTAGGGTGAGGGCGGAACACGTTCGAACACGGGAGTGACCTTGGGCGCCACCGGACGCCGCAGATTCCTCGGACTGGCCGCGGGCGCCGCGGCCGGCCTCACCGCCTGCGGCCCCGGCGGCCGCCCCACCGGTGCGGCCGGCGCCAGCGGCCCCGCCACCGGCCCCGACCCCGACCCCGGCCCCAGTCCGTCCGCCACCGCCGCCGAGAACTCCCGCCCCGGCGACCCCGACTGGCGGATCACCCACGCCGGGCCCGACCAGGCGATCGAGGGCTGGGCGGACCGGGTCAGCGTCCTGCCCGGCGAACCGTTCGGACTGCACGTCTCCACCACCGCGCCCGGCTACACCGTCACCGCCTACCGGATGGGCTGGTACGGCGGCGCCCGCGCCCGCCGGATCTGGCGCTCCGACCCGCAACCCGGCACCCGGCAGCCCCCGTTCACCGTCGACCGGACCACCCGCACCGTCAGCACCGCCTGGCCGCGCACCACCACCGTCGACACCACCGGCTGGCCCGAGGGCTGCTACCTGCTCCGCCTGGACGCCGACGGCGGCGCCGGACAGCGCTACGTCCCGCTGACCGTCCGCTCCCGCGGCACCGCCGGGACGACCGTCGTCGTCAACGCCGTCACCACCTGGCAGGCCTACAACGAGTGGGGCGGCTACAACCTCTACAACGGCCCCACCGGCGGCCTCCCCACCCGCTCGCTGCAGGTCAGCTTCGACCGCCCCTACCGCTACGACGACGGCGCCGGACTCTTCCTGGTCTACGAGGCCCCGCTCGTCGCCCTCGCCGAGAGGCTCGGCCTCCCGCTCTCCTACACCACCGGCATCGACCTCGCCGCCGACCCCGGCCTGCTGCGCGGCGCCGCGGCGGTGCTCTCGCTCGGCCACGACGAGTACTGGTCGCCCGAGCAGCGCGCCCACGTCACCGCCGCCCGCGACGCGGGCACCCACCTCGCCTTCCTCGGGGCCAACTGCTGCTACCGGCGCGTCCGTTACGAACCCTCACCGACCGGACCCGACCGCACCGTGGTCTGCTGGAAGGGCGCCTGGAAGGACGACCCCGGCTACCGGGCGGGCCACCCCGCCACCACCGACTTCCGCTCCCCGCCCGGCGCCGACCCCGAATCCTCGCTGCTCGGCGTCGTCTACGACGGCTACCCCGTCGACGCCCCGTACGTCGTCACCAATGCCGACCACTGGTTGCTGGCCGGCACCGGCGTCCGCAACGGCGACAGCTTCCCCCACCTGGTCGGCGTCGAGTACGACCGCGTCGACCCGTCCTTCCCCACCCCGAAGGGCATCGAGACGATCGCCCACTCCCCGGTCGTCTGCGAGGGCCGCCACTCCTACGCCGACACCGCCCTCTACACCGCCGCCGGCGGCGCGACGGTCTTCGCCACCGGCACCATGCGGTGGGTCGAGTCCCTCGAGGCGACCGGGCCCGCGGGCGGCACCGCGATCCACGGCATCGACGGCCGCGCGGGCGACTTCACCCGCCGGGTCACCGAGAACCTGCTCCGCAGGTTCGCCGCCGCGGGCTCCTAGCAAGGCCCTTCAGGGGCCCGGGGAACGGCGGGTCCGAGCTGCTGGCGGCCGGAGCCCACCGGAGGCCCGTGCTGCTCCGGGCCGTGGTGACGGAACCCGAAGCAGCACGCGACGCCCGTTGCCGGAACCCCGCTCAGCCCTTGTTGCCGATCCGCAGGACCTTGGAGACCGCCGGGCCCGCCGCCGCGGAGCCGTGGCCGCCGCCCTGGACCTCGGCGGCGACGGCGAGGTCGCCGTAGTAGGCGGTGAACCAGGAGTTCGCGTCGGGGCTGTTGTCGACCTCGGCGGTGCCGGTCTTCGCGCCGGAGCCGGTCGGGAGGGCGGGCTTGACCTCGGAGGCGGTGCCGGAGCGGACGGTCTGCACCATCAGCGACTGGAGGTTGCTGAGGACCTGGGGGGAGAGGGTGCGGGCGGCCTTCACCTGCTCCATGCCGGGGACCAGGATCGGCTGCCGGAAGACCCCGGACTGGACGGTCGCGGCGACCGAGGCCATGCCGAGCGGGTTGGCGCGCACCTTGCCCTGGCCGATGAACTCGCTCGCCGCCCCGGCCATGTTGCCCTCGACCGGGATGTCGGTGTCGAAGTTGGACAGGCCGGTCTGCCAGACCAGGCCGAGCCCGAAGACGTCCTTGGCGATCGAGGGCAGGCTGTTCGGCTTGAGGACGTCCTTGCCCTTCTCGATGAAGGAGGTGTTGCAGGAGTGGATGAACGCGTCGGTGAGCGTGTACTCGGGGTGCGCGCCGGGCTCGTCGTTGGAGATGGACTTGCCGGTGACCATGGTGGTCTCGGGGCAGGGCATCGGGCTGGTGGGCGTGACGCCCGCCTCCAGCAGCGCCGCGGCGGTGATCACCTTCATGGTGGAGCCGGGCGCGGTCGCACCGGAGAAGGCGCGGTTCTGGCCGGTGGAGGGCGAGAACGCGTAGGCGAGGATGTTGCCGCTGCTGGGCTCGATGGCGACCATCGAGGCGGGCTTGCCCTGCGCGGCCACCTCCTGTTCGGCGGCCTGCTGCAGGTCGGCGTCGATGGTGAGCTTGAGGTTGGGGACGGGCTTGGGCTCCTTGACCGTGAACAGCTTCACGTCGGCCGCCTTGCCGCTGCCACCGGCCGCGCTGCTGCTCGGGCTCGGGCTGGCGCCGCCGCCGGAGGCGCCCGCGGCGGAGATGACCACCCCGCTGCCCGCGTCGGCCGGGTCGCCGGCCTGCGGGGTGGCGGACTTGAGCTTGTTGAGCAGGCCGGTGAGCGAGGGGTAGTTCGCCAGGGGCTTGCCCTTGCGGTCGGTGACGGCGGCCGGGGCGGCGTAGAGCGGCTTGACCGCGATGGTCTCGCCCGCGTCGAGCTTGGGGTGGATGACGTTGGGCACCCAGTGGACGGCGGCGGTGCCGTCGCTCATCTTGACCACGCCGAGGACGCCGTCGTAGTTCCAGGGGGTGCCGGTCTCGGCGAACTCCACGGAGGCCTTGAAACTTTCCAGCACGCCGGTGGGCGCGGCCGGTGCCGAGGCGGAGGCGTCGGCCGAGGCCGGGGCGCTCGCGGACTTGGACGCGGCGGCGCTGGGCGCGGTGGTGGGGCCGCCGACGGTGAGGTGGACGGCGCTGGGCTTCACGTTGTCCTGGAAGGCCTGCAGCGCGGCCTGCGCCTTGTCCGGGTCGTCGGTGAGCCTGGCGGCCGCGGGCAGGTCGCCCTTGGCCCAGGCGTCCAGGAACGCCTTGGCGCCGGACGCGGCGAGCTCGGGACCGGGAGGCTCGGCCACCACGGTGCGGGGCTTCTTCGCCTCGTCCTTGCCGGAGTCGCCGCCGGAGACCAGGGCGTACGCCCCGTAGCCCCCGCCGAGGAGCACCGCCGCGGCGATGACGGAGACGCCGATCTTCGCACCCTTGTTCACGTCGAGTCCCCCATGGTGAGTCGTGGCCGTCCGGGTTCAGTGGCCACGACACCATAGGCAGATGCTTTTCGTGCACTCACGACGCGGAGCTGGTTTGTGACAGTTCCGGTACACGCGTGACGGGTGTGGCGGCTGCGCGGGTGGGTCGCGCTAGATCCAGGTGTCGAGCCACATCCGGGCCCGCCAGTCGTCCATCGGGATCGTCTGCCCGGTGTAGATCGGGTAGAAGTACAGGAAGTTCCACATGATCGCGACGACCAGCAGTCCGGCGCCGGTGGCCCCGGCGAGCCTGCGGTCGGGCGAGGAGGTGGCCGGGCCGAGCATCGCGCCGATCATCATGGTCACCGCGAGCACCAGGAACGGGACGAAGCACACCGCGTAGAACAGGAAGATCGTCCGGGCCTGGTAGTTGAACCAGGGCAGGTAGCCCGCCGCCAGCGCGCACAGGATCGCCCCGGCCCGCCAGTCGCGGCGCAGCAGCCAGCGGTACAGGCAGTAGAGCAGCCCGGCGATGCCCGCCCACCACAGGAACGGGGTGCCGATGGCGAGCACCTCGCGGGCGCACTCGGTGGTGGTGCAGCCGGCCTGGCCGTTCTTCGGGGACTCGTAGAAGAACGAGACCGGGCGGCCGACCAGCAGCCAGCTCCACGGGTTGGACTGGTAGGTGTGCGGGCTGGTCAGGGTGACGTTGAAGTGCCAGATCTCGTGGTGGTAGTGCCACAGGCTGCGGGCCCAGTCCGGCACCCAGCCCCAGGTGTCGCTCGGGTTGAGCGCGGCCCAGTTGCGCAGGTAGCCGCCCTTGCCGGGCTCGGGGGAGGAGAGGATCCAGCCGGTCCAGGTCAGCAGGTAGGTGACGCCGGCGGTCAGCGCGATCGACACCGCGGACCAGGCGAAGTCCCACAGGCCGCGGAGGTTGCCGCGGTTGCCGACCAGGCGGCGGGCGGAGGAGTCCCAGAACCCGGCGAGCAGCACCAGGGCCAGGACCGCCGGGGCGCCGCTCCACTTGGTGCCGGTCATCAGGCCCAGGCAGACCGCCGCGGCCAGCCGGTAGGGGCGCCAGCCCAGGTGCCACCAGTCGGCGCCGAGGCCCTGCTCGACCCGCTCGGCGATCCTGGCGCGGCTCCTGTCCCGGTCGACCAGCAGCAGGCCGAACGCGGCCAGGAACCAGAACATCACCACCAGGTCGAGGATGGCGGAGCGGCTGAGCACGAAGTGCAGCCCGTCCACCGACAGCAGCAGACCGGCCACGCAGCCCAGCAGGGTGGAGCGGAACATCCGGCGGGCGATCCGGGCCAGCATCAGCACCGAGAGGGTGCCGAGCACGGCCACCATGAAGCGCCAGCCGAAGGGGTGCATGCCGAAGAACTGCTCGCCCAGGCCGATGATCCACTTGCCGACCGGCGGGTGCACCACGAACGCGGCGTCGGGGCGCAGCGGGACGACCGGGTTGGGCGCGGTGATCAGGCCGTTGGCGTCGTCGGCCCAGCTGCTCTCGTAGCCGAGGTGCCAGAGGGCGTACGCGTCCTTGGCGTAGTACGTCTCGTCGAAGATCAGCGCGTGCGGGCTGCCCAGGTTGGCGAAGCGCAGCACCCCGGCGAAGACCGCGATGCCGACCGGCCCGAGCCAGCCGGCCCACCGGCACAGCCAGGACCACAGCGGGGCGGGCAGCCGGAGGCCGAGCCGGGCGAGCACCGGGGAGGGCTCGACGACCGCGGGCGTGACGCCCGGGCCGTCCGGCATCGGCGGCACCAACTGCTCGGCCAGGGGCGTGCGCCGCGGGGCCCGGTAGCCGACGCCGGACAGCGCGCGGGCCCATCGGGAGGCCGGTTCGGGCTCCGCGCGAGGAGCCGGAACGGCGGCCGGGTCGGCCGGTTCCAGCACGGTCACGCCGCCCCGCTCGGGGTGGTCCATACCACTCTCCATGTCGCCGTTCACGGGCCACATCGTAGGGGCAACGGCTGAAGTCACAAGGGGTCCCCGACCCTCGTCCGCCCCCCGCGCCCGCGGCGCCCCCGCCCCGCGGCCCCCTCAGCAGCCACGGGCCGCCCCCGGGTAGGGGAGGATGGTGCCCGTGACTGGTGTTCTCGTACTGGCAGGTACCCCCATCGGCGACGTCGAGGACGCGCCACCCCGACTGCGCGCCGAACTCGCCGGGGCGGACGTCATCGCGGCCGAGGACACCCGGCGGCTGCGCCGGCTGACCCAGGCGCTCGGCGTGGTGCCGACCGGCCGGGTGGTGTCGTACTTCGAGGGCAACGAGGTGGCCCGCACCCCCGAGCTGGTGGCCGCGCTGCAGGACGGCGCCCGGGTGCTGCTGGTCACCGACGCCGGGATGCCCTCGGTCTCCGACCCCGGCTACCGGCTGGTGGACGCCGCCGTCGCCGCCGGCATCAAGGTCACCGCGGTGCC
Organism: Kitasatospora sp. NPDC001540; assembly: GCF_042894345.1. Classification (NCBI taxonomy): domain Bacteria; kingdom Bacillati; phylum Actinomycetota; class Actinomycetes; order Kitasatosporales; family Streptomycetaceae; genus Kitasatospora; species Kitasatospora sp. NPDC001540. The sequence goes on from NZ_JBIAVO010000006.1 coordinate 284,238, forward strand.
CGGCCCGTCCGCGGTGCTGACCGCGCTGGCGCTGTCCGCGCTGCCGGTGGACCGGTTCGCCTTCGAGGGCTTCCTGCCGCGCAAGGCGGGCGACCGCTCCCGGCAGCTCGCCCAGGTCGCCGCCGAGCCGCGCACCATGGTCTTCTTCGAGGCCCCGCACCGGATCGCCGAGACGCTGGAGGCGATGGCCGCCGCGTTCGGCGCCGACCGCCCCGCCGCGGTCTGCCGGGAGCTGACCAAGACGTACGAGGAGGTCAGGCGCGGCCCGCTGGGCGAGCTGGCGGCCTGGGCGGCGGACGGCGTCCGGGGCGAGATCACCGTGGTGGTGGCCGGGGCCCCGCCCGCCGCGCCCGAGGAGGTCGGCCCGGCCGAGCTGGCCCGCCGGGTGGCCGTCCGGGAGGAGGCGGGGGAGCGCCGCAAGGAGGCGATCGCCGCGGTCGCCGCCGAGCTGGGGCTGCGCAAGTCGATCGTGTTCGACGCGGTGGTGGCGGCCAAGCACGCGCCCTGAGCACGCGCCTGAGCACGCCTGAGCACCCCGGATCGCTCGGTGTGTTGATCGGTTTGTATGGCAATGGCCGGAATCGCGCGTACGTTGGAATGAGCACCCCAGCGGAGGGCCAATTCGGGACCAAGACTTGGCAAGCCGGGCATCGGAAGGATCCTCCCGGGCATTCCCTGGGATGGAACAACCCGCACCCGGCCGGTGAGGACCGGGCGACGGGCTCCGAGCGAAGCGAGGTGGCGCATGAGCGACACGATCGACAGCCCCCGGAACGGCGGAGCACCCAGCGGCCTCGGCACGACCAGCCGTCCCGCCCCCGTGCAGACGGTCCACGAGGCCTACTCCTTCGCCTGCCTCAACTGCGGCTACGGCTGGGAGCAGGCGTACGACATCGAGCACCACACGGCCAGGGACGGCCGCACCGTGGTCGAGTACACGGCGAACGGCGTCCGGGTCCCCTCCCCGCTGCGCGAGCTGGCCTGCCCCGGCTGCGGCGGCGAACACGTCCGGATCATGCGGGCCGGGCGGGTGGCGGACGTGGCCGCCGTGACCAGGAACGGCCCCGGCTACGCGCCCACCGCCGAACCCGAGGGCCCGCCCGAACCCCCCGGGCTGCGGGCCCGCCGCCGCTGGTTCGGCAGGCTGCGCCGCGCCGACTGACCCCGGCCCCGGCCCGGACCGCCCCCGCCGGGGGACGGTCCGGGCCGGACGGCCGGGCCACTAGGATTCCGGGGTATGGCGGCCTTGGAAGACCACACCAGCACCGACGCGTACTACGTCACCACCCCGATCTACTACGTGAACGACCGGCCCCACCTGGGCCACGCGTACACCACCGTCGCGGGTGACGTGCTGACCCGCTGGCACCGCCAGCGCGGCGAGGACGTCTGGTACCTCACCGGCACCGACGAGCACGGCCAGAAGATCCTGCGCACCGCCGAGGCCAACGGCGTCACCCCGCAGCAGTGGTGCGACAAGCTGGTCGAGGAGGCCTGGAAGCCGCTCTGGGAGCACCTGCGGATCGCCAACGACGACTTCATCCGCACCACCCAGGCCCGGCACACCGACCGCGTCCAGGAGTTCGTCCAGGACCTGTACGACAAGGGCGAGATCTACCAGGGCAGCTACACCGGCCCGTACTGCGTCGGCTGCGAGGAATACAAGCTCCCCGGCGAACTGCTGCCCGGCGCGACGGACGAGGAGAAGCTCTGCCCCGTCCACAAGCGACCCGTCGAGTGGCTGGAGGAGGAGAACTACTTCTTCCGACTCTCCGCGTACGGCCCGAAGCTGCTGGAGTTCTACGCCGCCAACCCGGACTTCATCCAGCCCGCCTCCGCCCGCAACGAGGTGCTGCGCTTCGTCGAGCAGGACCTCAAGGACCTGTCGATCTCCCGCTCCACCTTCGACTGGGGCGTCCCGCTGCCCTGGGACGACAAGCACGTCCTGTACGTGTGGGTCGACGCCCTGCAGAACTACATCACCGCGGCCGGCTACGGCAGCGACCCCGAGCGCTTCGCCCGGCTCTGGCCCGCCTCCGTGCACCTGGTCGGCAAGGACATCCTGCGCTTCCACGCCGTCATCTGGCCCGCCATGCTGATGGCCGCCGGGCTGCCGCTGCCGCGCCGGGTCGTCGCCAACGGCTGGCTGATGGTCGGCGGCGAGAAGATGAGCAAGTCCAACCTCACCGGCATCGCGCCCACCGACCTGACCTCGCACTTCGGCGTCGACGCGTACCGCTACTACTTCCTGCGGGCCATCCCGTTCGGCACCGACGGGTCGTTCTCCTGGGAGGACTTCACCGCCCGCTACACCTCCGAACTCGCCAACGACTTCGGCAACCTGGCCTCCCGGGTCGCCGCGATGGTCGGCAAGTACTTCGACGGCGCGCTCCCCGCCGCCACCGCGTCCGGCCCCGCCGAACGGGCCGTCGCCGACGCGCTGGCGCGGGCCGCCGCCGAGGCCGACCGCAAGATCGGCGAGGAGCTGGACTTCGCGGGCGGCATCGCCGCCGTCTTCGAGTTCGTCAAGCTGGTCAACGGCTACCTGACCGAGCAGGAGCCCTGGAAGGTCGCCAAGTCCCCCGACGGACAGGACCGGCTCGCCACCGTCCTGTACACCGCCGCCGAGGCGCTGCGGGCCACCGCCGTCCTGCTCAACCCGCTGATGCCGGACTCCGCCGCCAAGCTCTGGGCCTCGCTCGGCGCGGAGGCCCCGCTGGGCGCGCTCGCCGAGCAGCGGATCGCCACCGTCGCCGACTGGGGGCGGCTGCCCGCCGGGGCCACCGTCACCAAGGGCGAGATCCTCTTCCCCCGCCTCGACGAGAAGGCCGCCGTCTGATGGGTGCCAAGAAGGAGCAGGACCGCACCCCGCCGCCGCTGCCCGAGCCGCTCGCGGTGGCGGTCGCCGACTCGCACACCCACCTCGACATGCAGTCCGGCACCCCCGCCGAGGGCCTGGCCCGGGCCGCCTCGGTCGGCGTCACCACCGTCGTCCAGGTCGGCTGCGACGTCCCCGGCTCGCAGTGGGCCGCCGACCTCGCCGCGCGGTACGAGCAGGTGCACGCCGCCGTCGCGCTGCACCCCAACGAGGCGCCGCGGATCTTCCTCGGCGACCCCGACGGGTGGTCCGGGCAGCAGCGCAAGGCCGGTGGGCAGGAGGCGCTGGACGCCGCCCTCGCCGAGATCGACCGCCTCGCCGCCCTCCCGCACGTCCTCGCCGTCGGCGAGACCGGACTCGACTACTTCCGCACCGGCCCCGAGGGCGTCGACCTGCAGAAGGAGTCCTTCCGCCGCCACATCGAGATCGCCAAGCGCCACGGCAAGGCCCTGGTCATCCACGACCGCGACGCCCACCAGGACGTCATCGACCTGCTGCTGGCGGAGGGCGCCCCCGAGCGCACCGTCTTCCACTGCTACTCCGGCGACGCCGCGATGGCCCGCACCTGCGCCGAGCACGGCTGGTACCTCTCCTTCGCCGGCCCCGTTACCTACAAGGCCAACCACGCCCTGCGCGAGGCCCTCACCGCCACCCCCCTCGACCGCGTCCTGATCGAGACCGACGCCCCCTTCCTCACCCCCCACCCCTACCGCGGCCGCCCCAACGCCCCGTACCTGATCCCGGTCACCCTCCGCGCGATGGCGGCCCACCTGGCGCTGGACGAGGACGAGTTGGCGACGGCAATCGCGGCGAACACGGCCCGGGCCTTCGGCTACTGAGCGCACCCCGGTGGCGGGCGTGCTCGTTAGCATGGAGGCAGCGAGGAGGCTGAGATGACCGCCGAACCGATCGACTGGGTGTACCCGCCGGCCAACGGCTGGACGTTTGACCAGGTCAACGAGCTCGATCTGCCGTTCAAGTGGGAGCTGGTGGACGGAGCGATCGTGGTCCGAGGACAGACTTTGCTGTGGCACGACCAGGTGCGGGACCAGCTCTTCGCGGAACTGCGTGCGGCGAGGACCACGCCCTACGCGGTGAACGTCGAACGCTGCGTCCTGCTCAACGAGCGCAACGTGCTGCTGCCCGATGTGGTGGTGTTCGACAAGACCGGCCTGAACGTGTTCGAGCTGGAGTGCACCCCCATCGGTTCGGTGGCCCTCGCCGTAGAGGTCGTCTCTCCCGGGTCGCGGGCGGCCGACCGCTTCACCAAGCCCGGCCTCTACGCCGAGACGGGTGTTCCGTCCTACTGGCGCGTCGAACGCGGCGAGAACGGCCTCCCCATCGTGCACGAGTTCCGGCTGGACGAAGCACAAGCCGTCTATCTCCCGTACGCGGTGCACGAAGGGCTGCTCCGCACCGAGCTGCCGTTCCCCGTCGAGATCGATCTCAAGCAGTTGGTCGAGCTCTGACCCGTATCCTTGGCGGGTGAGCACCACCGAACCCACCTCCGACGGCCACCTGCTGGGCGCCGCCGACATCCGCGCGCTGGCCGAGGCGTTCGGCGTGAAGCCGACCAAGCAGCGCGGGCAGAACTTCGTCATCGACGGGAACACCGTGCGGCGGATCGTCCGGGCGGCGGAGGTGACGGGGCAGGACGCGGTGGTCGAGGTCGGGCCCGGGCTCGGGTCGTTGACGCTGGCGCTGCTGGAGGTGGCGCGGCACGTCACGGCGGTGGAGATCGACCCGGTGCTGGCGCGGCACCTGCCGGACACCGTCCGGGGGCGGATGCCCGCGAAGGCGGGCAACTTCGACCTGGTGCTCAGCGACGCGATGGACGTCACCGAACTGCCCGGCCCCGCGCCGACCGCGCTGGTGGCGAACCTGCCGTACAACGTCGCGGTGCCGGTGCTGCTGCACATGCTGGAGACCTTCCCCAGCATCGAGCGCACCCTGGTGATGGTGCAGAGCGAGGTCGCCGACCGGCTCGCCGCCAAGCCCGGCAACAAGGTGTACGGGGTGCCCTCCGTCAAGGCCAACTGGTACGCGGACGTGAAGCGCGCCGGGGCGATCGGGCGGAACGTGTTCTGGCCCGCGCCGAACGTCGACTCCGGCCTGGTCTCGCTGGTCCGCCGCGACCCGCCGTCCACCACCGCCACCCGCCGCGAGGTGTTCGCCGTCGTCGACGCCGCCTTCGCGCAGCGCCGCAAGACCCTGCGGGCCGCCCTGGCGGGCTGGGCCGGTTCGCCCGCCGCCGCCGAGGAGGCCCTGCGGGGCGCCGGGATCGACCACACGCTGCGCGGCGAGATGCTCACCGTCGAGCAGTTCGCCGCGATCGCCGAGCACAAGCCCAAGGCAGCAGAGGCCACAGAGGCAGCAGAGGAACACTGAACATGGTCACGGTCCGGGTCCCCGCCAAGGTCAACGTCCAGCTCGGCGTCGGCGGGGTCCGCCCCGACGGCTACCACGACCTGGCGAACGTCTTCTTCGCCGTCGCCCTCGGCGACCAGGTCACCGCCACCCCCGGCGAGGGCGTCACGCTCAGCTGCGACGGCCCCGACGCGGACGCCGTCCCGCTCGACGACAGCAACCTGGCCGCCCGCGCCGCCCGGCTGCTGGCCGCCCACCACGGCCTCGCCGACCCCGGCGTGCACCTGCACATCGACAAGGCCATCCCGGTCGCGGGCGGCATGGCGGGCGGCAGCGCGGACGGCGCCGCCGCGCTGCTGGCCTGCGACGCCCTGTGGGGCCTGGACACCCCGCAGCCCGTCCTGCTGGAGCTGGCCGCCGAACTCGGCTCCGACGTCCCGTTCGCACTGCTCGGCGGCGTCGCCCTGGGCCGCGGCCGCGGCGAGCTGCTGGAGCCGCTGCCGGCGGCCGGGACGTTCCACTGGGTGTTCGCGGTCGCCGACGGCGGACTCTCCACCCCGGCGGTCTTCCGCGAGTGCGACCGCCTGCGAGAGGAGTCCGGCCTCGGCTCCTCGCTGGCCGACGTCCCCACCCCCGACGCCGACCCCGCCCTGCTCGCCGCCCTCGCCGAGGGCGACCCCGTCGCGCTGGCCGCCGCCCTCGCCAACGACCTGCAGGCCGCCGCCGTCTCGCTGCGCCCGGCCCTCGCCGACACCCTGCGCGCGGGCACCGAGGCGGGCGCGCTGGCCGCCCTGGTCTCCGGCTCCGGCCCGACCTGCGCCTTCCTGGCCAAGGACGCCGACGCCGCCGCCCACGTCGCCGCCGCCCTCCGCGCCTCCGGCACCTGCCGCACCGCCCACGCCACCCACGGCCCGGTGCCGGGCGCGCGGGTGGTCAGCGCACCCAGGCCTTGAACGGTTCGGTGTCCAGGGTGATCCCGACCGGATCGGGCAGCACGGCGGGCTTGCCGAACGGGCGCCGGACCAGGCTCACGTACCGGCCGTCCTCGGGCTCGCTGTGGACCAGCACCTCACAGCTGTCCCGGTCGATCAGCAGGTAGACCGGGATACCGGTCTCGGCGTAGGCCCGCGGCTTCTCCTCCCGGTCGCGGCGGTCGGTGTCGCTGTCGTAGGAAGTCACCTCGAGGACCATGACGACCTGGTCGGCGTCGGCCCACTCGCCCTGGCCGGCGAAGCTGCCCTTTGGGGCGAGTGAGCCGTCCGGCTTGGCGTTGCCCTTGCGGTAGGTCTCCACCCGCAGGCCGCGTTCGAGGTACAGCCACAGGTCGGGGCGCTGCTGCATGCACTGTTCCATCACCCAGCGGATGATCTCGTCGTGGTCGCCGTCGGGCACCGCCTTGACTCCGATCCGTCCCTGGATGAACTCCATCCGGACACCCTCGCGCTCGGCCGCCTGGGCGATGCGCTCGAACTCCTCGGCCAGCATCTGCGGCCGGTTCTCCACCGCCGTCATCACAACCTCCGGCTCACCGTCGTGGTACTCGCACGGTACCGCGTGGCGGTGACCGGCCGGGAGACGACGGACGCCCGCCACCCGTGCGCGGTGGTACGTCACCTCCGCGCGCTGTCGCGAATGGTCCACACCTCTGCTTGACCTGGAGCGCGCTCCGGGTTCCAGACTCGTCACCGCGGCCCGCACCGGGCGGGTCGCGGAGAACGAGGGGAACCCGGATGCGCAAGCGCACCATCGGAACCGACCCGCGCACCCGTCGCGAGGTCAGCGTGCTCAGCCTCGGCGCGATGCTGTTCGGCACGCTCACCGACGAGGCCACCTCCTTCGCGGTGCTGGACCGCTACGTCGAGGCGGGCGGCACCTTCATCGACACCTCCAACAACTACGCGTACTGGCAGGACGACAGCCAGGGCGGCGCCAGCGAGGAACTGCTCGGCCGGTGGCGGGCCAGCCGCGGCATCACCGACGAGGTGGTGATCGCCACCAAGCTCGGCGCCCGTCCGAAGGCCCCGGGCACCGGGTTCGTCGAGAACGGCGAGGGCCTGTCCGCCGAGGTGATCCGGGCCTCCTCGGAGGCCAGCCGCAAGCGCCTGGGGGTCGAGAAGCTCGACCTGCTGTACGCGCACGTCGAGGACCGGACGGTGCCGCTGGCCGAGACCGTGCACGCCTTCGGCGCACTCGTCGACGAGGGGACGGTCGGCCTGCTCGGCGTCTCCAACCACTGGTCCTGGCGGGTCGAGCGGGCCCGGAACATCGCCGCGCAGGCCGGACTGCCCGGCTACGAGGTGCTCCAGTACGGCCACACCTACCTGCGCCGCCGCGGCGACCTGCCCGGCCTGACCTGCGCGGACGGCGACCAGGCCGCCGTCCAGGGCGACCTGGTCACGTACCTCAAGGAGAGCCCCGAACTCACCCTGGTCGCCTACTCCCCGCTGCTCGGCGGCGGCTACGTCCGGGAGGACAAGCCGCTCGGCCCGTCCTTCGACCACGCGGGCACGCCCACCCGCCTCGCCGCCCTCGACACCGTGGCGCGGCAGACCGGCGCCACCCGCAACCAGGTCGTGCTGGCCTGGCTGCTCGGCGGCGAGCTCCCGGCGATCCCGTTGGTGGGCGCCTCCTCGGTGGCCCAGCTGGACGAGAGCCTGGCGGCGCTCGACCTGGAACTGACCGACGAGCAGCGGGCGTTGCTGGACGGAGCCCGGTAGGACGAAACCGAGGGCGGTCGCGGCACTAGGCTGGGTACTCGTTCCAGCCCCTTCCTCAGGAGTGCAGCTTCGTGGCCGTCAACCTCGCCACCATCGAGTCCGTCACCAAGGTGTACGGCACCAGGGCCCTGCTGGACGGGGTCAGCCTCGGCGTCAGCGAGGGCGACCGGATCGGTGTGGTGGGCCGCAACGGGGACGGCAAGACGACGCTGATCCGGATGCTCGCCAAGCTGGAGGAGCCGGACAGCGGGCGGATCACCCACTCCGGCGGCCTGCAGCTGGCCGTGCTCACGCAGCACGACTCGCTGGACCCGAAGGCCACCATCCGGCACGAGGTGATCGCCGGCCGGGCCGACCACGAGTGGCTGGGCGACGCCCGGATCCGCGACATCGTCCAGGGCCTGTTCGGCGGCCTGGACCTGCCGGGCTTCGCCGACGGCCTGGACACCGTGATCGGCCCGCTCTCCGGCGGCGAGCGCCGCCGCATCGCCCTCGCCAAGCTGCTGCTCGGCGAGCCCGACCTGATCGTGCTGGACGAGCCCACCAACCACCTCGACGTGGAGGGCATCGCCTGGCTGGCCAAGCACCTGCAGAACCGCCGCTCCGCGCTGGTCTGCGTCACCCACGACCGCTGGTTCCTGGACCAGGTCTGCACCCGGATGTGGGACGTCCAGCGCGGCGAGGTCCGCGAGTACGAGGGCGGCTACTCGGACTACGTGTTCGCCCGCGCCGAGCGCTCCCGGATCGAGGCCACCGAGGAGCAGAAGCGGCAGAACCTGGCCCGCAAGGAGCTGGCCTGGCTGCGCCGCGGCGCCCCCGCCCGCACCTCCAAGCCGCGCTACCGGATCGAGGCCGCGAACGCGCTGATCGCGGACGTGCCGGAGCCGCGCGACAAGTCCGAGCTGATGAAGTTCGCCAACGCCCGCCTGGGCCGCACCGTCTTCGACCTGGAGGACGTGACCGTCAAGGCGGGCGACAAGCTGCTGCTGGAGCGCCTCACCTGGCAGCTCGGCCCCGGCGACCGGATCGGCCTGCTGGGCGTCAACGGCGCGGGCAAGACCTCGCTGCTGCGGGCGATGCAGGCCGCGTACGCCACCGAGGGCGACGTGCAGCCGGCCGGCGGCGTGATCAAGGTCGGCAAGACCGTCCGCCTGGCGTACCTCTCGCAGGAGGTCGCCGAGCTGGACCCGGCCACCCGCGTCCTGCAGGCCGTCGAGCAGGTCCGCGGCCGGGTCGACCTGGGCAAGGGCCGGGAGATGAGCGCCGGGCAGCTGTGCGAGCAGTTCGGCTTCGGCAAGGACAAGCAGTGGACGCCGGTCGGCGACCTCTCCGGCGGCGAGCGGCGCCGCCTGCAACTGCTGCGGCTGCTGATGGACGAGCCCAACGTGCTGTTCCTCGACGAGCCCACCAACGACCTCGACATCGAGACCCTCAACCAGCTGGAGGACCTGCTCGACGGCTGGCCCGGCTCGATGGTCGTGATCAGCCACGACCGGTTCTTCATCGAGCGCACCACCGACACCGCGTACGCCCTGCTCGGCGACCGCCGGATGCGGATGCTGCCGGGCGGCGTCGACGAGTACCTGGAGCGCCGCACCGCGATGGCCGAGGCGGCCGCGGCCGCCGCCGCCGTGCAGGCTTCGGCCCCCGCCGCCACCTCCGGCCTGTCGGCGGGCGACCTGCGGGCGGCGAAGAAGGAGATGCAGAAGCTGGAGCGGCAGATCGCCAAGCTGGACGAGCAGGAGTCCAAGCTGCACACCCAACTGGCCGAGCACGCCGCCGACTTCTCCAAGGTCGCCGAGCTGGACGCGCAACTGCGCAAGGTCCGCGAGGACAAGGAGGAGCTGGAGATGTCCTGGCTGGAGCTGGCCGAGCAGGTCTGAGCCGCACGCCCGAGGACTACCCGTCCAGCAGCAGGTCGAGCTCGTCCGCGGCCCGGGCCAGCGCGCTGCGCTCCGGGTCGTGCGGGCCGGTCGGCCGGGCGATCCGGCCGGTCGGCGGGTGGTGGGCGCGGGCCGCGCCGGTGAGCCGGTCCAGCGAGCGCAGCACCCGTTCGATCACCTCCGGCTCGGGCTGCCGCCCGCCGTAGCGCAGTTGCGCGGCGTACGCGGCGACCGCCCCCGAGAGCCGCTCCAGCGCGGCGGTCGCGGGCACCCACCGCTCGGCGAGGCGCCCGGCGGGCGGGGGTTCGGCCAGGCCGAGGTCGACCTGCTGCCGGGCGTCGGCCAGCGCCCGGTACGCGGTGCGGCGCAGCCACACCTCGGCGACCGGCTCGCCCCGGGCCACCGCCGCCAGGTAGCGGCGCAGGGCGTTCGCGGCGGTGACGATGCCCGGTTCGATCCGGTGCGGGGGCCGCTCGGGCCACAGCAGGTAGCCGAAGACCAGCACGATGGCGCTGGCCAGCGCGGTGTCCAGCACCCGCGGCCAGAACTCGGCCGCGCCGCTCTCCCCGCCGAGCTGCACCAGCAGCAGCGCCACCGGCGTCATCACGACGGTGTTCAGCCCGTAGTGCGCGGCCGTCGAGTACGGCAGCAGCGCCACGCACAGCGAGATCGCCAGGCTCAGCGCCCACGGGTCCGTGGTCAGGGCCAGCAGCACCGCGGTGACCGCGATGCCCAGCACGGTGCCCAGCGCCCGGCTCACCGCCCGCTGGAAGACCGAGCCCAGATCCGGCTTCAGGACGAACGCCACCGTCATCGGCACCCAGTAACTGCGCTCCAGCGGAAGCAGGTTGACCGCCGTCTCGGCCACCGCCACGCACAGCGCCACCCGCAGCCCGTAGCGCACCGAGCCGCGCGACAGCAGCCGCACCCGCAGCCGCCACGGGTCCGGCGGCGGCGGGGCGGCGGTGTCCAGCGGCGCCCAGCGGCCCGCCACGGTGTCGGCGGCGGCTCGCAGCGCCGTGTCGAAGGCCGTCCGGGAGGGCGTGTCGGGCCGCCAGTCGGGGTACGCGGGCTCGGGGCCGCCGGTGATCTGCGCGGCCAGCCGGGCCGGGAACGCCGCCAGCTCCGGCGGCACCGGCCGCCACGCCCACAGCAGCCCGGCCGCCGCCTCGGTGGCGCCCAGCGCGGCCTCGTACGAGCGGCGCAGCCGGTGCAGCCGCTCCGGTTCGCGGCGGCCCGGGCGGGGCGGCGGCAGCAGGTCCTGCATCTGGTTGAGCCGGCCGGTCAGCAGGCGGCGGGCGGCCGGGCCGTCCGGGGTGCCGAGGGCGGCCAGCAGGCCGCCGAGCGCCAGGTACACCTCGGCCAGCGCCCGGGTGCGCGGATCGGTGCGGACGTCGGTGCGGTAGCGCACCCCCAGCAGCAGCACCAGCGCCGCCCCGCACGGCAGCATCGCGGGCGCGGCCCACCACGGGTGCGGCAGCGCCATCCCGCCGCCCAGCGAGGCCGACACCAGCAGCAGCATCCCGGCCGCCGACCCGCGCGGACCGGTCGCCGACAGCGCCCCGCCCGCGAAGCCCACCAGGGTCAGCGCCGCCCCGATCTCCAGGCCGCTCGCGCCCCGGTGCTGCAGCTCCGCCCCGATCAGCATCCCGGTCGTGGACGCGGCCAGCGCCAGCGCGATCCGCGGCGCGCGCAGCCGCAGCGGCTCCACCCGGTCGTTCATCGTCGCGTGCATCGCCCCCAGCGCCGCGAACACCCCCAGCGCCAGCCGCCCGCACACCAGCCCCACGCCCAGCGGCACCGCCATCCCCACCGCCGCCCGCACCACCAGCACCCGCGGCACCACCGGCCGGTTCGGCCGCAGGGCCAGCGCCCACCAGGCGGCGGGGTCACCGGAAGCACGGTCGCGGCCGGGGGCTGACACAGGATCACGGGCCTTCGCTGCACGGGAGTTCGCGGCTGCTGGGCGACATTGCACGGCAGATCGGGTCTTCTCGGGCAGTTTAGCCCTCCGACCTGGCCGAAGCCGATTTCCCAAGCGGTCGGCGGAGCATGTAATGTCTTCCTCGTCGCAAGGGGAACCGCGAGGGACCCGGAGCAACAAGCCCCTATAGCTCAGTCGGTAGAGCGTCTCCATGGTAAGGAGAAGGTCTGCGGTTCGATTCCGCATGGGGGCTCAGGAGAAGAAGGCCCCGCCGTGAGGCGGGGCCTTTCGCGTTCTCCTGCCGCGTTCTCCCCCGCGTGCTCCGGGGTCCGGCCGCGGAGGTCCTCTGGCGGGCGGGGCGATTGTGCGCTGTGATGGTGCGTCTGTCGGGCCCGGGAGCGGAGGGGCGGGATGAGCGCACGGCTCGTGGTGGCGGACGACCACCGGTTGATGGCCGAGGCGCTGGGGGCCGCCCTGCAGCAGCGCGGGCACCGGGTGCTGGGGATCGGGTCGCCGTGCGGGGCCGTCCTGGAGCTGGTGGCGGGGCGGCGGCCGGAGGTGTGCCTGCTGGGGGTGGGGGGCGGGGCGGAGGACCCGTTCGAGCCGCTGCGGCGGCTGCGGCGGGAGCGGCCGGAGATCGCGGTGGTGGTGCTGGGGCCGCTGGGGGCGCCGGGGCGGGTCGCGGCGGCGTTCGCGGCGGGGGCGGCCGGGTACGTGCGCAGCGACGAGCGGATCGACGTGGTGGACCGGGCGGTCGCGCGGGTCCGGGCGGGGGAGGTGGCGGTCGCAGTGGACGTGCTGCGGGCCGCGTTCGAGCACCTGCTGTGGCCGGTGGCGGAGCCGGACGACGAGGCGCTGCGGCTGCTGCGGCTGCTGACCCGGCGGGAGGTGCAGGTGCTGGCCCGGATCGCGGACGGGGAGGACACCGCGGCGATCGCCGCCGCGATGCGGATCGCCCCGTCGACGGCCCGCACGCACGTCCAGCGGGTGCTGACCAAGCTCGGGGCCCGCTCCCGGCTGGAGGCGGCCGCGCTGGCGGCCCGGACCGGCCTGCTGGACCAACTGGCCTGACCCGCGGGTGAGTTCGCGTCGGAGACCGGTTCGCGGACGGCCGCCCGGGCCGGGCGGAGTGCTCCGGCGTTCAGGTGGTTGCCCTATGCTCCGGGCGAGGAATACCCGAATGTCGCGGAGGTCGAGGGCATGAGCAAGTACCTGGTCACGGGCGGAGCCGGCTACGTGGGGAGCGTGGTGGCGGCGCACCTGTTGGAGGCGGGGCACCAGGTGACCGTGCTGGACGACCTGTCGACCGGGTTCGCCGAGGGTGTGCCCGAGGGCGCGGAGTTCGTGCGGGGCCGGATCCAGGACGCGGGCGAGGTGCTGGACTCCTCGTTCGAGGCGGTGCTGCACTTCGCGGCGTCCTCGCAGGTGGGCGAGTCGGTCGCGGACCCGGAGAAGTACTGGCGCAACAACGTGGCCGGTTCGCTGGAGCTGGTGTCGGCGATGCGCAAGGCCGGGGTGGGGCGGCTGGTGTTCTCCTCGACCGCGGCGGTGTACGGGGAGCCGGAGGAGGTGCCGATCAAGGAGAGCGCGCGGACCTCGCCGACCAACGCCTACGGCGCCACCAAGCTGGCGGTGGACCACCTGATCACCTCCGAGGCCGTCGCGCACGGCCTGGCGGCGGTGAGCCTGCGCTACTTCAACGTGGCCGGGGCCTACGGCCGCTACGGGGAGCGGCACGA